>NZ_JBMDJX010000012.1:0-145907 GCF_057809415.1 Chromobacterium sp. FG22 | reverse complement strand
TGAGCAGGCGCTGGTCCTGGTTGAAGGCGGAGGCGAAGCTGGCGAGCAGGGTGCTTAAGTCCATGGGTTCAGGGCTCTATCTGGCGAAGGTTTGCGAGCAAGCGTTCAGGCGCCGTAGCGGCGGCATCGTGGCTTACGCGATAGCTGTTGATAGTTATTGTTAAAAAGCGAGCTTATTCTATGTGTTTTTACTGCTCCGCACAAAGGCTTTGATGCCAAAGGGATTTGGTTTTAATCAGTACCAGCCGGCAAGCCCGATGCGCGTCCGCCGTGCCGCGTCAGATCAAGTCCGGCCGGCTTTGGGTTTGCCTGCGATAGGCGGCGGGTGAGACAATCCGGCGCTGACATGGTTCACGCACTGTTCTACAATGCCAACCGTATATTTTTGACCCTGCCCGCGGGCAGGTTTTTTTATTGGGAGACGTCTGAGCCATGACTTGGCAGGATTTCAAGACGCAATACCTGGTGCGCTTCTGGGCGCCGGTGCCGGCGGTGATCGCCGCCGGGGTGTTGTCCGCATATTATTTCGGCATTACCGGCACTTTCTGGGCGGTGACCGGGGAGTTCACGCGCTGGGGCGGCCACGCCTTGCAGCTGTTTGGCTTCCATCCGGAAACCTGGGGCTATTTCAAGGTGATCCATCTTGAGGGCACGCCGCTGGACCGTGTGGACGGCATGATGATCATAGGCATGTTCGCCGGCTGCCTGTCCGCAGCCTTGTGGGCCAACAACGTCAAGCTGCGCATGCCGCATCATCGCGTCCGCATTGCGCAGGCGGTGCTGGGCGGCCTGATCGCCGGCTTTGGCGCGCGGCTGGCCATGGGCTGCAATCTGGCGGCCTTCTTCACCGGCATTCCGCAGTTTTCCCTGCATGCCTGGCTGTTTGCGCTGGCCACCGCGGCCGGTTCCTGGTTGGGCGCGCGCGTGACCATGCTGCCGGTGTTCCGCATTCCGGTGAAGCTGCAGAAAGTCAGCGCGCCGCAGCCCTTGCAGCAGCGCGAGGACCAGGCGCGGCGTCGTTTCCGCCTGGGCATGCTGATTTTCGTCGCCTTCACGCTGTGGGCGCTGGCCCGCACCTTCTCCATGCCCAAGCTGGGACTGGCGGCCTTGTTCGGCCTGGCTTTCGGTCTGATCATCGAGCGCGCGCAAGTGTGCTTCACCTCGGCCTTCCGTGATCTGTGGCTGACCGGCCGCACCCAGATGGCCAAGGCCATCATCGCCGGCATGGCGGTGAGCGTGATCGGCGTGTACAGCTATGTGCAGCTGGGCGTGCCGCCCAAGATTCTGTGGGCCGGCCCCAATGCGGTGATAGGCGGGGTCTTGTTCGGCTTCGGCATCGTGCTGGCCGGCGGCTGCGAAACCGGCTGGATGTATCGCGCGGTGGAGGGCCAGGTGCATTACTGGTGGGTGGGGCTGGGCAATATCGTCGGCGCCACCTTGCTGGCGGCGTGGTGGGACGATATCGCGCCGGCGGTGGCCACTGATTACGCCAAGGTCAACCTGCTGGCGGTGTTTGGCCCGCAAGGCGGCCTGGTGCTCACTTACGCGATGTTGGCGCTGGCGATGCTGGCGGTGATGTGGTGGGAAAAACGCTTTTTCGCCAATAAGGCGCAGGCGGCTAGATTCAGCAAGGAGGCGGCATGAGCAAGCAGAGTTATACCCCAAATTACCGTTTGGACATGATGGGCGAGCCCTGCCCGTATCCGGCGGTGGCCACGCTGGAGGCGATGCCGCAGCTGCAGCCGGGCGAAATCCTGGAGGTGGTGACCGATTGCCCGCAGTCGATCAACAACATCCCGCTGGACGCCAAGAACCATGGCTACACCGTGCTGGAAATCCAGCAGGACGGCCCGACGATACGTTATCTGATCCAGCGTTGAGCCTGTGTAAATAGTGCCATTCCGCCGCAGGGGCGGAACCCGACGGCCTGTCGTTCACTCACTTATTAAGTGTTTTGGCGGCAGGCCGTTGTCGTATGCGGCCGGCCTTGGTTTCCCTTATTGAATAATGGTGTTGCCATGTACTCATTCAGCCGCGGTCTCGCCCGCTTGGCTCTTGTCTGTGTTCCCATTGCGCCGGCGCTGGCCGGCACCGGGTCCGCCCATCTCAACTATCCCAATGTGTCCGCCGACATCCTGATGATGACGGTGAAGGTGTTGAACACGCATCAGCACACTTATTACGAGACCCTGGGGTGGAACGGCGGCCGCGATGCCGGCGGCTATACCGGCATTCAGAGCCACAACAACGGCGCGCCGGCCTATATCTTTTCAATCTGGGACCCGGTGTCGGTGCACGGCGTGCCGATACGCGCGGTGTACGCCAAGCCCGGCGCCAAGGTGGAACGCTTTGGCGGCGAGGGCGAGGGGCTGAAGTATTTCGATTTGCAGACCAAGTGGACGCTGGGCCAGCCGGTAACGTCCCTGGTGCGCAATTGGCAGCAAAACGGCCACACTTACTTTGGCATGTGGACGCGGGATGCAGCCACGCGGATTTGGACCCATCACGCCACTTTCGATTTCCCGGCAGCCAATATCGACTTCGCCGCCCAGTCCGCCAACAGCTTCATCGAGAACTGGAGCGGCCAGGCCAAGGAGGTGACCCGCAGCGCCGAGTATTACGATGTCTGGGCGCGCGGCGCTCAGGGCTGGCAGGCGATCAATCGCGCCACGCCCACCGTCACGGAACTGACGCCGGCTCAGGCCAAGCAACACGCGGTGTCCGCGCAGGGCCGCTTTGTGATGCAGCAGGGCGCGCCGCTGGCCGGCTTCCAATCGCCGTTGATTTCCACCGCCCGGCGTCCGGCGGCGCCGGAAGCGGATCCGGCCAAGATCGATCAGTTGAACGCCGCTTACGACGCCGCCGCGCGCGCGGTGACGGCGAGCTGGCAAACCAGCCCCTATGGCGCGCCTCAGTTCAAATACCAGCTCAGCGTCAGCGACGCGGCCAGCGGCAAGATCCTGGCGCAGGGCGGCGAAATCGCCGGTGAGCGCCGTACGGCCAGCTTGAAGCTGCCGGCGGGAACGCCGACGCCGGCCAAGCTGCAAGTGAATCTGACCGTGACCGATGTGCTGGACCGCAGCGACGCGCGCGCCGGCAAGCTGATAGACAGCAGCGCCGTCGGGCCGCAGGCGGGCAAGTCTTACCGGCTGCAGTCCCTGAGCAGCGGGCTGTGGCTGACGGTCAAGGACAATAGCGCGTCCGCCGGCGCGGCCGTCGTTCAGCAGGCCGCCGCCGGGCAAAACCAGGTGTGGCAGCTGGCCGCCAGCGGCGGCGGCTATCAATTGATCGCCGCGCATTCCCGGCAGTGTCTGGACGTGGAGGGCGGCGCCAAGCAGGACGGCGGCAAGCTGATTCAGTGGCCGTGCAGCGGCCAGGCCAATCAGCGCTTCAGCCTGAAGGCGGACGGAGCCGGCGCGTACAGCCTGGCGGGCGCGCAGGCCGGCAAATGCCTGGACGTGGCCAATGCCTCGTCCCTGGCCGGCCAGCAACTGATTCAATGGAGCTGCCACGGCGGAGCGAATCAGCGCTGGCGTTTGCTGGCCGCGGAGTGAGCGTAGCCCGCGCCGTCAGGCGCGGGCGGCTGTTACGATCTGCTGCGCTGCGGCGATACGGCGTTGAAAACACCTTCGAAATGCTCATGTACCGCTTGACCATTCCGCTTTCTCAGCCGCAACGCCTTGTCTCGCTCTTGCTCGCGAGTCTTTGAGCCGCTTCTTAGCTTTCGCAGCTGGCGAGGAAGGCGCGGGTGGCGGCGGCGCCGGCCTGGAATAGCCGCTGATACTTGTCGTCGCCGGTCTTGATATTGAAGTCCGTGGCCAAGACGCCTTCGGTGGGGATATTGATGCTGCGCGCCTGATCCCGCGGCGAATACTGATAGTTCAGGTTTTGCGCTTGCCAGGCGCTCTGGGCGATGTTCTGGATGTGCTGGATCAGGTTGGCGTCCGATGACGGCTTGCCCGGCGGCGCGTCGAAACGGGCGCCGAAGGTTTTCTCCTCCTCCTCATCTTCTCCCTGCTTGGGCTTTGCTGGGTACTTGTCGTCGAAGAAGTTGATCGGGTAGTTCCAGATGGTGCCGCCGTCGACGAATACGCCGGCTGGCTGGCCGGGGTAGCTGAAGTTTTGCGCTTCGAAGAAGAAGGGGATGGACATGGAGATGCGCACCGCCTCGGCCACTTCCACGTCCGGCGTCAGCTCGGCGGAGAATATTCTGGCCTGATGGGCGTTGGCGTCGCAGCCTATCACGTGGAGCTGGCGAAAGGGCTGGTCGTTTTTGTGCAGCGCCGGCTTGGCGAAGTCGGCGAAGGTGTATTTTTTGTCCGGCCGGCCGTCCTTGAACTGGCTGGCGACCACGCCTTTCAGCCAGTGGTAGAAGTAGTCGCTGGAATACCAGCCTTTCTTGTTGAACAGGCGCAGCAGGCAGATGAAGTCTTCGAGCGAGATGTTTTTGGCGTGCGGCGGCAGGGCCAGCTGGGCCTGGAAGGCCTTGTGCGCGGCCTGCAGTTGCGGCGTGGCCGGATCAGCCGCTTTTTGCGGGATCTTGCTGTAGTCCAGGGAGTCGGACAGTTCCTGGGTCTTGGCCGCGCTGAGGCGGAAACTGATCAGCATGGAGGAGATGGCGCCGGCGGAGGCGCCGACCACGCGCTGGATCTGCGCCAGCGCGCCGGCCTGTTCCAGCTCCGCCAGCATGCCCAGGTAGGCGATGCCCCAGACGCCGCCTCCGGACAGCGCCAGGTTTTCGAATGAATATTTCATATGCCGCTCCTTGTCGTTGAAATGGGAATGACTCGCCATTTATGTGTACGGCATGGCGCGGCGTTTGCCGCTATTAGTTGACGCGGGGCCCGGGCTTGCCGGCCTTTCGGCCAGGTGCGGCCACCGCGCCGCGCACTTCGAAACGGATCTTTTCCACCACCAGGCCTTTGGCGTCACGCAGTTCCAAGGCGTGGCGGCCGGGCCAGGGGAACCAGGCCAGGCTGGCGCCGGCGCCCAGGCGCTTGCCGTTCAGCCACCATTGCGGGCGGGCCACGCCGCGCGCGCGCAATAACAGGCGCTGATTGGCCGGCGGAATATCCGGGTCCAGCGCGTAGACGCTGCCGTCCACCGGCGCGGCGATGCCCGGCGTCTGGCTGGCGGCGCTGCCGCGCTCCGGCACGATCAGCGCGCGTTCGGTGCCGGCCAGGAACCATTCGCGGCGGCTGGCTTCCACATCCCCTTCATAACGCACGTTCTGGCTCACCACGCCGGGCGGCGGAGTCGGCGGCAGGGAGGCCGGCGCGCCTTGCTGCGCACGGTCCAGCACCGCCTGCCACACCGGCGCCGCGCCGTGCATGCCGGACACGTCCCACATCGGCTCGCCGGCGGCGTTGCCCACCCATACCGCCACCGTGCGCTGGCGCGAGAAGCCCACCGCCCAGTTGTCGCGCATGTCCTTGCTGGTGCCGGTTTTCACTGCGCTCCAGTAACGGGTGGACAGCGCGCTTTCCAGGCCGAAGGTGCGCGCGCGCGCGGTGCGGTCGGACAGGATGTCGGCGATGATGAAGCTGCTGGCGGCGTCCAGCTGCCGCTGCGACTTGGGCTTGGGGTCCGCCAGCGTCCAGCGGGTCGGGCTGGCCAGGCCCTGGTTGGCCAGGGTGCGGTAGGCGTTGGCCAGCTCCAGCAGGCGGATGTCGGCGGCGCCCAGCGCCAGGCTGAAGCCGTAATAGTCGCCGTCCTGCTGCAGGCTGCTCAGGCCCAGCCGGTACAGGCGGTCGCGCAGCGCGTTGGGGCCCACCATTTCGATGGCGCGCACCGCCGGCACATTGAGGGAGGAGGCCAGCGCGGTGCGCGCCGACACCAGGCCCTTGAAGTCCTTGGCGTAGTTTTGCGGCGCGTACAAGCCGGCGCCGGTTTGCAGGCTTAGCGGGCTGTCGTCGAGCAGGGAGGCGGCGCTCAGGTAGCGTCGCTCCAGCGCCAGCTGATAGAGGAAGGGCTTGAGGGTGGAGCCGGCCTGGCGCAGCGAGGTGACGCCGTCCACTTCGGCGGCGTTGGACAGGCCGCGGCCGCTGGAGCCCACCCAGGCCAGGATGTCGCCGCTGGCGTTGTCCAAGACCACCAGCGCGCCGTCCTGCACATTGCGCTGGGCCAGCGCGGCCAGGTGGCGGCGCAGCACCGAGGCGGCGTAGCGCTGCAGGCCCAGGTCCAGCGTGGAGGCGATGCGGCTGCCGGCCGTCAAGGGCTGGCGCTGCAGCAGTTTTTGGGCGAAGTGGGGCGCGTCCTGCTCCGCTAGCGGATTGGCGGCGCGGCTCTGCGCCAGCGCCTGGCGGGTGCGCACCGCCAGCGCTGCGCAATTGGGCCGGCGGCGCATGTCCTGCAGGATGCGGCAGGCGCGGGCGGCCACTTTGTCCGGCGCGGCGTTGGGCGCGCGGATCAGCGCCACCGCGATGGCGGATTCTTCCAGATTGAGGCCGGCCGGCAGTTTGCCGAACAAGGTGGCGGACAAGGCGGACAGGCCCACCAGCTCGCCGCGGAAGCCGACCAGATTGAGGTAGGCCTCCAGGATCTGCGCCTTGCTCCAGTGGGTTTCCAGCCAGGCGGCGGACCAGCCCTGGCCCATCTTCTGCCACAGGCTGCGGCCGTTGCGGCCCACCTTGAGATCGTTATCCAGCAGGCCGGCCAGCTGCATGGTCAGCGTGGACGCGCCGCGGGTGCGGGTGTTCCACAGATTGCCCCAGGCCGCGGCGGCCACGCCGGACCAGTCCACGCCGCTGTGCTGATAGAAGCGCCGGTCCTCAGACACCACCAGCGCGTGGCGGAAGGCCGGCGAGGTATCGGCCAGGCCCGCCCAGTCCAGCCGCCGGCCTTGCTTGTCCACCCGCAGCCGCTGCAGCGGCTGGCCGTTGCGGTCCAGCACCACCACGTCCGAAGGCCGCCATTCCGCCTTGACCTGCTGAAAACTGGGCTGGGCCAGCGCCGGCGCGGCGGCGCCGCACAGAATCAGGGCGGCCAGCCACTGCCCCCCCTTTATGGAGGTTTGCTCCCAAAGGCAGGCTTGGCGTGGAGGTTTAGAGCGCAGCAGTCGAAGAGGGAGGATGCGCGTCATGTGCGAGACCGAGTTTGTGGCTGAGTGGATGGCATGAAAGTGGAGCATGCATTGCATGTGGTCTTTACGGTAATTGATTGTTGTTGTGATATTATGTAATAAAACATTTTAATCTGCAATTAAATATTTTGTATGCTGTTAATTAGGTATTTGCACTAGGTTCTATTCTCTTGATCCTGTTGTATCAATAAAAGGCCTTGGGGCGAAGCGGCCTCTCCTAATTAATGATCTACATGTGGAGGAAGGAATGAGCAATATTGTCAACATTGAAATGGTGTTCGATACGCAAACCATTCTCAACAAGTATCCTGGCCCAAGCCAAAACTCTGGCCAACCAACCGGCATCGCCCATCAGGACGTTTATATGGTGGCGGAGAGCCGCTTTGTAACAGGCGGACAAGCTTCCGCTGATTTGGCGGTGAAGGCCGAGGTGGATGACGTGATCCGGTGGCGCGCACTGTCTTTGTCTTCAAACGTCAGCCAAAGCGTTATCGTTTACAAAATTCAAAAATTCTCCGGCAGTCAGGTGACCTCCATCCCGGTTCCGACCGAGTCCAGACCTTGGGTGCCCATTCCCAATCAGAATGCGGACAAAGTGGTGGATCCGCTGAATTATACGGCGCAACAAATTCCAAACTACTATCTTGGGTGCAACGTAACGGATACGGGCACTGAAAATTATCAGGTTTGGTTCTATATCACCGAGCAAGTAAGCGGCAATCAAGTTAAAACACTTGGTTATTTCTATTGGGATCCCGTTATTCAGGTTTCTTGAACTATCAGATTTCATTGAAACCGAAGTGCCGGCAAACTGTTCAGCTTGCCGGCACTTCACCTATTGTAAGGATGCATTATGAATCCGGTTATCGACTTGACCCTGGCGCTGCAACCGGACGTGCCGCAAAACGTCTTGGGTCTGCAGGAGGATTCGCCCGCAGCGGTCAATGAAGGCGCGGTACGGGTTTTTTCCAGTCATACCCTAGTCGAGGAGCGTTTACAGAATGGTCTGCTCCTATTGTCTCTGCCCGATGCCAGGGTGGGGAATACGATACGCTGGTATGGCGCGAGCGCCTCTCCAAGTCAGGGGATGGGCATCATCCCCTATGCCGTTGACCGTGTCGGAGGGCAAGCAGCCACCTCGATCACCGCTCCATGCCTCTGCAAAAGAGGGCAGTTGCTGCCCGAGCAGGATGCCGCCACTTCCGAAATCAATATGGAGCGGCTCCATGCTGAAAAAGCATCGTTTTTTTACTGGGCTCATGATGTGACGGACTCTGGCCGAGAAGATTTCCGCATCACGCTCCATCTCTACGGCCGCCCCAAGTCTGACGGTTCCCATGGAGAAAGGCTGGGAACGCGCGTGCTCAGCGTGTCCATCGTCATTCCGTAAGCGGCGGCTGCCGGAGGCGGCGACCGCTGCCTTGAACGCAAGCGGTCGACGTGCGGGCATGAGGCATTGCCCGCTTGCGGCGCCCCTCTTTGACATTGGCCAAAGAGGGGGCGCCGGCTTAATTTTCCCCTTTTCCTACCTTGAACACCGAGTTGGGCAACATGCCGAACACGTCCGGCGCGTACAGCGCTTCCACCCGCGTCGGCGGCAGCTTGAAGGCGCCGGGGGTGTTCAGACGCATGGCGTAGCTGGCTTTCAGGCCGCCGCGCGGCACGTAGCCGTAGTAAGCGCGGTAGCCGGAGAAGCGGCGCTCTACGTAGTCGGCGGGGTCGCCGTCGTTGTCCGCCTTGGCGTTGATCGCGGAATCCCGACCCAGGCCGGAGCCCAGGATGGTGGCGCCGGCCGGGATCGGGTCGTTGACCACCACCCAGGTCATATCGCTTTGCGCCTGGATCTCCAGCGTGACCTTGACCACGTCGCCGGGCTGGTACTGGCCGCTGGTTTTCTGGCTGACCGGGCTCAGCGTTTTCTTGATGCTGTAGCCGGCGTAGCGCGGGGCTTTGAGCACGATGGCGGCCTCGGCCTGCACCGTGGCCCACGGCGCGCCGCCGCCGGCGTGCTTGAGCTGCAGGCTGCCGGCGCCCGCGGGCCAGGGCAGCAGGCCCAGCGCCTTGACGCCTTCCTGCGGCCAGCCCAGGTTCAGCTTGGCGCCGCCCAGCGCGGCGCTGGTCTGGCCGCTGACCGGCGTGGTTTCGAACTGACGCGAGAATTGCGCGACGGCCAGGCTGCCCCACAGATTGGAAGTGGTGGTGCCCCAATGGCCTTTTTGCTGACGCCCCAGCAGGCCGGTGAGCAGGCGCGGCATATCCGCCTGCCAGCCCGGCAGCTTGCGCACCGTCAGCAGCAGCTTGGCGGCGTTGACGTCGGCGCTGCCCATCAGCCACCAGGCGTTGTCGTTGGCCTCGGTGCTGAAGCCCATGCGCGTGCCCTGGTAGGTGAGCCGCGCGCGCAGCAGGTTTTCCGCCTCGCTCAGCCGCGCGGCGCGCTGCGGGATGTCCGCTGCGCGGTTCAGCAGCGCCAGCCAGTCCACCAGCATGGCGGTGCTCATCTTCTGCGGGTTGAGGTCCAGCACGTCCAGCATGGCCGGGCGGAAGCGGCCGTAGCGCGCCAGCGCTTCCATTGCGCTCAGGCGGCGGGCGTCTGCGTCCTGGCGGCCCAGCGGCAGATCGCGCTTGATCCGGCCCTCGACGAAGGCGGACAGGCCGTCCAGCAGCCGCGCGCGCTGGGCTTCGGGGATGGCGACGCCGGCTTCGTGGGCGGCGGCCAGCAGATAGCCGCTGAGGATGTCGCTGCCGCGATCCGGCGCGCCTTCGGCCAGCGGGAAGTAGGCGGCGAGGCCGCTGCCGTCCAGATACAGCGGCAGTTCGCTCATCAGCTGATCCCAGCGCTTGGCGTCGGCCAGACCCAGCGCCACCGAGCTGCGCTGTTCCAGGCAGACATAGGGGTAGTCCTGGAACCAGCGGCGCACGCCGGGCAGTTCATTGCCCAGCTTGGCCTGCAGGCTGACGCGGATGCCGCCGCGGCCGGGCAGGGCGCCTGGCGGCAAGGCGACGGGGATGCTCAGTTCCGGCTCCACGCGTTGCAGCGTGGCCTGCTCCACTGTGATGGGCACCGCCGGCTCGATTTCCTGGCGCACCGCCAGCTTGTCGGCGGCCTTGCCGTCCACTTGCTGAGCGCTGAAGCTCCATTTCAGTTCCTTGACGTCGTTGGGCACCGTCACCGGCCAGCTCAAGAGCCGCGCCTCGCCCACCGGCAGGCTGATCTCCTGCGGCGGCAAGTCCGGCAGGCCGGGCGCGCCGGCCTGGACCTTGACCTTGAGCGGCTTGTCGCCGCCGTTACGCACGGTGACGCCGGCGCTGAACTGGTCGCCTTCGCGCGCCAGCGGCGGGATGCCGGAGCTCAGTTGTAGGTCCTGGGTGACGTTGAAGCCGGCTTCGCCGGTGCCGAACAGATCATTGCCCGCGTCGGCCACCGCCACCAGGCGGAAGCGGGTCAGCGCGTCGTTGATAGGCACTTTGACGCGGGCGCTGCCGTTGGCGTCCAGCACCACGCGCGGCTGCCACAGCAGCAGGGTGTCCAGCAGTTCACGGGTGGGCGCCTTGCCGCCGCCGCCGCCCGGCGGCAGCGATTTGCGGCCGTAATGGCGCTTGCCCACCACTTCCAGTTGGGCGGTGGCGGTTTCCACGCCGTAGCTGTGGCGCTGGTACATCGCCTGCATCAGCTCCCAGCTGCGGTTGGGCTGCAATTCCAGCAGCGCCTCGTCCACCGCGGCGAAGGCTACTTCGGTCCCGGCCGGCGCCGGCTTGCCGCCGGGCAGTTTGACCTGGATGCTCACGTCGGCGGTTTCACGGATACCGTAGCTCTTGCGCGCCGGGCTCACAGTCACGTCCAGCCGCTTGGCGGCGTCGCCCACCTGGATTTCGGCGATGCCGTATTTAAAGGCCGGCCGCGACAGATCCACCATGCTGGTGGGCGGGGTGTAGTCGCCGCCTTCGTTCCAGTAGGCGTCCCACCACTCGCTCGGGGTTTTCCAGCCCCAGGTGAAGAAGGAGTACCACGGCACTTCGCGCACGCGGCCGCGCACCGCCAGCACCGAGACGTAGACGTTAGGGGTCCAGCCCGGCTCGACCTTGAGCTCGATCACCGGGTTCTTGCCTTCCAGCTCCACCACTCGGGTTTCGATCACGCCTTCGCGCTCTATCGCCAGCCAGGCTGTGGCTTTGCGGAAGGGCATGCGCACTTGGAAGCGGGCGGTTTCGCCGGGGGCGTAGCTGATTTTTTCCGGCAGGATGTCGATGCGGTCGTTGTTGTCCACGTCGAACCACAGCTCGTCGTGCTTGCTGACCCAGACCGATTGCGCGCTTTGCGCCAGATTGCCGTTGTCGTCGGCGGCTTCGGCGATCAGCTCCATGTCGCCGGCGTCCTTGAGGTTGATTTCGCAGAACATCAGGCCGCGGCCGTCGGTGCCGCCGCTGCACACCTTGCCCTTGTCGTCGGTTTCCTCGTTGTGGTCCCAGGCGTAGAAGCCACCCACCAGCCGCTTGCGGCTGGACAGGTAGCGGTGTTCGCGCAGGCTGATCTTGACGTTCTTGCCGGCCAGCGGCTTGCCGGCGGTGTCCAGCACCACGGCCTTGAGCTGCAGTGCGCGGCCGGCGGTGATCCAGCTGTCCACGCTGATGCCCACTTGCAGGCCGGCAGGCCACAGCGGAATGCGGCGGGTCAGGGTTTGCACTTCGCCGTTGGGGTCGCGGTAGGCGGCTTCGGTGACCAGGTCGTAGCGGCGGTCCAATTTGGGCAGCTTGTCCAGCGTGGCCTTACCGTTGCCGTTGGCGTCCAGTTGCAGCGCGGACTTGTCCAGCAGCACCTTGCCGTCCAGCGAGGATTCGGCCTGATCGCGCTGACGCTGCGGCGGCGAGAAGCTGTAAGCCTCATAGCCCTTGATGCGCTGATAGGCGTCGGCCAGCATGGCGCTGACTTCCACCGGCCAGCCCTTGGCCGGGCCGCCGTTGCCCCAGGACAGGGACACATTGAGCGGCAGCTGCTTGGGGGCGATGCCGGCGTTCTTCACCGTGGAGATGCGGCCGGTCATGGTGGGCAGGCGGAATTCCTCCACCCGGAAACCACCGCTGCGCAGCGAGTAGCCGTCCAGCTCCGGGCTGGACGGTTTGTCCTTGTCGTCCGGACCGCGCGCGCCCTTGCGTTCCAGGTAGAGCGTGTATTCGCCCAGCTTGGCTTCCTTGGGCAGCGCGTAGCTGCTCTCCGCGTAGCGGCCGTTGCGCCAGCTCAGCGGCAGGCTGATTTCGTCGCCGCTGCCGTCGTGGACGATGCGCAATTGCTGAGGCAGCTGGCCGGGCTTGAGCTGGGCCAGACCGCGGCTGACCTGGGTGCGCAGCAGATGCTTCATCGACACGGTTTCGCCGGCGCGGAACAAGGCGCGGTCCAGAATGGTGTGGGCCAGGATGTTGGGGCTGTCGCTCCACTGGGTGGGGAAGGGGAAGCGCCAGGATTCGATGCCGCGGTTCCAGCTGGAGCGGACGAAGGACACGTCGTCGTTGCCCTTGGCGTCTTTGGCGGCGGCGGTGATGAAGAGGCCGGACAGCTCCTCGTTGTCGCACTCGCCGGCCGGCAGCACGGATTTGACCGCGGCCACGCCTTTGGTGTCGGTCTTGCCGGACCACAGCGCATTGCCCTTGCAATCGTAGATGTTGACGCGGGCGGCCGGCACCGGCTTGCCCTTGTCCAGCGTGGTCACCCACACCGCCGCGTTTTCCTTGGAGCTTTTGAAGTGCACCGCCATATTGGTGACCAGCGCGGCCGTGCGCACATACATGGGCTTGGTGCTGGCCAGCAGGGATTTGCCCAGCAGCCGCGACGACACTTCCACCACGTAGAGGCCGGGCTTGGGCAGGGGAATGCCCACCACTTCGAACGGCCATTTGCCTTGCTTGTCCGGCTGGCTGGGCAGCTTCAGCGGCTGGGCGGCTGGCTCCTTGGCCAGCAGCGACAGGCGACGGCTTTCTATGGTCTTGTCCTTGCCGGCGGGCAGGGCGCTCTCGTGATAGCGCAGCACCTTGGCCAGCCAGGTCATCATGTCCTGGTCTTTGTTCAGCCGCAGCGCCTGGCCGCCCAATTGCACGGATTTGATGTTGAGATCGCCCTCCACCCCGCGCAGGGTGATGGGCAGCGCCGCGTCCGCGCCGGACTCTATGATGCCGAACGGCGCGGCGGCGAATTTGGCCAGCGGGGGATAGTCGGCCAGCTTGATGGCCAGCGGGAAGCGCTCGGCGTTGACCAGCGGCCGGCCCACCTCGTCGCCAAAGTCCTTGGGCAGCTTCAGAGTCAGCGTTTCCAAGGGCGGGAACGGCGGCGCGAAGCTGATGCTGTCCACCGGCTCGCCCTTGCCGCGTGCTTCCACCTGGGGCGCGCGTTCGGCGCCGGCGCCGCTCAGGCGCACCGCCATCGCCAGTTTTTCCGGCACCGGCGAACTGAAGTTGAGGGTGATGGGCTTGAACGGGATGCAAGCGCCTTTAGCGTTCTCGCGCAGGCAGCTCATGCTGGCGGTAAACGGCGGCCGCACCTGGTAGTTGAGCCGGTCCGGTGCGGCCGCGCCACGCAGATGCACCAGGGTGAGCTTGCTGTCCGGCGCCAGGCGCTGGCCGCAGCGCAGCGTCAGCACCTTGGCGGATTGTTGTTCCAGTTTCAGATGCTTGAGCAGCGCCGCGCGCTCGCCGGCCGGCAGGGGCTGGACCGGGATGCGCTCCGGCAGGCTGGAGGATTGGCAATACAAGGACGAGGCCGGCACGCCGACGCCGTTGAATTGGAGCACGAAGACCTGGTCTTCCTCGATGCGGCCGTTGCGCGGCCAGCGTTCCACCACTACCGGCGCGCCGGTGTAGAAACGGAAGCTCAGGCCGGCGTCCACGGCCTTGCCCTGTAGGTCCTTGAGGCCGGGCTTGGGCGTGAAGCGGCAGTCGGTATTGGCGGCCGGGGTTTCCGACACGTCCAGCACCCAGGTCTTGTCGTCCACCCAATGGCCCTTGGCTTTCAGGCCGCAGCTCCAGGCGAACGGCGCCGGCGCGGCGCTATTGCCCAGCGGAATCATGCTGCTGTTGAAAGTGACGCGCACCTGCTGCACTTCTTTGACTTCGCCCTGGGGGCTGAAGGTGGTGACGCCGGCGGCAAGAGCGGCGGCGCCGACGAAACCCAAAAGCGCGGGCGCAAGGCGGAATGGCAAAGACATGGACGAGGCTCCGGAAAATACCATCGCAATTATACGCGGCTGGAGCGGCGGCAAGGAAAGAGATGTAAGCGCTAGATGTAAAAAAGACCGGCGACGGCCGGCCCTTTTGATCATGGGTGGAGCGGGTTTGAAGGAGTTTCAGATTTTCGTGATTTTCACTTTCCGGCCAAGCCGGCTGGGAGGGTGGGGTGAGACACGGCGATAATGGTTTTTATTTGATATTTCTAATGAAAACAAAATGTTTTGAATGCCTGGCGTGAAGATTCACATCCGCGAATTACGTAGTTATACGGATGGGCTGGAGTGGCGTTTGTCATAGAATCGCCCACTTTCAAGAAAAAACGCATTCTTAAGTGTCGCACTTTCAATTAAAGCCGGTGGCCTGCCTGTGCAAGCGGCTAACCGGGGCCTTGCTCGCATCGCTAAGCGCGCTCTGCCTGGCCGCGCCGGCCTGGGCAAAACTGCCGGCGGAGTTGCCGTCCCCTGACCAACAGCTGATTTTGCAACAAGAACGCGAACGGACACTGCAAGAGCAAGCGCAGCCGGCGGCGCCCGATGTGCGCTTGCCGCGCCAGGCCGATGCGCTGGCGGACTATCCCATTGGCGAAGTTCCATGCTTCGTCATCCGCGAGCTTAGGCTGGAGGGTGAACTGTCCGAGCGTTTCCGGTGGGCGCTGGCCGCCGCCGACGCCGCCGGCCGCTGTCTGGGCGCGCAAGGGGTGAACCTGGCGATGAAGCGGGTGCAGAACGCCTTGATCGCGCAGGGCTACGTCACCACCCGGGTGCTGGTCAAGCCTCAGGACTTGAAGCCGGGCGTGTTGACGTTGACGCTGATCCCCGGCCGCATTCATGCGATCCGCTTCGCCGAGCCCGCCTCGCGGCGCGCGCGCTGGTTCAACGCGCTGCCGGCGCGGCCGGGCGACGTGCTCAATCTGCGCGATATCGAGCAGGCGCTGGAAAACTTCAAACGAGTGCCGACGGCGGACGCCGACATCCAGATCGAACCGGCCGGCGCCGACGGCGAAAGCGACCTGGTGATCGTCTGGAAAGAAACCTTGCCCATCCGCCTGTCCTTGAGCCTGGACGACGGCGGCAGCGACGCCACCGGCCGCTACCAGGGCAGCGCCACCTTGTCGTTGGACAATCTGCTCACCGTCAATGATCTGTTCTATTACAGTCAGGGCAAGGATTTGTTCCAGCATGACCCGCTGGGCTCCAAAAGCCGCTCGCTGCATTACTCGCTGCCCCTGGGTTATTGGCAGCTGGGCCTGACCCTCAACGATTACCGCTACCACCAGACCATAGCCGGCGCCAACGAGAAATACCTATACCGAGGCGACAGCGAGAACAGCCAGCTAAGCCTGTCGCGAGTGGTGTATCGCAGCCAGGCGCACAAGACCACGCTCAGCCTGCGCGCCTACCAGCGCAAATCGCGCAACTTCGTCGAAGACACGGAAATCCGCCTGCAGCATCGGCAGACCGCCGGCTGGGAACTGGGGCTGAACCAGCGTTCTTATCTGGGCGACGCCACCTTGGACGCCGGCCTCAACTGGCGGCGCGGCACCGGCATGCTGGGCGCCTTGCCCGCGCCGGAGGAAGAAACGGGCAACGGCGGCTCTCGGGCCAGCATCGTGACCGCGGACCTGAGCTATACCCAGCCGCTGCAAATCGGCGCGCAAAAGCTGCGGCTCAACAGCCAATGGCGCGGGCAGTGGAGCAAGGGCGCGCTAGTGCCGCAGGACCGCTTCGCCATTGGCGGACGCTACACCGTGCGCGGCTTCGACGGTGATCTGAGCCTGTCCAGCGAGCGCGGCTGGCTGTGGCGCAACGAGCTGTCCTGGGCAATGGGCCCCAGCGGGCAGGAGCTGTATCTGGGCCTGGACCTGGGGCGCGTCGGCGGCGCCGCAAGCAGCCAGCTGATAGGCCGGCAGCTGGCCGGCGGCGCAGTCGGCATGCGCGGCAGCCTGTTCAAGCGTCTGTCCTACGACATGTTCACCGGCTGGCCTATCCAGAAACCCGTCGGCTTCCAGACCGGCGCCGCCTCGGGCTTCAGCCTGAACCTGCAATTTTGATCTTTGAATTCGGGGCCGGTGGCAACGCTTTGCGTTGACGGCCTCGTCCTTGTCGAGAGTTTTGGTCATGAACCGTCTTTGTTACCGTCTGATTTTCAACCGCGCGCGGGGCCTGATCATGGCCGTCGCCGAGATCGTCAAGCCGATGGGCGCGGGCGGCGGCCGCTCCGCCAAGCCCGCGGCGGCAAGCCGGCGCTTGGGCGTGACCCTGCGCAGCATCGTCTGGGCCAGCTGGTGCGCGCTGGCCGGAGCGTCCGCGCTGGCCGGCGGCATCGTGGCGGACCCGAATGCGCCCACGGCCCAGCGCCCCAGCGTGATCAATACCGCCAACGGTCTGCCGCAAGTGAACATCCAGGCGCCCAGCGCCGCCGGGGTGTCGCGCAACCAGTACCGCCAGTTCGACGTCGACAAGGGCGGCGCCATTCTCAACAACAGCGGCACCAGCGTGCAGACCCAACTGGGCGGGTGGATCCAGGGCAACCCCAACCTCAATCCGGCCGCGCCGGCGCGGGTGATCCTCAACGAGGTCAACAGCGCCAATCCCAGCCAGCTGCGCGGCTTCCTGGAAGTGGCCGGCGGCCGCGCCCAGGTCATTGTGGCCAACCCTTCCGGCATTCTCTGCGACGGCTGCGGCACCATTAACGCCGGGCGCATGACCCTGACCACCGGCCGCCCGGAGCTGAATCCGGACGGCAGCCTGGCGGGCTACCGCGTGGAAAGCGGAGTCATCCGCATTGAGGGCGCCGGCATGCAGGCCGGCAGCACCGAGTACGCAGACCTGATGGCGCGGGCGGTGGACGTGCAGGCCGGCATCTGGGCGCCGCAGCTGAGCGTCAGCGCCGGCCGCAACCGCATCAGCGCAGATCATCAAAACGTTCAGCCCCTGGCGGCGGACAGCGCCGGACGGCCCGGCTTCGCCATCGACGTGGCGCAACTGGGCGGCATGTATGCCGGCAAGATCCGCTTGTTGGCCACCGAGGCCGGCGTCGGCGTGCGCAGCAGCGGACAACTGAGCGGCGGCGAGCAACTGAAGCTGGACAGCGCCGGCCAACTGACTCTGAACGGCCGCCAAAACGGCGGCGATATCCAATACCATGCCGCCGGCGACATCGAACACGGCGGCGCCAGCTACAGCCGCGGCAAGCTGGAGTTGAGCGGCGACGCCGCCTTGAGTCAGAGCGGCACCGTGGCGGCGGCCGGCGATGTGAAAGTCAGCGCGCGCGACATCATCGCCAATGGCGATTTCGCCGCCGGTAGCGACGACAAGGGGCAAGTGGGCACGACAGGCGCGCTGAGCCTGAAAGCCGGCGACAGCCTGCAACTGAGCGGCCACGCGCTGGCTGGCTCCAGCCTGGACCTCAACGCGGCGGCGATCAAGGCCGCCGACGCCAAACTGCGCGCCAATGATAGCGTGACGCTGACGGCGGAGAACGGGCTGGGCCTCAGCCGCGCCAGCTTGAACACCGGCCGCTTGGTGATCCAGGCCGGCGGGCAGATCGACAGCGACGCGGCCAAGCTTCAAGCCGGTCAATGGCGGGCCAGCGCCGCCGCGCTCAACAACCTGGGCGGCGTTTGGGAACAGATAGGCCAGGGCAGCGGCGACTTCCGCATTGGCCAGTTGCTGGATAACCGCGGCGGCCGCATCGAGGCCGACAGCCTGGCGTTGAGCATTGGCCGGCTGGACAACGGCGGCGGCAAATTGCTGGCCTTGGGCGACACGGCGCAGTCCTGGAGCGTGTGGCAAGATCTGAGCAATCAGGGAGGCTTGATCGGCGGCAACGGAAACCTGAGTTTGAACGTCGGCAGCCTGGACAATGCCGGCGGCGCCGTGCAAAGCGCCATCGCTTTAACGCTGACCACGGAGCGGGAACTGGACAACCGCGGCGGCGCGCTGCTGTCTGGCGCCGCTTTGAAACTGGACACGGCGCAGCTGGACAATAGCCGAGGGGGGCGGATAGACGGCGGCGGGCCGCTGACGCTCAAGGCGACAGGCAAGTTGAACAACCAGGCCGGCGCCATCCACGGCGGCGCGGACGTTGGCCTGCAAGCGGGCGAGATTGACAACGCCGGCGGCAAGGTGGAGAGCGAAAGCGCGTTGACCCTTCGTTCCGATGGCGGGCTGGACAACAGCGCGGGCAAGTTGCTGAGCAACCGGGACCAGAAGATAGAGGCCGCGAGCCTCAATAACGGCGGCGGCGAGATCAGCAGCCGACAAGCGCTGACGCTGCGAGCGGGCGTCTTGGGCAATCAGGACGGCGGCATCGTCAGCTTGGGAGACGGAGATATCCAACTGGCCGCGCTCGACAATAGCGGCGGCAAGCTGCAAAGCGGCGGCGCTCTGGCCGTGCGGGTCCAAGGCGAACTAGGCAACCGGGAAGGCCGCATCAGCGCTCAGCGCGCGATGCGGCTGGACGCCGGCGCGCTGAACAATCGGCAAGGCACCCTGGCGGGCGGCGAGCGCATCACCGTGCTGGCGGGCCAGATGGACAATCAAGGCGGCGCGGCGGCCAGCCAGCACGGCCTGACGCTGACGCTGGGCGGGCTTAACAACCAGGGCGGCCAGATCCAGACCTTGGGCGATCTGGCGCTGGACGCCAGCGGCCTGCTGGACAATCAGGACGGCAAGCTGGTGGCGGACCAGGGCCAGCGCTTGCGCGCCGGCGAGCTGGACAACCGGCGCGGCCAGATCAGCAGCGGAATGGATCTGACGGTGGACGGCGGCCAACTGAGCAACCAGCAAGGCAAGCTGATCAGCCGCGGCGACGCTTATTACCAACTGGCGGGGCTGCATAACGAGGAAGGCGAACTGCAGAGCGGCGGCGCGACGCGGTTGACCATCAGCGACGCGCTGGACAACAAGCAAGGCAAGATCGTGGCGGACCAGGGGCTTGCGCTGCAAGCCGCCTCCGTGGACAACGCCGGCGGCCTGCTAAACAGCCGCGGCGCGCTGGAACTCAAGGCCGGTACGCTGAGCAACCGCTACGGCAGCCTGCTGAGCCTGGGCGACGTCAGCCTGGGACTGAGCAGTTTCGACAACCAATACGGCCAGATCCAAACCACCGGCGCGCTGGAGGCGGAACTGAGCGGTCAGATCGACAACCGCCAGGGCAAGCTGATCTCCAATCGCAATCAGAAGCTGAGCGCCAGCCGGCTCCACAACGAGGGCGGCGCGGTGAACAGCGGCCAGGCGCTGAGCCTGACCGCCGGGCAATTGGGCAACCAGGGCGGCAAAATGGCGGGGCAAAGCGGCCTCAGCCTGGACTTGCAGCAGGACTACGTCTTCCGCGACGGCGAGACGCTGTCTAGCCAGGGGACGCTGAGTTTCCGCACCAGCGGCAGCCTGCGCAACGAAAGCCAGTGGGCCAGCGCCGGCAACGTCAGCCTGCAAGCGGCCAGTTTCAGCAACGCCGCGGGCGCCAAGCTGGCCGCCAGCGGCCGCCTGGACATCAATAGCGCCGGTCAGGCGGTCAACCAGGGCCGGCTGGACGCGGAACAACTGACGCTGAACGCAGCGGCGCTGGACAACAGCGGCATGATCAGCGGCCGCGACGTTACGGTGAACGGCGGCGTCATCGACAACCACGGCGGCCAGGCGGTGCTGGCCGCCACCCGCAGCCTGAGCCTCAACGCCGGCACCCGCCTGAGCAATCGCGACAGCGGCTACATCTACAGCGGCGGCGCTTTGAGTCTGAGCAGCGGCGACCTGATCGAAAACATCTCCACCGCGATAGAAGCCGAAGGCGATATTGCCATCCGCGCCGGCCGGTTCAATAACCAGCGCACCCACGTTAATATCCAGCGCGCGGCGGAAAGCGAGAACTATAGCTGGTACAAGTACAACTACTACTTTGATGTGTTTGAACGGGTGGGCGGCTGGGATTGGTCCGCGGTGACCAAATCCCTGCCCGTCAACGACACGGAAGCGGCCAAAACGCGATACGGCACCATCCTGCAAGTGAATGAAGCCAAGAAGCAGGCCCTGGTTCGCTTCCAGGGCACTCAGGAACGCTGGGTCAATTACAACGCCATCAAGAAGAACGACAGCGGCGGCTACGACATGACCTTCTACCAAGGTTACAGCTGCTTCCAAGGGGCCGCCTGTCCCTATGAGCACACGGTGTGGCGCGAAGTATGGTCCGGCAGCAACGAACAATGGAACCCGGCCATTCATATCAATCCGCTGGAGCTGGATTTTGTCGACCCCGGCAACAAGTTCAACTTGCGCAGCCGTTCCGCCAGCGGCACCAAGACCCGGGACAAGCTGATCTCAGTCGGCGAAGTGGCCAGCCTGAGCGCCGGCGGCAATATGACGGTGAACGTCAGCGGGCAATTGCTGAACGACGCCAGCCGCATCGCCGCCAACGGCGCCGTCACCATCAACGGGGCGGACAATGGCGGAGGCGACGCGCGCGTGATCAACCGCGCTTACTCCGTCAACGAGCGCACCCAGGAAACCGGAACGGACCACTACGACCGCAACACGCGGCACTGGTACCCCACATACACCCAGGACAAAACGGTGGCCTTGCAGACCATAGACGCCACCATTGCCGGTCATCAGGGCGTCAGCGTGCGCGCGCCCAGCATTGAAAACATCACCGTCAATCCGGCCCAGATCAGCGTGGCGGAAGCGGCCAAGGCCGCCGCGGAAGCGGAACCGGCGCGCTGGGACCAGCAAGACGTGGCAGCGGCCGCGGGCTCCGCCGCGGCCGGCTCGAAAGCCGGTCCGCTCAAAGGCGGCGCAGGCCAGCCTGGCCTGTTGGACCGCCTGCCCAACAACCAGCTGTTCCAGCAAAAACCCAGCCCCACGGCCTCCTATCTGATCGAAACCGATAGTCGCTTCACCCAGTACAACAACTTCATCAGCAGCGACTACATGCTGAAGCAGTTGAACTACGATCCGGTGGGCGCGCACAAGCGCCTGGGCGACGGCTATTACGAGCAAAAGCTGGTGCGCGACCAGATCCTGGCGCTGACCGGCCGCCCGTCTCTGCGCGGAGAGGACGCCACCGAACAATTCAAGACGCTGATGAACCAGGGCGTCAACGTGGCCAAGGACTTCCGGCTGACCACCGGCGTGGCGCTGACCCCGGCGCAAATCGCCGCTTTGCAGCAAGACATCGTCTGGATGGTCAGCGAAACCGTCAACACCGCCAACGGCCCGCAAACCGTATTGGTGCCCACCGTCTATCTGGCGCACAACACCGTGAGCCTCACCGGCGACGGCGCGGTGATTGCCGGCAAAGACCTCAGCCTGTCCGCCGCCAGCCTGAGCAATAGCGGCAAGCTGCAGGCGGACCAAAGCCTGGTGGCCAAGGCGGAGGTTCTGAGCAATACCGGAGGCCTGATCCAGGCTGACACCGTCAAGCTGTTGGCGGACAGCCTGAGGCTGGACACCAATCTGCAAAACGCCGCCCGGCAGGCCGCCGTCAGCGGGCGGGACGTCAGCCTGAGCGGCGCGGACATCGTTTTGAAGGGCGCCAAGGTGGACGCCTCGGAACAGCTGACGCTCAGCGCCAGCAACAACTTGACCTTGGGCGCCGCGCGCAGCCGCAAGGAAGGCAGCGTGGATCTGATCGCCGGCAGCATGGGCAACCGCGACGCCACGTTGGGCGCCGACGTGGGCGGCAGCGGCGTCGCCACCGTCAGCGGCGTGTGGGAAACCGCGCAGGGCAGCAGCCTGCAATCCGGCGGCAAGCTCAACCTGAGCGCGGGCAAGGATCTGACGTTGACCGGCTCCAGCGCCCAGGCCAAGGGTCAGCTCAATGTCAGCGCCGGCAACAAGCTTACGGTGCAGGCGGATAAAACCACCAACAACACCAAGCTCACCGCCGATAGCGCCAGCTCTCGCGTGGAGGCGCGCTATCAGGCTGATACGCTGATTGCCAGCCAGCTCAGCGGCGGAGCCGGCGTGGTCGCCGTGGCCGGCCAGGAACTGAGCGTGCAAGGCAGCCGAGTCGCCAGCGATCAGGGCCAGGTGTTGTTGTCCGGCACCCAAGTGGACATCGGCGCGACGGAGCGCCATGTGGAAATCGACGATTACGAAAATAATCACATCGGCCAGACCCGCAGCCAACGCCAGCAAGCCATTCGCGACACGCAAGCGCAGGGCAGCCAAATCAGCGGCCAGCAAGGCGTCACCATCCAGGCGCGCAAGACGGACCTCACCGTGCAGGGCAGCGAACTCGCCAGCAACAACGGCGACCTCAAGCTCAGCGCCGCGCGGGATATCCGCGTGGGCGCGGCGGAAGAAAGCCACAGCTTCCAGGAGCAAGCCGCCAGCACTCGCAAAAACCTGGCCAACATCAAGCAAAGCCTCAGCCAGACCGACGAACGGCAAACGCTGGCCAAGGGCAGCAGCTTGTCCGGCGAAAGCATCAGCCTGCAAGCCGGGCAGGATCTGACCGTGGCCGGCAGCAGCGTGGCCGCCACTCATGACGTGGACCTGGTCGCCGGCCGCGACGTCAACGTCACCACAGCGGAAAACCGCCAGTACCAGCAGCACGACGAAAGCGTTAAACGATCCGGCCTGCTGGGCAGCGGCGGCATCGGCTTCACCATCGGCAGCCAGAAACAGCGAGACCAGGTGGGCGAAACCAGCGTCAGTCAAACCAACAGCACGGTGGGCAGCGTGCTGGGCAAGGTCAATATCGACGCCGGCCGCAATGCGCTGATCAAGGGCTCCGACCTGGTTGCCGGCGGCGACATCGACGTGCAAGCGCAGAACATTCGCGTGGAAGACGTGGCCAACCGCTATCAGCGCGACGAGAAGCACGAAGCCAGCAAGAGCGGCCTCACCGTGGCGCTGTCCGGCGTGGTGGGCGCCGCCGCCAACACCGCCGTGCAGCAGGCGCAGGACAGCAAAAAAGCCAGCGGCCGCCTGGCCGCGTTGCAAGGCGTTCAGGCCGGTTTATCAGGCTACCAGGCTTATCAGGCCTACCAGCAGGAAGCGATGAAACCAGCGGCGGAACAAAGCTTTGTCGGCATCAGCTTGTCCGTGGGCAACCAGCAAAGCCAATCCCACAGCCAGCGCCAGCAGAGCCAGAGCCAGGGCAGCCAGCTCACCGCCGGCGGCAACCTCAGTTTGACCGCCACCGGCAGCGGGGCCAAAGACGCCCAGGGCCAGGCGCAGGATGGCGACATCAGCGTCACCGGCGGCCGTCTCAAGGCCGGCAAAGACCTGATGCTGGACGCCGCGCGGGATCTGCAACTGCAAGCCGGCCGCAATGAAGACTCTCAAAGCGGCGGCAACAAGAGCAGCGGCTGGAACGCCGGTTTCAGCATCGGCGTTGGCCAGGGGGCCGGCATCTCCATCTTCGCCAACGCCAACAAGGGCCGGGGCAAGGAAGAGGGCCAGGGCAGCCGCTGGAACGAAACCGTGCTCAGCGCCGGCGATACCCTGAGCCTGCAAAGTGGCCGCGACGCGAGCCTGACCGGCGCCAGCGCCAGCGGCAAAACCGTGGTGGCGGACATAGGGCGGAACCTGACGTTGCAGAGTCTGCAAGATCAGGACCGTTACCACAGCGAGCAGAGCAACGCTTCCGCCGGCGCCAGCTTCACCTTCGGCAGCATGAACGGCAGCGCCTCCATCAGCATCAGCCGTCAAAAGGCCAATAGCGACTTCGTCAGCGTGCAGGAGCAAACCGGCCTCTACGCCGGCCAGGGCGGTTTCGACGTCAAGGTGGGCCGCCACACCCAGTTGGACGGCGCGGTGATCGCCAGCACCGCCAAGGCGGACAAAAACACGCTGGATACCGGCACGCTGGGCTTCAGCAATCAGCACAACCAGGCGGATTTCAAGGTGGAGAGCCAAAGCTTCGGCATCAGCAGCGGCGGCAACATCACCGACTCGCTGAAAGGCACGCTGATGAGCCAGGGCGCCAGCAGCGTGCTGGGTGGAGGCAACAGCAGCGGCCATGCCGAATCCACCACCTACGCCGCGGTCAGCGAAGGCGCGATCAAGGTCCGCGACCAGGACACGCAACAACAAGACCTGAAAGACCTGAGCCGCGACGCCGAACACGCCGCCAACGGCCTGAGCCCGATCTTCGATAAGGAGAAGGAGCTCAACCGCTTGCAGGAAGCGCAGCTGGTAGGCCAGATCGGCGCGCAAGCCACCCAGATCGTCGCCACAGAGATGATGATGAAGGAAAACGAGAAGGTTCGGCGCAATCCCGAGTACGCGAAAAGCGATACATATAAAGAAATGCAAGCGAAGTGGGGTACTGGCAGCGACTTCCAAAGGGCCGCGCAAGCCGCTACCGCCGCGCTGCAAGGCTTGGCCGGCGGCAATGTGCAAGCCGCCATCAGCGGCGCCGCCGCGCCTTACCTGGCCGGCGTGGTCAAGGACATGACCGACGGCAACAAAGAAGCCAATGTGATGGCGCACGCCTTGCTGGGCGCGGCGCTGGCGCAGATGAAGGGCGAAAGCGCGGCAGCGGGTGCTGCGGGTGCTGGTGCATCGCCGTTGGTGGCGGAATACCTGCAAAAAACCTTGTATCCAAATGCAGATAGTCTGAGCGAAGATCAAAAGCAGACTATTTCAGCGTTGACCACGATGGCGGGTAGCCTGGCGGGTTCGTTGGCGGGGGGCAATAGCGCTGGGGCGTTGACCGGTGCGCAGGCGGCTAAGAACGAGGTGGAGAATAACTACCTGGCAGCGGATCAGATCACTCGCTTAGCGTCTAAGGTCAAAGATTGTCGTTTGCATCGAGATGAAAGCTGCATTAAACAAGCAGTACAGGCCGCCGTTAAGCTATCGGACGCAAACTCCAATGCAATGCGCTCAGAGTCTTGCAGAAACGATCGAGCATGTCTTGATCGTCATATGAAGAAGATTGAGCAAGCGGCTGGTGTGTATCAGCAGATCGTGGGCTTGGCTCAAGGGGGGGTAGATACCGCAGGCTTGGCATTTGGGAATAGTGCGACTCCCTCGCTGACGGATACCCGCTATTATTATGATCAGATTCGCCTGAATCCCGAGCTGCAGACGCCGTTTGAAAAGCAGTTCTATGCAATGAGCGCCAATAATAGAGCCGGCTTTGAAACGCTGATCTTTGGTAAGCCATTGAATGAAAAGGAACGGTTCGCTCTGCTGACGGGGGCGGCAGGCAACCCAGTACAGGGAGTCCTGGCGGATGCCGCCGCCAACTATGCTAAAGAGGCAGGAATTTCTCCGCAGCAGTTAGCATTGCTGAGTGTTGTGGTTGGGACAATTAAGGGGGCTAGGCCTAGTGATCCTAGTCTAGTGGTTGATGGGGATGTAAAAAAATTACCAGCTTTGAGGGTAGGTAAAGTGGTAACCGAGCCATATGCCAAGCCTGATGCTAACGAGTTAATAGCTGCGAATGGTTTCTCAAAGCTAGGCTATGATGTGACTCATAAGGCTACAGCATCTGACAAGGGAGTTCAGGGTGTTAAAACTCAAGATTTGTGGGTTGATGGGATAGGTAAAGTAGATGTGTATACTCCTACTGTTGTTACACCTAAATCAATACTAAGAATGATTGAAAAGAAAAATCTACAAACAAATGCGATTATTATTCAGGTGAATTTAGCTCCAAAAGAAATTCAAGAGATTGTTGCGAGGGCATGGGGAAAATCTAGCACTGAAAACATAAGTAAACTGTTTTTTCAAAATAAAGAGGGGCACATCATTAGATTTGATCGGCCCATAAAGAGGATTGAGTGATGCCAAAATTTGGATGTAAGTGTGGTTGTGTCATGAATTTATCTACGGGATGGGAGTCGTATGAACTTGCCTTGATTCCTGAGAAAAATATTGAGGAAATTTCGTGCCTATTGGAAAGTAACGAGGCTTTAGATGTTGATGGTTTTTTTGAAAGAATTGACAAAGATAGAGTAGGTGTTCTGAGGTGCCCTCAGTGCGAGAGGTTGTGGCTGGAGGCTGAGGGTGGGGTGTATCAGTCCTATGTTAAAGAAGTGGAGTCGCGCTAGCGTGTTGTGATTTGGCTATGTGCAGGCTGTAAACTAGAAGAGTGATGTCCGAATAGCTATGCTAGTGGAGAGCACAAAAAATTTCTAGGCTAGATGTGGCGATCCACCCCTAGTGGAACTGTACTTGTTCCTGACTCAGGGATAAAGCGGTGGTGCTGTTGATGTGTTTACAGATGCGTCAGGTGCCAAATTTCCGGGAGCAGTGGCAGTTGGGCCGACAACGCCAAATGCAGTTGGGTCAAATGCAATGAGGATGCCAAATATTCCTAGCAATCAAACGTAGGAGGAACCGGCTCTATGATGGATTACTTGCCTGAGGCCGCTCGTATCACTCAGCCCAGAGGCGAAATTATTATTAATGGCACTCCCGCTAACTCGATGTATGGGGGTGATGATGAAGTGATTGTAAGTCTAGATGTTTGTTTGAGTTTGATTAATTTTGCGTGTGCAAAATACATGAAAAATCATCCAGAGGATGATCGGATTGTAAAAGATATTTTTGATAAAACAAGTGAGAGATTGGGTAGCATTAACGGAGTGTAATATTGGATTTCTCATATTTGAAGTGAGGTGGGAGTTAGGGAAACGTAGGAAAGCATAGGGCCGCGTGAGCTTACCTATGAGGTCATGTCAGGCGAAGTTAGGTGGTTTGTAACTACAACTCTGAAAAGAGAGGGAGATAATGTTTGTTAGGTCGGTGCCAGATAGTATTGAGCTTTTGGGGTTTTTTGAGTCGGATCCTGTGGCAGAAAATAAGCAGGACCTACATTTCTCATATAGATATACTGATGCCGATAATGTTACGGTTGTTTTTCTTATTGCGAGGTCGCAGGGTGGGTTCAGGTTGTTTTGGAATTTCAGGGGCGCGAAATGTCTCGATTCTTGTGTGAGTGTGTTTCTTGTTTTGAAATAAGGCGAGATGGTGTTGGGGAAATTTTAAGTGCTGAGGTTATGTTTGGGGGTGTGAGGCATGATTTTTCATTAAGAGTGAATCCTTTTGTGAGTTTTAATTGCTCAAATTTGGAGATGTAAGAATGGGTGTGAAGGAAAATATGGGGGGCACATTTTACAGTGGGGGCGTCCCTAAAAATAGGTAATGCAATGAAATTAATGATTAATTCCCCTGAGGATTTATTGTTTCAATCCTTGGTGCAGCAACAAAATGTGCTCTGTCTTTGTAAGATAGGTATTAATTTTGAAGTGCATTTCCCATGCTTGCAATATGAAAAATTTGGGCTCGTTGAGGATTGGGACAGAAAGGAGTTGGAGTGGCGAGCCCCTGCAGGAGCAGGTGGAGCATGGACGCATCATAGATGCTGCTTGATTTCACTTGAGCCAGTATCTGATGGTGTATACAAAATTGAAGATCTCTCAATGTTTTATGAAGATATGGGATGGTTGCCAGTTCTCAAAAACTCTATATATGTGACGCCTGTCGGTATTTGGGATGAAGAGTAAGTTGAGTCGAGAGAATGGAAGTAAAGGGAACGATGCCCCCCAGTGTTGAGTAGCATGTGACTTTAGAGTCCAATCAATCATACACGGAGATTGGACATGAAGATAACTACTCCGCAAAGATCCAGTGGTAAGCCAGGAAAAATTTTGACGATATCGATAAAAGCATTAAATAATATTTGTGGGTTTGATTTTTTTAACAGAAGGCTGAGTATGAAAATTGTGTTTCAAAATTGCTTTATTGATGTTTTTTCCATTTATTGGGTTGATGGGAAGGCATTTTCTTAGGGTTGCCAGCAGGGCACGGAGGTTTGATTTTTTATGACTCTTCTCAAGTAGAAGTTGTAGACGCTACATATGGCAAATAGATTGATCTTTTGTTGGCTTAATCAGATTAAGGGGTCTATCATTGGTCGATGATTGAAGAGCAATTGCTGGATGATTTGTTAGAGTCTGATGAGAATGCCTATCGTAGATTTTTGGAGATTATTAAAAAGGAGGGGCTTATTGATGCTGGATGCTGATAAAAAGGGAGTGATGGTTTGTGCGCATTGATGCTTGAGTAAATGGAAAGTTGCATCCTTGTTGGTAGCTTTGATAAATCAGTGCCTAATAGAAAGGTTGATAAATGATTGGACGTTATGTGTCTATTTATAATAAAGATACAGATGAGCTTGTTGAGGAAGTGGCTGTTTCTGCTGATTTGGCACTGACTGTGTTGGTCTCATTGCATGGTGATCAGGTGAACGATCCTGAGTTTTATGTGGAGTACCCTATTGATAAGGTGGTTGCTGTTGATTTGCTAAAAGAGTCGAGTTTGTCTATTGGGGTTGCTGGTGAGGATTATGTTTATTATTTGACGTGTGGTTGATTCGTCTGCAAGGCTTGTAAAGCCTAGTTTTTATCACGAAGGTTGTTGCTAACGCTTTGTTCTGAATGCGAGCCTCGTTAATGTGTTGTTGTTTGACTATGTGCAGGCTGTCAACTAGAGGAGTGACGATAGATGGCTGATAATTAGAAATTAAACCACCGCGCGCGATCGGGAAGCTTCCTACAGTTATTCATGCGCGTTATTTGGGGAGTAATTAAATGGATATTGAAATTTCAACTCCTGTAAGGGTGTTGTTTGACTTGCAGGAGGCTGACGATCATCTTCCTTCGGTGAAATTTGTTGTGTCATTGATTTCAAGTAAATTCGGATTTGATTTAAATGTAAATATGGCCATGTGGATTGAGTGTCAGTGTTTTGATGGTTTTGTCAAAAATTTGGGTACTGGCCGGATGGCATGCTTGTCTGATATTGAGAATAATTTCAGGCTTGAGATTGATTATAATGCTGGACTTTTAGAGTGGTCTTTTAGTAAAGAGGGACTTGATGGTGGCAAGGTGATGTCATCAGGGAAGGAGTTGCTAACAGACGATGCGCGTGCCGCGATATATAATTCTTTTTTCAATTATCCAAGATGGTGGTAGTGGTATTTCATATTTTACTGTAAATAATAAAGCAACCCGCGTTTACGGATTTTTGCTTGCCTTGATCATTGTTTTCAATGGTTTACAGATCAAGGCGCAAGCATAGCCGTTGAGGTGTGAATTCATCCCAAAAGGCTGAACAGTTTTTGCAAGCTCGCCCTCCTGAGCCCATGCGAAAGTACCGGCATCGCGCATCTGCGCTTTTCCCTGTGTGCTCCCACCATGCCCATTCAACGCCCCGGCCTTAAACTGAATCTCCCTCCTTTGAATATGGGAGCGCCTGCCGCCAGTGCGCCAGCGCAGTCCAGCGCAGATCATCTTCGCGCCAATATGGAAGGCTTGCGTCAGCAACTGCGGGCGATGCCGCCCGCTGATTTTCGCGAGGCCCAGCACGCTCCGGATTATGCCGGCATGCGGCAAAGCGGTTTCGCCTGCATGAGCCACGGCTTTATGTTGAGCAGCGGCGGGCAGGATGTGTTCATGCATGCCCGGCGCGAGCAGGCGCAGAATCAGGGTGAATTCGCCGGTGATAAATTCCATCTCAGCGTGCAGCGGGACTTGGTGCCGCAGGCGTTTCAAGCGCTGTCCGGCTTGTTGTTTTCGGAGTCCAGCCCGATTGATAAATGGAAAGTGACGGATATGGCGCGCGTGGAGCCGGAGGCCAGAGTAGGGGCGGGCGCGCAGTTGACTTTGTACGTGAAGCCCGATGGCGCGGATTCTCTTTACAGCGCGCAGGGTTTGAGCCTGGTGCGCCAGTTTGTGGAGCGCCTGGAAACGACTTTGGCCGAGCACGGCATTGAGCCGGGCCAGCATCCGGAGTCCGATGTCCGTCCTGAACACTGGCGCTACGCCAGTTACCGCAATGAATTGCGCAGCGGTAGGGAGGGCGGCGATGCGCAAAGCCAGGCTTTGCGCGAGGAGCCCTTCTATCACTTGATGACGGAGTAAGGCCCACCGCATCGCGCCCCTTTAACAGCCAGGGGCGCGTGGTGGTTTTAGAACGAGTAAATCAGCCCTACGCCCAGCGAACGGATTTCGGCGTCGTAGAAGCTGATGTCGGCGTTGGATTTGCCGTAGGCTGCGCTGACGAAGGCGGACAGCGCTTTCTCGCCGAACAGCTGATGGCGCAGGTAGTTGAGATCGACGGCGTAGGCGTTGCTGTCGGCTTTTTTATTGCCGAACAGCGGGTTGCTCTGGTCGAAGCGCTGTTTGCGGAATTGCAGGCCGGCGCTGAGGGTGTTGAGGTCGCTGCTGTAGGCGTAGTCCAGGCTCAGGCCGTAGCTCTTGTTGCTCATCGCGCCGCCGTCCAGCTTGTCCTTGCCCCAGCTTAGACCCGGGGTCAGCGTTTGATTGGGAGCGAAGGCCCATTCATAGCCCGCTTTCAACAAGGTGGCGTCGCCGTTGCGGTTCAGCGTGGCGCGGTCCGCCGCGCTGAGGCCGGCCACGCTTTGGCCGCTGCGCTCGTCGTCTATCTTGATGTTGCGTTGGGTCAGCTGGGCCTTGAAGCCGGTGCCCATGATGTTTTCCCAGCCCAGCAACAGGCCGGTGGATTTGCGTTTGGTGCCGTCGCGGTCCACGCCCACGGCGTAGGGATCGGTCCAGGTGTTTTTGCTGAGGCCGCCGTAGAGCAGGCCGGCGGAGACGATGCCGTTGTTGCCCACTTGCTGGCGCACGCCCAGTTCCAGGGTGTCGTCCATGCCCAGCGGGTCGTGAATCTGGCTGTCGAACACGATCTGGGTGCGGCTGGCGGCGAAGGTGTAGCTGAGATCCAGCACTGGCAGCGCGAAGGAGTCGTTATGGGACTCCGGCGCGCTGTTCAGGCTGTTGGTTCTTTGGTTTTTGTCCCCCTTGAAGAGGTTGGATTTGACGCGGTTGCCGCCCACGCCCAGGCCGATGCTGCCGGAGAAGCCGTTTTCTTCCGGTATCGGGTCCGCCACTGCGAGTTGAGCCGCCAACAAAGCCGACAAGCCTACGCATATAGTGCGCATATTCATCATCCTCAAAATAAAAGAGCTGCCATGGTTTCCGCCAACGCCGCGCCAAGCCGCATGGCGGGCGTCGCTTGTTTATGCAAAATGAATTGACTGTCCATATTAAGCCGGGGACCGGTCGAAATGTCGCTTCCACCGCAAATTAAGCCTGAGATTGCTTTGTTTTAGCCGCGGCTTGTTGCGGAATTGCCATCGGCGGGCCTGCCGCCCGCAAGCCGGAAAGACTGTCGCTTTGCGGACTAAGCGAGCCCGCGGCTAGGCCGCCGATGCGATGGGGAAAGCGGTTTGTTTTTGTGCACATATTAAGTTTGTGGCGGAGTTTGATGCAAGAGGCGCTGCAACGCCGCCTCGTAGGTGTTGAGCCGGTCGATGTACTCGAACACGTCCAGCGGCGCGATGCTTTGCGTCAGCACTTGCTCGATCAGATGGAAGAAGCCGGTCCAGCAAGCGCTGGCCGCGTCCGGGGCGCTGAAGTCGACGTCTTCGGCAATGCGCGCCAGCAGGAAGCGATCCGCGCTGCCGGGGTTGTCTTGCAGGAAAACGAGGTAATGGCCCGCGTACTCCCGTCCCAGCAGATAGGCTTGGCGGCGATCGGCCAGCGGCGGCACTGTCCAGTAGTGGGGCCGGGCCTGGCCGGGCAGTTGCGCGGCGAAGGGCAGCGCATGGTAAGGCAGGGGTTGGGGATCGGGCTGATAACGGCGGCGAAGGGGGTGATTGCGTTTCATGAAGAGGCTCCTTTGCGAGGTTCATGCCCGCGACTCCGCTCTCATTCGGGATGGCGAGCACGTGACAGGGTTGAGAGACCGGCGCAAAGGACCCGGCAGACCATGAAGGCCTCCCCGCCACGGCTTGCCGAAAAATGGGCGCAGCAATGGCGCCGGTTGCGCTGAACAACCGGGAATCTTTGCAGAACGGGCTCTCAATCCCGGTGCCTGTAATCTCAAGCACGGGCGCATTATTGCCGGCTCGCGGCGTGCTAGGCAAGCGCGGCGCTTCGCCCGGACCGAGGTGCGCGGACCCGGGGTGGCGGGCGGGGCTGGAAATATTGGTGGTAGTATTGAACGATCAGCAACCATGCCGCGAAAGGGCTGGCATGACGAGGATTCGCCGCTTTGCCTGGGCCGTGCCGTTGTTGCTGGTCTTGTCCGCCTGTTCGCAGCAGCGTTCCGCCGATGGTTCGCTCCAACGCCGGCTGGATCTGCAGGAAGCGCTGGCTTTCGTGCATCAGGATGTGCCGCTGGCCGGCAACCATCTGGTGCTGCGCTCTTCGCTGGGCGGGCGCTTCGAACTGAAATTCTATGATCGCCAACTGGTCGCGCCGCTGGACGCGCAATGGCGCCGGGTGCGCATCGCGGACGCCCGCGTCGTCGGCGAGGACGCGCTGGTGCTGTTGCGCGCGGACGATGCGGAATGCGCGCCGGCTTACCGCCTGCTGCAAGTGCGCGACTACCGGGTGCGCAGTTGGACGCTGGTGGCCAGCTGCAATCAGGAGGGGGCGATGACGGTGGACGAGGACGGCGGCGCATGGCGGGCGCGTCAGGCGCGCAATCGCTTGAACGCGATGCTGTGGACTTGGCGCGGCGGGGCGCTGGAGGCCAGGTTGGAGCGCCCGGCCTCGGCCTATGATTCGCCGCGGACGCTTTCCCGCGGCGGCGGGCGGGTCGCGCGCGGTCCGCGTGGCGGCCGCGGAGAGATGCCGGACAGCGAGCGCGGGCTGCCTCCCGCCGAGTAGGCGCTTAGAACGTGTTTACGATCTCGCGAGCTAAGGCGAGACAAGGCGTTGCGGCTGAGAAAGCGGAATGTACAGGTGGTACATGAGTATTTCGAAGGCGTACTCACCGTGCCACGTCTCACGACGCGCAGCAGATCGTAAACAGGTTCTTATTGCGCCGGCGTCACTCGCACCTTGATGCTGCGCTCCAGCTGCACATTGCTGCGGCTGACGCCGATGAGCACGGTTTCCTGGCCGCTTTGGTCGCGGCCTATGCCGCCCACGGTCAGCCATTCGCCCACCGCGCCTTCCACGGTGGTGGCCAATTTGGCGCTGTCCAGATTCTGACCGTTGAAGGCTTGCTGGCTGGCGGCCAGTTCCAGCGTCACCCGCTGGCCGTGCAGCCGCGGCCGGGCGTAGAAGCCGGTGACGGCGTCCTGGTAGCGCACGCCCACCACCGGCCGGCCGTCAGGGCCGAACATCAGCCAGGGCAGCGGCCGGCTGCTGCCGATCTCGATGAAGCCGGTTTTGCCGTCCAGCATGCGCAAGGCCTGGCTGGCCTGCAGCCGGGTGTTGGACTGGCTGGCGCCGCCGGCAATCACCACCTGGCTGCCGGGGCGCACCGTCATCGGCTTGCCGGTGCTGATGCTGTAGCCGCCGCCCTGTACCTGGCCGCCCAATTGCACCGCGGATTTGCTTTCTCGGCTGACGCCGTCCTGGGCCACTTCCACCAGCAGGGACGAGGATTTGACGTCCAGCTGGCGGATCAGCCGGCGCAGCTCCGCGCTGCGGCCGGGCGGGGCGTCCAGGATCAGCTGGTTGCCCAGCGCGCCCAGTTTTTCGCCGTCGCGCAGTTGCGGCCGCAAGGCGGCGGCCACTTCGTCGCCGTCGCGCCAGTTGAGGGTGATCACGTCGGCGGCGTTGGCCGCCGCGGCGAGGCCCAGCAGCGCGACCGCCAATAGGGTTTTCTGTTTCGATCTCATGTCACAATTCCTTGCCGGAGCGCCAGATGGCCCATACCAGCCACACGCTGTTGAACATGGCCAGCATGAAGCCGACGAAGCCGAAGAAGGGCAGGCCGAACAGCTTGGGCCCGGCGTTGACGGTCATCACGATGGAGGAGCCGATGATCAGACAGCCGGTGACGATGCCCATGGTCAGCCGGTTGGTGCTGCGGTCCAGTTGACGGCCGAAGCTGTCCAGCCGCTGCAGGTCCAGATTGACGCGGAACTTGCCGTGGCGCATGTCCTTGCCCATGCGCATCAGGTCGCGCGGCAGGCTGGAGAGCATGGCCAGCGCTTCGCCCAGCGAGTGGCGGCCGCGTTTGAGCAGGGCCGCCGGGTGGTAGCGGGCGATGGAGAGCTCGCGCACAAAGGGGGTGATGTGGGCGATGAGCTGGAAATCCGGGTCCAGCTGGCGGCCCAGGCCTTCCAGGGTGATCAGCGCCTTGAACAACATGGCCATGTCCGGCGGCAGCAGGATGGAGTGGTCGCGGATCAGCGCCATGATGTCGGCGATCAGCTGGCTGATGTTGATGCCCTTGAGCGGCACGTGTTCGTACTGGAACAGGAATTCGCCCACGTCGTGGGCGAACTGGCGTTCGTTGACCGGGGTGTTGCCGGTCCATTCGATCAACACGTCGATGATGCCGGCTTCGTCGCGGTTGGCCACGGCGGCGAGCAGATCGACGATTTCATCGCGGCGGCCGTGGCTGATGCGGCCCACCATGCCGAAGTCGATGAAGGCGATGCGGTGTTCGGGCAGGAAGAAGACGTTGCCCGGATGCGGGTCCGCGTGGAAGAAGCCGTGGATCAGGATCATCTTCAACACCGCGTCCGCGCCGCGCTGGGCCAGCAGCACCGGGTCCAGGCCGCTGTCGGCCAGTTGTTCCAGCCGGGCGGCCGGCACGCCGGCGATGTAGTCCTGCACGTTGACGGCGGCGTTGGTGTAGTCCCAGTAGACCTTGGGCACCTGGACTTCCGGATCGTCGGCGAAGTCGCGGGCGAAGCGTTCTGAATTGCGCGCTTCCACCGCCAGGTCCATTTCCCGCTTCAGCGAGCGGGCGAACTGGCCGACGATTTCCACCGGCTGAAAGCGGCGCACGTCGGGAAATTCCAGTTCCAGCAGGCCGGCCAGGTGGTTGAGGATGCGCAGGTCCGCTTCCACCTTGTCCACAATGCCGGGGCGGCGCAGTTTCACCGCCACGTCGCTGCCGTCGTGCAGGGTGGCGCGGTGCACCTGGGCGATGGAGGCGGAGCCTATGGGGTTGAAGTCGAAGTGGGCGAACACGTTTTCAGGCTCGTCGCCCAGCGCGGCCTTGACCAGGCGGCGCACCGCTTCCGGACGCACCGGCGGCACTCTGTTCTGCAGTTTTTCAAACTCGGCGATCCAGTCCGGCGGGAACACGTCCACGCGGGTGGAGAGAATCTGGCCCAGCTTGATGAAGGTGGGGCCCAGCTCTTCAAAGGCCAGGCGCACGCGCACCGGGGTGGGCGGGCGGTTTTCCGCCTCCGGCAGGTTGAGGTTCAGCCATTGGCCGGCCTTTTCCACCGCGCGCGGTAATTTTAGCCTTTGGGCGAATTCGCCCAGGCCGTGACGGATCAGAATGCCGCTGATTTCCTTCAGTCGCGGCAGGTCGCGCATGGCGATCAGGGTTTCTCTCAGCATCGGTTCTGCCTTGTGGGCATTGGGTTTTCGCTCAAAAACAAAGGCTTGCCGTCCAGGCGCGCCGGCGCCGTCCCGCCGCGCGGTTTCGCCGCCGGCCATGCCAGTGCGATGGATTGTACGCCATTAGTGCCGGCTGTCTCGTCCAAGGTTCAAGCGGGCCGGCCCAAAGCGCTGGAAACGGCCTGCCTGCGGCTTTACACTACCGCCCCCGTCCGATAGAGTTCGGCCTATGAAATTGCAACTCCGCTTAATGACTCTGGTGCTGGCGGGCTTTATGGTATTCGCTGAAGCGGCGCCGGAAAAGGCCCCTCCGGAAGGGCGCCCCGCGGCGGAAGCTAGCGCGCAGTCTGGCCAGGACGACCCCATCTCGAAATTCTCCTCCCCCGCGGAAGACGCGGTGGGGGATTTGTTGTTGCAAGCCATGAGCCTATTGGGCGTGGCCTATCGTTTCGGCGGCAACTCGCCGGAAAACGGCCTGGATTGCAGCGGCTTCATCCGCTATGTGTTTCAAAAGTCCTTGAAAGTGAATCTGCCGCGCACTTCCGCTGAAATGGCCCGCGTTGGGAAATCCATCAACCGCAGCGAACTCGTGCCCGGCGATCTGGTCTTTTTCAATACCCGCGGCTTCAGTTATTCCCATGTCGGCATGTATATGGGCAACGGCAAATTCATCCACGCGCCGCGCACCGGCAAGAATATCGAAGTGGCCAATATCAACCAGAGTTACTGGAACGGCCGCTTCAACGGCGCGCGACGGGTGAACCGCAGCACGGCGGCGCAGGCGGCGGACACTTCCGACGATCTGACCGTGGCGACGCCGACGCGCAAGGCCGCGGTGGTAAGCGCTCCGGCGGCGAAGTGCCGCAAGGGCAAGAAGTGCAAGCCGGAGGTCTCCGCCAAGAAGGGCGGCAAGGCCGAAGCCAAGAAGTCCGGCAAGAGCGGCGGCAAAGCCGCGGCCAAGAAGGGCGGCAAGGCGGCCGGCGGCGCCAAGAAAAAAGCCAAGCGTTGATTGGCGGCTTAAGCTGATAAGGATGCAGGAACAACATTGCCCGCGTTGCGGGCAATGTGCTTTGGAGCGAAACGATGGCATTGAAAGTGGACATACCGGTGTGGAAAGACCCGCAAGGCAATGTGGTGGCCTGCGTGGAGAAGCTGAAAGTGATGCAGGAAAACCTGGAGGAGCTGGCCCAATTGGCGCAGGACGCCTTGGAGGATGCGGTGCTGATGGGCTGCGACGAAGGCCAGGTCAAGGATTTCCTGGTGCAGGTGATGCAAAGCCTGCACAACCCTTATCAAGGGCGCTGAGCGCCGTTTTCATCCACCCCCTCGGGCTACGCGCGGCGAGCCCGCGACTCGCTCCGGAAAGGAGCTTTTTTGATGCAGTGGCCTTTTGAAGCCTTTATCGGCCTGCGTTATCTGCGGGCCAAGCGCCGCAACGGTTTCATTTCCTTCATTTCCCTGATTTCCATCGTCGGCATCGCCCTGGGTGTGGCCGCGCTGATCATCGTGCTGTCGGTGATGAACGGCTTCCAGAAGGAAATCCGCGGCCGCATTCTGAGCGTGGCCTCGCATCTGGAGGTGAGCACTTACGACGGCCGGCTGGATCATTGGCGGCAGGTGGCCCAGCTGGGCGGCGCGCAGCCGCATGTGCTGGCCGGCGCGCCCTTCGTCAACAGCCAGGGCCTGTTTACCGCTTACGGCAATGTGCGCGGCGGCCTGGTGCGCGGCATCGAACCGGCGCTGGAGGACAAGGTGGTGGACGTGGGCCAGCACATGGTGACCGGCAAGCTGGAGAATTTGCGCCCCGGCGAGTTCGGCGTGGCGCTGGGCGCGGAGCTGGCGCGCCAGCTCAATGTGGGCCTGGGCGACAAGGTGATGCTCTTCGTGCCGCAGGGCATGATCACGCCGGCGGGCATGTTGCCGCGTTCCAAGCAGTTCACCGTGGTGGGCATCTTCAAGGTGGACATGTTCGAGTTCGACTCCTCCTTGGCGATGGTGAACCTGCGCGACGCCCAGGTGTTGTCGCGGATGGGGGACAGCGTCAGCGGCGTGCGCTTCAAGCTGGACGATCCGATGCTGGCGCCCGCGGTGAAGCAGGCGTTGCGCGCCAAGCTGCCGCAAAACCTGGTGACGGACTGGACCGACACCAATTCCAATTACTTCCGCGCGGTGCAGATCGAGAAAAGGATGATGACCATCATCCTGACGCTGATCGTGGCGGTGGCGGCGTTCAATCTGGTGTCCACGCTGGTGATGGTGGTGACGGACAAGCAGGCGGATATCGCCATTTTGCGCACCCTGGGCGCGTCGCCGGCCAGCATCATGAAAGTCTTCATGATTCAGGGTTCGGTGGCCGGGGTGCTGGGCACCTTGTCCGGCGTGGCCTCGGGCGTGTTGATCGCCTTGAACCTGGACGTGATCGTGCCGCTGATCGAACGCGTCATCGGCAGCAAGATTTTGTCCAGCGAGGTGTATATGATCGACTACCTGCCGTCCGACGTGCAGTGGGGCGATGTGTCCACCATCACCCTGATTTCCCTGCTGCTGGCCTTGTTCGCCACGCTGTACCCCAGCTGGCGCGCGGCGCGCACGCAACCGGCGGAGGCCTTGCGCTATGAGTAATGTGTTGTCGTGCCAAGGGCTGGGCAAGTCCTATAACGAAGGCAAGCTGCAGCTGACGGTGTTGTCCGATGTCAGCCTGACGGTGGAGAAGGGCGCCAGCCTGGCCATCGTCGGCGCGTCCGGCTCCGGCAAGAGCACGCTGCTGCACCTCTTGGGCGGGCTGGACACGCCCAGCCAGGGCCGCGTGGAGGTGTTGGGGCGGGATCTGGCGACGATGTCCGAGTCGGAGCGCGGCCGGATGCGCAACGCCTCCTTGGGCTTTGTCTATCAGTTCCATCATCTGCTGCCGGAATTCAGCGCGCTGGAAAACGCGATGATGCCGCTGCTGATCCGCCGCATGCCGCGCAAGCAGGCCGAGCGGGAGGCCGGCGAGATGCTGGGCCGCGTGGGCCTGGGCCAGCGCTTGCAGCACAAACCGGGCGAACTGTCCGGCGGCGAGCGTCAGCGGGCGGCGATTGCGCGCGCGCTGGTGACCCGGCCCGCCTGCCTGCTGGCGGATGAGCCCACCGGCAATCTGGACGTGCACACCGCCAAGCAGGTCTTCGATCTGATGCTGGAGCTGAACCGCACGCTGGGCACCAGCCTGATCATCGTCACCCACGATCTGGAGCTGGCGGCGCGCACTCAGCGCACGCTGCGGCTGAACGAGGGCCGGCTGATGGATATGGAGCAGGAGCGCGCGGCCGCCGGCCAGGCGCTTTGATGTTTAGAAACCGGTTCACGCTCCGTCGCAAGGCGAGCGGCGCGTCGGTCCGCCCTTGGCGGCGGCCCCGCTTCTGCTCGCTAGACTTTGAGCCGGTGCTTTGAAAACCGAGCAAACCAACTCTGGGAGAAACCACATTGCTGTTCAAGCGTGAAGAAATCGACTTCGATGCCTTGCTGGATATTTTGCAAACCCCGTCCGGCCTGATGGAGTCGGCGATAGGCGTCTTGTGCGTGTTCATCGCTTTCTATCTGGCCCGTTTCGCCTTCAAACAGTTTTTCGATCACAATCCGGAGCGCTATGAGCGCTTCTTGCCCTATGTGGGCTTCCGTCTGGTGTTGCCGGTGGCGGCGCAGGCGCTGGTGATGCTGTCCCGCTCCGCCTGGGTGCATCTGCTGCACGAGCGCGCGATGGTGCTGCACTTGCTGAGCGCGATGCTGTTCTGGCTGACCCTGATCCGGCTGTGCTGCGCGGTGGTGCGTCAGGCGCTGCCCAAGGGACGTTTCGAACGCCATACCGAGCATTTCCTGGCCACGGTGCTGTGGCTGGGCTTTGTCAGCTGGGCCATCGGCTTCGACATGGTGGTGATCGAGTGGCTGGAGTCGATGTCGTTCTCGGTGGGCAAGACTCGTTTGAATATGCTGACCATACTCAACGGTCTGTTGTGGGTGTCCATCATCGTGATGGTGGCCTTGTGGGTCAGCCGTCTGATCGAATCCCGCTTGCTGAATCTAAAGCAGTTGGACCCCAGCCTGCGCATCGTCATGGCCAAACTGACCCGCACGATATTGCTGGTTTTGGTGGTGCTGATCGCGCTGCCGGTGGTGGGCATCGATCTGACCGTGCTGTCGATGTTCGCCAGTGCGATGGTGTTCGGCTTGAGCTTCGGCATGCAGAAGATCGCCAGCAACTTCGTGTCCGGCTTCATCATTCTGCTGGACCACTCCATCCGCATCGGCGACCGGCTGATGGTGGAGAACCGCGTCGGCTACGTGACCAAGATGACTTCCCGCTACGTGGTGCTCAAGGGCGCGGACGGCACCGAGGCGCTGATTCCCAATGATGTACTGATGACCAATACCGTGGTCAACCAGTCCTATTCCGACAAGAGCATGTGGACCAGCTTGCCGGTGTCCGTGGCTTATGGCACGGATCTGGACAAGGCGCTGGCGCTGCTGCAACAGGCGGCGAGCACACAGCAGCGGATTGTGCAGGACCCGGCGCCGCGCGGCTTCGTCACCTTGTTTGCCGACAGCAGCATCAATCTGGAGCTGGGCTTTTGGGTGGCGGACCCGGAAAACGGTTTCATGGGCTTGAAATCCGATCTGAATATGGCAATCTGGCGGCTGTTCCAGCAACATGGCATACAAATGCCGTTCCCGCAGCGGGAAATCCGCATTCTCAACGATAAGCCGCAAGACTAAGGCAGGGGAGACGCCGCCATGGCAGGCAAACGCTTGGCAATCATAGACGACGACGCCGCGGTGCGGGAGTCGCTGGTATGGCTGCTGGACGGCCAGGGTTATCTGGCCAGCGGCTTCGACAGCGCGGAGGAGTTTCTGGCCTGCCCGGACGGCGGCGACTTCAACGGCATCATCCTGGACCTGCGCTTGTCCGGCATGAGCGGCATCATGCTGCTGGAAAAACTGGCCGGCTGGCCTTACTGTCCGCCGGTGATCATGCTCACCGCCCACGGCGACGTGCCGCACGCGGTGGCGGCGCTGAAGCTGGGCGCGTTGGATTTCATGGAAAAGCCTTTCGACGACGAGCGCTTGCTGGAGCGTGCCGAGGCCGCGGTGCTGCGCGACGAGCAGAACCGCCTGCTGCACGGCCGCCGCAGCAAGGTGTCCGCCGCGCTGTCCTTGCTGACGGACCGCGAACGCGAAGTGATGCAGCTGATCCTCACCGGCAAGCTCAACAAGCAGATCGCCGAGGAACTGACCATCAGCATGAAAACGGTGGAAGTGCACCGCGCCCGCGTGTTCGACAAGATGGGCGTCAAATCCGCGGTGGAGCTGGCCGGCTTGCTGGCCAGCCAGAGCCCGGCCAACGGAGGCAAGCGCTGATGGGCGACAAACAACCGGTGTCGGTGCTGGTGGTGATTCACACCGCGGACGGCCAGGCGCTGTTGATCGAACGCGCCGACAAGCCCGGCTACTGGCAATCCGTGACCGGCAGCCGCGAAGGCGAGGAAGCCTTGCGCGACACCGCGCTGCGCGAACTGGCCGAGGAAACCGGCCTGATCCTGGCGCGTGACGACGCCCGGCTCAGCGACTGGGGCCTGGTCAACCGCTACGAAATCTATCCGCACTGGCGCCACCGTTATCCGGACGGCGTCACCCACAACGACGAGCATGTGTTCGGCCTGTGCCTGGAGCGGCCGCAGACGGTGACGCTGGCGCCGCGCGAGCATCTGGCCCAGCTCTGGCTGCCGTGGGACGCGGCCGCCGACAAGGTGTTTTCGCCGTCCAACGCCGAGGCGCTGCGGCTGTTGCCGCACAGGCTGGCGCCGGCGCGGCCATGAGGCCGCTGATCTGGCTGGCCGAGGACGAGGCCGGCATCGCCGACACCCTGATTTACACGCTGGAGACGGACGGCTTCGACGTCGAGTGGTTCGAGCGCGGCCTGCCGCTGCTGGAGCGGCTGGAGCGGGCCGTCCCGGCGCTGTGCATCCTGGACGTGGGCCTGCCGGACATCAACGGTTTCGACCTGTGCCGCCGCTTGCGCGAGCGCGCCGATGTGCCGCTGATGTTCCTGACCGCGCGTAGCGAGGAAATGGACCGCATCATCGGCCTGGAGATCGGCGCCGACGACTATGTGGCCAAGCCGTTTTCGCCGCGCGAAGTCAGCGCCCGCGCGCGCACCATCCTGCGGCGCTACGCCAAGGGCCAGGCGCCGGCCGCCGCGCCGGCGCCCGCCGGTTTCGAACTGGACGAGGCGCGCGCCTGCGTCCATTTCGCCGGCCGCAAGCTGAACCTGACCCGCTACGAATACCTGCTGCTGAAAACCCTGCTGGCGGAGCCGGGCCGGGTGTTTTCGCGCCAGCAGCTGATGGAGCGGGTGTGGCGCGACGCCGAGGACAGCTTCGACCGCACCGTGGACACCCACGTCAAGACCCTGCGCGCCAAGCTGCGCGACATCGACCCCGACGCCCAGCCCATCCAGACCCACCGCGGCCTGGGTTACAGCCTGGGCGAGTGAGATGCGCTTCGGCCTGCGGCTGTTCCTCGGCTATTTCCTGATCGTGGCGGTGGCCGGCTGGTTCGTGCTGGCCATTTTCACCCAGGAAGTGAAGCCGGGCGTGCGGCGCGCCACCGAGGGCACGCTGGTGGACAGCGCCAATGTGCTGGCCGGCATCGCCGCCGCCGATCTGGCCAACGGCGACATCGCCAAGGGACGCTTGGCCCGCGCCTTCCGCGATAAGGCGCGGCCGCCCATCGCCGCCAATATTTCCGGCATCGTCAAAAACAATATGGAGTTCCGCGTCTACGTCACCGACGCGCGCGGCGTGGTGATATTCGACTCCAGCGGCCGCGATCTGGGGCGGGACTACTCGCGCTGGAACGACGTCTACCGCACGCTGCGCGGCGAATACGGCGCGCGCAGCACCCGCAGCAGGCCGGACGACGAAAACAGCAGCGTGATGCACGTGGCCGCGCCGGTGCGCCTGGACGGTCGCATCGTCGGCTCGCTGACCGTGTCCAAGCCCAATGTGACAATGGAGCCGGTGATCCGCCGCAGCGAGCGCAAAATCATGCTGGCCGGCGGCGCGCTGCTGGGCGCGGCCTTGCTGATAGGCGCGGTGATGGTGTGGTGGATCAACCGCTCCATCCGCCGGCTGGTGGGCTACGCCGAGGCGGTGGCGGCCGGCCAGCCGGCCAATGTGCCGCGGCTGGGCAGCCCGGAACTGGACAGCCTGGGCCTGGCGGTGGAGGCGATGCGGCGCAAGCTGGAGGGCAAGGCCTATGTGGAAGGCTATGTGCATACGCTGAGCCATGAATTGAAAAGCCCGCTGGCGGCGATACGGGGCGCCGGCGAACTGCTGCGGGAAGACCCGCCGCCGGACACGCGCCGCCGCTTCGTCGACAACATCCTGGCGCAGAGCCTGCGCATGCAGCAGTTGATCGAAAGGCTGCTGTGGCAGGCGCGGGTGGAGTCGCGGCTGCGGCCGGACGCCCAGCCGCTGGACTGGCCGGCCTTGATCGCGGAAACCGTGGACGGCAAGGCGCTGGCCGCCGCCGGGCGCGGCGTGAGCTTGGTTTGCCGGCTGACGCCGGCCCGGCTGAACGCGGACCGTTTGCTGCTGGCGCAGGCGCTGTCCAATCTATTGGACAACGCGCTGGAGTTCAGCCCGCCGGGCGGCGTCATCGAATTGAGCGGCGCGCCGGAAGAGGGCGGCTATCTGCTCCGCGTGCGCGACCACGGGCCGGGCGTGCCGGATTACGCGCTGGAACGGGTGTTCGAGCGCTTTTATTCGCTGCCGCGGCCGGACAGCGGCAAGAGCACCGGCCTGGGCCTGAGCCTGGTGCGCGAAGTGGCCCAGCTGCACGGCGGCCGCGCCGAACTGGCCAACCACGCCGACGGCGGCGCCGAGGCGCGGCTGTGGCTGCCGGCGGGCTGAGCCCGCTTCGATAGCGAGCGGCTTCGGCCAACTTCACCGAGACTTCACACGGGCTCATTCTCGCTTCATCGCCTGGATTTAGGCTGTCTCCCGTCATGCAACCAGGAGACAAGCGATGAAGAAAAACCCCTTATTGACCAAGATACTGATCCTGCTGGCGCTGTCTTTGGCGCTGCTGGTGCCGGTGAGCGCGATCAGCAATCTGATTTCCGAGCGCAAGCACTACCAGGAAGAAGCGGTGGAAAAAGTGGTGGCCAGCACCAGCGGCGAGCAAACCGTGATCGGCCCGGTGCTGGTGATCCCCTATGTGGAAACCGTGGAGGAAAAACAGAACGGCAAGACGCAAAGCGTCAAGCACGAACTGGAACGCTATGTGTTGCCGCGCCAGCTGGTGGTGGACGGCAAGCTCAAGGTCAGCCCGCGTTCGCTGGGCATTTATCAGGCGCTGATCTTCGGCAGCGAGGCCGGTTTCAGCGGCCATTTCGAGATCCCGCCGCAGCCTGAGCTGCTCAAACCGTCGATTCAGCTGAAAACCCCCTATCTGGCGGTGGGCATCAGCGATCCGCGCGGCATCGGCAAAGTGCCGCAGCTGAGCGCTGGCGGCAAGCCGCATCCGTTCGCGGCTGGCGCCGGTCTGCCGCGGATGAGCGAGGGCATACACGCGCCGCTGCCGCAGTTGCTGGACTTCGCCAAGCCGCAGACGCTGCCGTTCGCCTTCCAACTCAATTTGCAGGGCACGCGCAGCATCAGCTATGTGCCGGTGGGCGAGAGCAGCACGCTGAGCCTGACGTCCAACTGGCCGCACCCCAGCTTCATCGGCAACTTCCTGCCGGTGCAACGCAGCGTGGACGCCAAGGGCTTCAAGGCGCAATGGGAGAGCAGCTGGTTCGCCAATAATCTGAACGACCGTTTCCAGCAGGCCGCCTTCAGCGACGGCAAATCCGGCCTGAGCGCCTTGCCGTCCTTCAGCACCGGCCTGGTGCAGCCGGTGGACCAGTACCAGCAGAACGAACGCTCGGTCAAATACGCGGTGCTGTTCATCGGTCTGACCTTCTTGTCCTTCTTCCTGCTGGAAACGCTGCGCAGCCTGCGCGTGCACCCCATCCAGTACGTGCTGGTGGGCATGGCGCTGGTGATGTTTTTCCTGATTCTGCTGGCCTTGTCCGAGCACCTGGGCTTCGGACCGGCCTATCTGCTGGCGGCGACGGCCTGCGTCGGACAGATAGGCTTCTACGTCAGCCACATCCTGGGCGGCTGGAAACGAGGCCTTGGTTTCGCCGGACTGATCAGCCTGTTGTACGCGGTGCTGTACGGTCTCTTGCAGTCCGAAGACAACGCCTTGCTGCTGGGCAGCCTGCTGCTCTTCGCCGCGCTGACCGCCATCATGACGCTGACCCGGCGGCTGGATTGGTATCGTTTCTCCGCGCGGAGCGAGGAGGCCGCCGCGCCGCTGGAGCCGCCCCAGCCTTGAGCGCGCCAACGCATTGACAAAAGCATTTTTTGGCTAATTCACAAAATCGACATCATTAGGTAACGCGTTCTCGCTATCGTTTTCCCGCCCGGCCTCATCGCCGGGCTGGGCAAGGGCCTGGGATTCCGCCCCCGGGCCCTTGGTTTTTCACCGCGGCGCGCCGCGCCGCCACAAGACGATTGCACCCCGATGACGCTCACCACTCTTTCGCCCAGCTCCGCCCTTTGGGCGCGCCGGCTGGCCGCCTGTCTGCTGGCGGCCGCGCTCGCCGGCTGCCTGGGCGACAATCAGGACCAAGCCGGCCAACCGGGCAACGGCAATTCCAATCAAACCAAGCCGCCGGCCACGCTGCGCTGCGCGCCCTGAACCCGGATAGCCCGCCATGACCGACACTCCCGTTTCCGCTTCCCGCCGCCAGTTCATCAAGCGCGGCAGCGCGCTGGCCGCCAGTTCCTTGACCTTGTCCCTGCTGCCGGCCTCCATCCAGCGCGCGCTGGCCATTCCCGCCAACAACCGCACCGGCACCCTTCAGGATGTCGAGCACATCGTGATCCTGACCCAGGAAAACCGCGCCTTCGACCATTACTTCGGCAGCCTGGCCGGGGTGCGCGGCTTTGGCGACCGCTTCCCGCTGCCGCTGGCCGACAGCGCCTTGCTCAAGCGCAAGACCGTCTGGTATCAGACCAATCAGGGGAACAGCGCCACGCCGCCGCGAGTGGTGGCGCCGTTCCACCTCAACACCGCCCAGACTTTCGCCTATATGCGGGTGGAAGGCACGCCGCATGTGTGGTCGGACGCGCAATACGCCTGGGGCAAGGGCGTGATGAACGCCTGGCCCACCTATAAGCAGAACCACGCCATGGGCTACTTCAAGGAGACGGACCTGCCGTTCCAGTACGCGCTGGCCAACGCCTTCACCCTGTGCGACGCCTATCACTGCGCGTTTCAGGGCGGCACCAACCCCAATCGCGTGTTCCTGTGGTGCGGCGGCAACGATCCCTTGCAGAAGGGCAAGGGCCCGGTGATCGCCAACGCCTACGACTCCGTCGATTACAACCCCAAGGGCGGCTACACCTTCAGCACCTACGCCGAGCGGCTGGAAGCGGCCGGCGTGAGCTGGAAGATTTACCAGGACATGGCCGACAACTTCACCGACAACCCGGTGGCCGGCTTCCGCAGCTTCCGCGCCGCCTACTTCGGCGAGGCCGGCGCCAAGCCCGCGCTCAAGAGCAAGGGCTTGTCCACCTGGACGCTGGACGATCTGCGTCAGGACGTGTTGGCCAACCGGCTGCCCCAGGTCAGCTACATCGTCGCCACTGCCGACGGCTCCGAGCATCCCGGCCCGTCCAGCCCGGCGCAGGGCGCCGATTACACCGCCCGCGTGCTGGACGCGCTGACCGCCAATCCCGAGGTGTGGAGCAAGACGGTTTTCCTGGTCAATTTCGACGAAAACGACGGCTTTTTCGACCATCTGCCGCCGCCGGCCGCGCCCAGTTATCTGAGCTGGGACGCGGACCCGGCCAAAGCGGTGCTGGCCGGCGCATCCACCGTGGCCACCGATGGCGAATACCATCATCTGCGCAGCAGCGAAACCGGCAATGAGCGCGCCGACCTGATCCACGTGCCTTACGGGCCGGGGCCGCGGGTGCCGATGTACGTGATCTCGCCGTGGAGCCGCGGCGGCTGGGTCAACTCCCAGGTGTTCGACCACACCTCGGTGATCCGCTTCATCGAACAGCGCTTCGGCGTCAAGGAGCCCAATATCACCGCCTGGCGGCGCGCGGTGTGCGGCGATCTGCTGTCCTGTTTCGACTTCGTCAACCCCAACGCCGAGCTGCCCAAGCTGCCGGCCACCGCCGCGCTGGCGGCGCGGGCGCGCGCCTTGCCCGGCCGCACCAAGCCCAACGCGCCGGCCTTGCCGGAATTGCCGGTCCAGGCCGTCGGCCTGCGCCGCTCGCGCGCCTTGCCCTACGAGCTGCACGCCAGCGCGCGGGTGGACGGCAACGCCGGCGCCGTGGAATTGATCTTCGCCAACAGCGGCAAGGCGGCGGCGGTGTTCCACGTGTACGACCGTCGCCATCTGGACGCGCCGCCGCGCCGCTACGCGGTGGAGGCCGGCAAGCAGCTGTCCGGGCTGTGGCGGGTCAATTACGACGCCAATCTTTACGATTTGTGGGTGCTGGGCCCCAACGGCTTTCATCGCCACTTCAGCGGCGACGCCAGCCAACTGGGCCGCGTGAGCAAGGCGCAGCCGGAGATTCAGGTCTGTTACGACCCGGCCGCCGGCGACGTTTATCTGAAGCTGCACAATAGCGGCCGCGAAAACTGCGAGTTCCTGGTGCGCGCCAACGCCTATGCCAAGACCGACCCGCAGCGCGTCACCGTGGGGCCGCAGGGCGAGGCGGTGTTGAACTGGCCGTTGAAAGACAGTCACGGCTGGTACGACGTCAGCGTCAGCGCGCCGGTGTTCCCCGGCTTCAGCCGCCGCTTCGCCGGCCGGGTGGAAACCGGCCGCGACGGTTATAGCGATCCGGCGATGGGCGGCGCGGCGCAGGGCGAGCAGTGGGCCACGTCCTGAGCCGGCCGGTCTTGCCGGTTTAAAACGGGCGGCGCCGACGGCGCCGCTTTTTTAATGGCCCGGCGTGTCCAGGCGCTCGAACCGCATCACCCTGGCCGGCGGCAGATTGCGCCAGACCAGTTGGCTGTCGCGCAGCGCAAAACCCGCGCCCAGCCAGTCCGCCGACGCCTGCAAGGCATAGCTGAATTGCAGCAGCGCGCCGCCGGCCGGCAATACGCGACGCCATTGTTCGACGATGGCCAAGGCCTCCGCCCGCGGCAGGGAGCGCAGCGGCAGGCTGGAGACGACGGCGTCTATCGCCGCGTGCTCCGGCAATAAGGCCGCCAGCCGCGCGGCGTCGCCCTGTATCACCTGAACCGAGGGGAAACGCTGCCGCAGATGCCGGGCAAAGGCCGGAGAGCGTTCGACCACCCGCAAGCGCTCGCGGCTCAGTCCTTGCGCCAGCAAGGCCTGGGTAATGGCGCCGGTGCCGCCGCCCAGCTCGATCACCAAACCGGTGCCGGACATCGGCGTCTGGGCGGCCATGCACTGCGCCAGGCGCTTGGAACTGGGCCAGACCGCGCCCACCCGGCCGGGCCGGTTTATCCATTCGCGAAGAAACAGGCGGGGAGCGCGGGCGGTCAAATGGGCCCGGCAGACGGCGGGCGCGTTCAGCGCTTTGGCGCAAATGGGGCAAAAGGCGGGGGAGGCTTCGAGTGGATCAGGGCTGCGCATGGGACTTTCTCCGGTTTGACATGCTGGTTTGTCCTGGAGAGGCCATGCTAGAAAACAATGCTTAAGCGCAGCTGAAGCGCCGCGATGATTGTCGCATCGCGGCGCTTTGGGGTTTAGCAACCGTTCACGATCTCGCTAGCCGTGCACAGCTTCCTAGAAGAAGCCCAGCGGCTTGCCGTCAAAGCTCACCAATAGATTCTTGGTCTGCTGATAGTGGTCCAGCGCGCGCTTGTGGGTTTCGCGGCCGATGCCGGACTTTTTGTAACCGCCGAAGGCCGCGTGCGCCGGGTAGAGATGGTAGCAGTTGGTCCAGACCCGGCCGGCCTTGATCGCGCGGCCGACGCGGTAAGCGCGGTTGATGTCGCGGGTCCACACCCCGGCGCCCAGGCCGAACTCGGTGTCGTTGGCGATGGCGACGGCTTCGGCCTCGTCCTTGAAGGTGGCGATGCTGACCACCGGCCCGAAGATCTCCTCCTGGAACACCCGCATCTTGTTATTGCCCTTCAACAAGGTGGGCTGGATGTAATAACCCTGCGCCAGACCGCCCTCCAGCGGTTCCAGCTTGCCGCCGCTCAGCACCTCGGCGCCTTCCTGGCGCGCGATGTCCAGATAGGACAGGATTTTGTCGAACTGCTGCTGCGAAGCCTGGGCGCCCACCATGGTGTCGGTGTCCAGCGGATCGCCGCGCTTGATCGCCTTCACCTTCTTCAACACCTCGGCCATGAAGGCCGGATAGATGGATTCCTGCACCAAGGCGCGGGACGGGCAGGTGCAGACTTCGCCCTGATTGAAGAAGGCGAGCACCAGGCCTTCGGCGGCCTTCTCGATGAAGGACGGTTCCGCCTGCATGATGTCTTCAAAGAAGATATTGGGCGATTTGCCGCCCAGCTCCACGGTGGACGGGATGATGTTCTCCGCCGCGCATTGCAGGATGTGACGGCCCACCGGGGTGGAGCCGGTGAAGGCGATCTTGGCGATGCGCTTGCTGGTGGCCAGCGCCTGGCCGGCCTCCTTGCCGAAGCCGTGGACCACGTTGATCACGCCCGGCGGCAGCAGATCGCCTATCACTTCCATCAGCACGGAAATGCCCAGCGGCGTTTGTTCCGCCGGTTTCAGCACCACGCAGTTGCCGGCGGCCAGCGCCGGCGCCAGCTTCCACGCCGCCATCAGGATGGGGAAGTTCCACGGGATGATCTGGCCCACCACGCCCAGCGGCTCGTGGATGTGATAGGCCATGGTGTTGTGATCGATTTCCGCCGCCGTACCTTCTTGGGCGCGGATGCAGCCGGCGAAATAGCGGAAATGATCGGCCGCCAGCGGGATGTCGGCGTTCAGCGTCTCGCGCACCGGCTTGCCGTTGTCCCAGGTTTCGGTGACGGCCAGCACCTCCAGATTGGCTTCGATGCGGTCGGCGATCTGCAGCAGCAGATAGGAACGTTGTTGCGCCGAGGTCTGGCCCCAGGCGTCGGCGGCCGCGTGGGCGGCATCCAGCGCTTTGTCGATGTCGGCGGCGTCGGAGCGCGGAAATTCGGCGATGGGCTGGCCGTTTACCGGCGAGGTGGTGGTGAAATGCTGGCCGTTGACCGGGGGCGTGAACTCGCCGCCGATATAGTTGCCGTAGCGGGGCTTGAAGGCGATCAACGCGCCGGGCGTGCCGGGGTGAGCGTAACGCATGGTGTTTCTCCTGTTGTGGATAGACCGCTTGCCGCGCAAGCTTGGGCGCGCAGCAGGGCATTGTAGAATGCGATGCGTCGGTTCGGGCGTGTCACCTGTCCTATTGGCCGTGTCGTTCAAAGGCGGCGGCGCCATCGCCGCCGGCCCGTCTTGACGGGCCGGATCTGGCGATGGCGGGTTGGGAAACGATTCAGTCCTCCGCGCGTCGTGAAGCGTGGCGCGCAGAGTTGAAGGCAAGGCATCAGCCGTAGCCGCGCTGTTTCAGCGCCAGATAGAGCATGGCCGCGTTGATGGCGTCGTTGAGCGCGTCGTGGCGCGGCGGCGCGGGCATGTCCAGATCCCGGCAGATGCTGGCCAGCCGCAAATCGATGTGGGCGTCCGGGTTCTGTCTCAGCTTGTAGTCGTAATAGCGGCCGGAAATCTCGATGCGCCGCTGAGGCAGCGGCACGCCCAGCCAGGGACGGACGTAGCGGTTGAGCACGGCCAGGTCGTATTCCAGGTAATAGCCCAGCAGCGGCCGGCCGCCGATGAAGTCCAGCAGCAGACGCACGGCGTCCCGGGCCGCCAGGCCCTGGCTGACGTCGATGGGCCGCAGGCCGTGGATGCGTACATTGTCCGCCTGCGGCGCGCGCTCCGGCCGCACCAAGAGATAGAGCGCCTCGCTGGCGAGGATGCGGTTGCCGCGCAGCTTGACCGCGCCGATGGACAGCAGCTCGGCTTCCGCCGGATTCAGGCTGGTGGTTTCGCAGTCCAGGCTGACCAGTTCGTCCGGGTGTTCGCTATACATGCCGGCGTAGGCCGGGTCGCGCAGCCGGCGGCGTTGCCATTGGCGCAACAGGGCGGACAGCATCAGAAACTGCCCAGCCGGTAATGGTGGCGCAACTGCGTCTTGAATCGTTTGACCACGCCCAGCGCGTCTTTGAGCAGGTCCCGTTCCAGCGAGGACAATTTGTCAGGCTCCAGCAGATTGTCGGCCGCCTTGCCGGCGCTCATCCGTTCCAGCCCTTGTTCCAGTCTCAGTTGCATCAGATAGGACAGCGCCTCGCCCGCGTCCTCGGCCAGGCCTCGCTCCAGCCGTCCCTGGGCCGCCAGCGCCTGCAGTCTTTGCTGTGAATTGTTCTCGCTCACCCCGTACTCCAGCGCCAACGCGCGGATGCCGTGCACCAGCGGAAAGATGCCGCCTTTTTTCAGGTCCAGCGCCGCGCGGCCGTCGCGTTCGCGGGTTTGCAGATGGGAGAACAGGCCCAAGGGGGTGTCGAATTGTTCGATGGCGCGAGCGAAGCGGGAGAAGAAGCCGGCGTCGTCGCGCAAGGTGGCGCGCAGATAGTTTTGCGCGTCTTCCAGCAGCGCGGCGTCGCCGCAGACGGCTTCCGCGTCCACGAAGATGGCCAGCCGCATCAAGGCGTCTCCGTCCGGGCTGTGCACCCAGCGGTGCAGGCGGTCGCGCAGCTCGGCGCCGCTGAAGCGCCAATCCGGGTGGCTGAGCATGATGTTGCCGGGACAGGGCGGATAGCCGAAGCGGGACAGCGCGGCGGAAAAGGCCTGGCAGCTGGCTTCCAGTTGCGGCCAGGGCGCGCCGTCGCGCAGCAGCAGCGCGTTGTCCTGGTCGGTTTTGAGTATCTGTTCGCCGCGGCCTTCCGAACCCAGCACCAGCAGGCAGCTGTTGGCCGCCAGCTCCGGCGGCGCGATCAGCCGCCAGGCGCGGGCGAACAGGCGGGCGTTGAGGCTTTGCACCAGCCGGCCCAGTTGCAGCGCTTTGACGCCGTGGCCGGACAGGATGCGCACCAGCCGCGGGATCTGCTCCGCCACTTCCGTCAGCTCGTCCAGCGTGGCCGCGCGCTCCAGCCGCTGCGCGATCAAGTGGGAGTGATTGGAAAAGTAGGACAGCACGTCCACCTGGGCCAGCATGGCCACCGGCTCGCCGCGCTCGGTCACCACCAGGCGCCGCAAATTGCGCCGCGTCATCAGCAATAGGGCGTTGAACAGGAAGTCGTCTATGTCTATGGTCAGCAGCTCGTACTGGCAGTATTCCGCCGCCGGCGCGTCCGAAGGCACGCCGTTCAGCACGATGTCGCGAAAGTCCGTGGTGGTGAGGATGCCCAGCCGCCCGGCGCCGCGCAGCAGCACGGACTTGGATTTGTGTTCCTTCATCGCCGCCGCCGCGTCGCGCAGGCTGGCGCCGGCGTCCACGAACACCGGCTGGCGTCCGCCGGCGTCGCGCACGGTGGCCGCCAGCAGGGTTTGCAGTTCTCGCTGGCCGGCGCCTTGCGCCAGCCGGCCCAGCTTTTCCGACACGCTGGCGTAAAAGTAGGCGCCGAAGCGCGGGTTGCTCTCGGTCAGCGCCAGCACTTCGGCGCGCGGCAGGCTGTAGAGCAGCGCTTCCTCCTGGACGATGAAGCGGTGGCGAGTCTGGCCGGCGGCGGTGGCGCGGGCGTCGAAGCCGTCCTGCGCCCGGTACAGCGCGACGACCTCGTCGCCGGCCATTTCCCTGACCACGCCTTTGATCACCACGTACAGGGCGGTGACCGGCGCGTCCGGCGCCAGCACGGTTTGCTCGTCGGCGTAGAACAGGATGTCGGCGCAAGCCTCCAGCCTCAGGCGTTCGTCCGGGCTCAGGGCGTCGAATGGGGCGTGGCTGAAGTCGAATCGCTGCATGGCGGGCCTCGCGGAACAAGACATTGCCGCCAGCATAACACCGGCGGCAAGGGCTTGTCGGCGGGCGCTCAGCCCGGCAGGTGTTGCAGCAGCGGAGAGCCGTCGCGGAACAGCAGCAGCTCGCCGGGGACGAGCGGCGTCCAGCTTTCGTTGTCCGTCAGCGGCTGGGTGGCGATCACCGCCACGCGGTCATGCGGGGTGGTGACCGAGGCGAAATCCACGCTGACGTCGTCGTCCACCAGGTGAGCGGTGTTGAACGGCGCCTGGCGGATGATGTAGTGCAGATGGGTGGAGCAGTGGGCGAACAGCGCCTCGCCGTTGCTCAGCATGAAGTTGAACACGCCGTGGCTGGAGATCTCCGCCGCCAGCCGCGCCACTTCGGCGAACAAATCGTCCAGCTGAGGTTGCTGGCACCATTTGGCGCGCAGCCGTTCCATCAGGTGGCAGAAGGCCCGCTCGGAGTCGGTGCTGCCCACCGGGTTGTAATGGCAGCCGGCCTCGGGCTGGAAGTTTTCCAGGTTGCCGTTGTGGGCGAAGATCCAGTAACGGCCCCACATCTCGCGCATGAAGGGGTGGGTGTTGGCCAGATTGACTTCGCCCTGGGTGGCTTTGCGGATGTGGGCGATCACGTTTTCCGATTTGATCGGATAGTTGCGCACCAGATTGGCCACCGGCGATTCCACCGACGGTTTGTCGTCCAGGAAGATGCGGCAGCCCTTGCTCTCGAAAAAGGCGATGCCCCAGCCGTCGGCGTGGTGGTCGGTCTGGCCGCCGCGGCGGTGAAAGCCTTCAAAGGAGAACAGGATATCGGTTGGGGTATTGCAATTCATGCCCAGTAACTGGCACATGGTTTCTGATTCCACGGTAAAGAGGTTGTCATGGCCGGCCCGCGCCGGCTGCGGTTTTGTTACAGAGCTTAGGCGATAAGCGGGGCCGCGGCAATCCCGCCGCGCCGGCCGTGGAGCCCGGGCGTGGCGGGAAAAGCGAAGCTCAGGCCGTCGAACGGACGAGGCCGCGCAGCTTGGCCCAGCCGCCCTGGCTCAGACTGACGCCGAGCAGGATCAGGCCGCCGCCCAGCCAGTGGTAATCATGAATGGTTTCGCCCAGCAGCGCGCTGGCGATCACGGCGGTGAACAAGGGCAGCAAATTCATGAAGATGGCGGTGCGTTCGCTGCCCAGGCCCTGAATGCCGCGCATCCACAGATAGGGCGCCAGCACCGAGGAAGCGATGCCGGCGAAGGCGACCAGGCCCACGCCTTGCGGCGGCACCGCCAGGCTGTCCGCGCTCAGCGCCACCGGCACCAGCATCAACACCGCCAGCAGCACCTGGATGTAAAGATTGGTCCAGCTGCCGAAGGGCGGCGCCCAGCGGCGCAGCAGAATGCCGTACAGCGCGTAGGAGAGCGAACCCACCAGCATCAGCGCGTCGCCGCGGTTGACGCCGCCGCTGAGCAGATCCAGCGGTCGCCCCTGGCCCAGCAGATAGAGCACGCCCAGCAAGGACACCGCCACGCCGAACAGCGCGTGAGCGCCCACCGGCTGGCGGAAGGCGACGGCGTTCAGCGCCAGCCCCAGCAAGGGAATCAAGGCGCAGATCACGCCCATATTGGTGGCGCTGGTGCTGTGCGCGGCGTAATAAGCCAGGCATTGGTACATCACCATGCCGAGCGCGGCCAACACGGCGAAGCGGCCCAGCCAGGGACGGATGGCCCGCCATTGGCGCAGCGCCGGCCGCAGGCTCAAGGGGGTGAGAATCAGCGCGGCCAGCAGCCAGCGGTAGAAGGAGATGGCGGCGGGGTCCAGCGCCTGGGCCGCGGCCTTGGACACCACGGTGTTGGCGGACCAGATCAGCACGGCCAGCATGGGAAACAATGAATACATGGGATGGCTCCGGATGCGGCTTTCGTCCGATCGGGCGGGCGAGAGCACAGAAAAGCATTGACAGTGCGCAGTGTAGCGCTGTCTGATTCAATGCATATAACGCAAACCAGACAAGACGATAGCGGGAAACCGACAAATTGGACTATTCCGAACTGGACCAGGGCTTGCCGGCGCCGGCGCCCATCCATCTGCGCTACGACCAGCTGACGCCGCAGACCGAGTTCTCGCCGCACAGCCACCCTTGGGGGCAGTTGAACTGCATCAGCCTGGGGGTGATCGAGTTGAGCCTGATCGAAGCCGGTCAGGCCGAACGCGCGCTGGCGGCGCCGGCGGAGTTTCTGATCTGGGTGCCGGCCGGGGTGCGCCACTCCGCCTCGGTGCGTCAGGCGATGCGCTACACCTCGGTCTACGTCGGCGCGGAGGAAGCCGCCGGGCTGCCCGCCCACCCCTGCCTGATTCCGCAAACGCCCTTGTTGCGCGCGTTGCTGGATGACTTCTGCCAGCGCGGCGTTACCGCGATCCGGGACCCGTGGGACCGGCGTCAGGCTGAGCTGCTGCTGGCGCGGCTGGCCCAGGCCGGCCACCAGGACAGCTATCTGCCGGATAGCCGGCATCGTCAGCTGGCGCCCATTCTGGCCGCCATCCGCGACAATCCGGCCGACGCGGCCACGCTGGCGCAGTGGGCGCGGCGCGTGCACGGCACCGAGCGCACGCTGGCGCGCCATTTTCAACGCGAGCTGGGCATGAGCTTTGTCCAGTGGCGCAACCGGGTGCGGCTGCTGCGGGCCCTGGCCTGGCTGCGCGAGGGGCGGCCGGTGCAGGACATCGCCGCCGATCTGGGCTACGGCACCGCTTCCGCCTTTATCGCCATGTTCAACAAGCAGTTGGGCTATTCCCCGGAGCGTTACCGGCGCTTGCTGACCGACGGCGCGCCTTGAGGGAGCTTGTTGCCCGTTTGGCATTGCGGCACACTGGAATGATTGTCAATCATAGAACCAGCCTTCTACGCCCCAAGCCATGAGCAAGAAAATCAAACAACTGGCCCGCCAATTGGGCGACGGCTGGAAGCTGCGCCGCCGCTTGCGGCAGGCCAGCGCGCTGAATTTCGCCTTCTCCGAGCGCATAGACTTTTTGAACGGACAACACTGGGATCAGCTGGCGGCCCGGCACGGGCTGCTGATGTCCCGCGATTACTGGCGCGCGCTGGAGCGGTCCGGGCTCGCCCATTTCGAAGTGCGCTACGCGCTGGCCTATCGCGACGGCGAGCCGGTGGCGGCGGTGGCGATGCAGCTGTTGGAAGTCAGCCTGGAAACCATGCACGCCCATCCCGGGCCGCGGCCGGAAGGCTCGCTGCGCGCGGCGCTGGCGCAAAACCTCAAGCCCAAGCTGCGGCAACGGCTGCTGGTCTGCGGCAATATGCTCAGCTACGGCCTGGACGGCGCGGCCTTCGCCGAGGACCTGGACCCGCAGACCCGCTGGCAGGCGGTGGCGGAGATTCTCTACCGCATCCGCCGCGCGGAGAAGCTGAACGGCCAGATCGACTTCGTGCTGGTCAAGGACATGGACGAAACGGCGCGGGAAGACAGCCGGGCGTTGGGCAAGCTCAGCTACAGCACCCTGGAGACGGAACCCAATATGGTGTTGCCGCTGGCCGAGGACTGGCGCGTTTACGACGACTACCTGGCCGGCATGACCTCCAAATACCGCAGCGCCATCCGCCAGCAGATCTTCAAGCCCGTGGAAGCCGCCGGCTGCGAGATCGGCGTGATGACGCCGGAACAGGTGGACGCGCAGGCGGAGCGGATGCAAGCGCTTTACCTGGCGGTGCAAGACAATGCCACGCTGCGGCCGGTGACGGTGAGCGCTGACTACTGGCGGCGGATGGCGGCGCTGGGGCCGGAGCGGGCGGAACTGCGCGGCTTGTGGCGGAACGGCGCGTTGCTGGGCTTCCTGCTGGTCTTGAAAGACGGCGCGGAAGTCACCGCCGCGCAGATAGGCTTCGACCGCGCAGCGGCCAAGGAGCTGCCGCTTTACCTGCGCCTGCTGCACACGGCGATCGAGTCGGCCTTGGCCGCCGGCGGACGGCGGGTGATCTTCGGCCGCACCGCGCTGGAGCCCAAGGCGAGGATGGGCTGCCGGCCTGTGCCCACCTCGCTGTGGATACGCCATCGCCAGCCTGTGCTCAATTCGCTGATCCGCAGCAGCTTCGGCATCGTCCAGCACGAAGACGCACCGACGATCAATCCCTTCAAAAAATAATGGCCCAGCCCTTCGCGCCGCGCGGCGGGGAGGGCGTGTGCATCTTGGTCGCGGAAAGGACCTGATATGACTCAAACGGCGAGCGCCGCCGCGGCACCCGCGCGCAAACTGAACCGGAACGATTGCAAGACGCTGGGCCTGGCTTCGCTGGGCGGCGCGCTGGAATTTTACGACTTCATCATTTACGTGTTCTTCGCCCTGGTCTTGGGCAAGCTGTTCTTCCCCCACGACATTCCGGGCTGGCTGCGCCAATTGCAGGTGTTCGGCATTTTCGCCGCCGGCTACCTGGCGCGGCCGCTGGGCGGCATCGTCATGGCGCACTTTGGCGATTTGTTCGGCCGCAAGCGCATGTTCACGCTCAGCATTGTGCTGATGGCCTTGCCGACGCTGGCGATGGGCCTGCTGCCCACGTATCAGAGCATAGGGATATGGGCGCCGATCTTGCTGCTCCTGCTGCGCGTATTGCAGGGCGCGGCCATCGGCGGCGAGGTGCCTGGCGCCTGGGTATTTGTCGCCGAGCACGCGCCGCCCAGCCGCACCGGCCTGGCGTGCGGCATCATCACCTCGGGGCTGACCATAGGCATTCTGTTCGGCTCCCTGATCGCGATGGCGATGAATCTGTTCTTCACGCCGCAGCAGCTGGAGGACGGCGCCTGGCGGATTCCCTTCTTGATCGGCGGCGTTTTCGGCCTGGTGGCGATGTATCTGCGCCGCTGGCTGCATGAAACGCCGGTGTTCAACGAAATGCAGGCGCGCAAGGCGCTGTCGGCCGAGCTGCCGCTGAAGGCGGCCTTGCGCGGCCATCGTCTGGGCATGGCCGTGTCGATGGCGGCCACCGCGATGCTGTCGGTCACCATCGTGGTGGTGATTCTGATGACGCCCACTTTTTTGCAAAAGCAGTTCGGCGTGCCGCCGGTGGAGGCCTTGTCCGCCAACAGCCTGGCCATCATCGCGCTGAGCGTGGGCTGCATCGTCGCCGGCCTGGCGGTGGACCGCTTCGGCGGCGGCCCGGTGTTCACCGCGGGCAGCCTGCTGCTGGGCGTCAGCAGCTGGTGTTTTTACCAGACCATGGGGCATGACGTGAGCTGGTTGCGCCCGCTGTACACGCTGACCGGCTTTTTCGCCGGCATTGTCGGCGCGGTGCCTTTTCTGATGGTGCGCGCCTTCCCGGCGCCCATCCGCTTCAGCGGCCTGTCGTTTTCCTACAATGTGGCTTACGCGGTGGTGGGCGGCTTCACGCCGGTCTTGCTGTCGGTGTGGATGGAGGCCAGCTCGCTGGCGCTGGCCGGCTATCTGATGATTTTCTGCCTGGTGGGGCTGGCGATGGGGGTGTTCCTGCTGGCCTGGGGGGATAGGCCGGGCTTGTCCCATCCGGTGCATTGAAGCGCGCATAGAAAAACGGCGGCGTCGATAAAGACGCCGCCGTTTTCTCATGCCAGGGCGAGCCAGCTCAAGGTCTGGCGAGCATTAGCGCGGTAGTTCGCTCCACAGCTTCAACAGCCGCTTGGCGGACACCGGATACGGCGTTTTCAGCTCTTGGGCGAACAGGCTGACGCGCAGTTCCTCGATCTGCCAGCGGAAATCCAGCAGCGCCTGGGACGCGCCTTCGGCTTCATTGTCCTCGGCCACCCGGGTTTCCCATTTCTGCCATAGGTCGCGGATTTCCGCGCCGCGCTGGCCGTCGCGCTGCGGGTTGGCCGGCTGCTTGTCCATGCGCAAGCCCATCGCGCGCATATAGCGCGGCAGGTGAGGCAGCTGGCTCCACGGCGTGGCGGCCAGGAAACCCTTGTAAACCAGCTTGGCCAATTGCTGCTGCAACTCGTAGCCCAGCTTGTGCTTCTGCATCTTGACGCTGAGCGGGCCGTATTCGGACGCCACCTGGCCCAGATACTGGGTCACCGCCTGGTTGACGGCCGGCAGCCGGGTGCGGGCGCGGGTTTTCTGCTCGTTGAAGGCTTTCTCATTGCGCGGCAGCGCGTCGTCGCCGATGAAGGCGCGGTCGCAGATGCAGGCGATGGCGTCGGCCAGCAATTCGTCGACATTGGCCACCGCGCGCAGTTGCAAGCCCAGCTGGGTCATGCCGGGCAGGCCCTTGGACAGCTGCTTCATCTGCTCCTTGAGCTGCAGTTGCAGCAGCCGGATCACGCCCTGACGGTGATGGCGCTCGGCCATCAACTGGGTGTCGAACAGGCGGATCGCCACCTTGTCCTGCTCCAGCGTCAGCGCCGGGTAGCCGGTCAGCTGCTGGCGGCCGCGGGCGAACTGAATGCTTTCCGGCAGTTCGCCGAAGTCCCAGCTGCTGACTTCGTCGCGCTCGAACTCCGCGCTGGTGTCGCGGAAGGTCAGCTGGGCGGCCTGGCCGAACTGCTTTTGCAGCGCCAGCAGATCGCGGCCCAGGCCGATTTCCTGCTTGCCGTCGTCAATGACGCGGAAGTTGAACAGCAGATGGGCCGGCAGCTCCTGGGCGCGGAAATCGTCGATGTCCACTTTGACGCCGCCGGTTTCGCGCAGGATGAAGCGCGCCAGCTGCGGCGCGATCGGCTGCTGTTGATCCGGATTGACGCTGAGGAAGCGGGTGACGAAGTCCGGCACCGGCACGCAGCAGCGGCGGATCTGCTTGGGCAGGCCCTTGATCAGCTGTTGCAGCTTCTCGCGCACCATGCCGGGCACCAGCCATTCGAAAGCGGCCGGCTGCAGGCGGTTGAGGATGGCCAGCGGCACGTCCAGGGTGACGCCGTCCAGCGGGTGGTTGGGTTCGAAGCGGTAGCGCAGCTTGAGGCGGCCGTCTTCCAGTTCCAGCCATTCCGGGAACTGGTTTTCGGTGACATGTTGCGCGGCGTGGCGCATCAGTTCTTCGCGCGTCAGGTGCAGCAGTTTGGCTTCGGTCTTTTCCGCCTCCTTGCGCCAGGCCTCGAAGCTGGCGGCGTCCACCACCTCGGCCGGAATCCGTTCGCTGTAGAAGGCGAACAGCGCCTCTTCGTCCACCAGCACGTCTTGACGCCGCGCCTTGTGCTCCAGCTGTTCCACTTCGCGGATCAATTGCTGATTGCGCTGGAAGAAGGGCGCGTTGCTGACGTAGTCCATATTCACCAGCGCGCCGCGGATGAACAGCTCGCGCGCTTCTTCCGGCGCGATGCGGCCGTAGCTGACAGGCCGGCGCGGCACCAGGGTCAGGCCGTACAGGGTGACGCGTTCGCTGGCCACCACTTCGCCGCGGCTCTTTTCCCAGTGCGGGTCGAAGTAATGGTATTTGACCAGGTGCGGCGCCAGCTTTTCCACCCATTCCGGCTCGATCTTGGCCACGCAGCGGGCGTAGAGGCGGGTGGTTTCCACCAACTCCGCCGCCACCAGCCATTTGGGCTTGGCCTTTTTCAGGCCGGAGCCGGGGAAGACGTGGAAGTTGACGCCGCGGGTGCCTTGGTAATCGTCGCCTTCCTGGTTTTTCATGCCCAGATTGCCGATCAGGCCGGTCACCAGCGCCTTGTGCAGGTTTTCATAAGCAACGGCGTCCAGCTGCTGGCGCTTTTTCTGCGTCATCTGCGCGTCCGGCTGCTCGGCGTCGGCGTGCGCCTGTTCGCGCTTGATCAGGCCCAGCTCGCCGGCGATGTCCGCCAGCTGCGCGTGCAGTTCGCGCCATTCGCGCAAGCGCAGATGGGACAGGAAGTGCTCGTGGCAGGTGTTGATCAGCAGACGGTTGGATTTCTTGTGCTTGAGCGCGTCGGAGAAGAAGTCCCACAGGTGCAGGAAGGACAGGAAGTCGGACTTCTCGTCGTTGAAGCGCGCCTGCGCGCGTTCGGCCGCCTCGCGCGCCTCGAACGGGCGTTCGCGCGGGTCTTGCACGCTGAGGGCGGCGGCGATGATCAGCACTTCGCGCACGCAGCCGAAGTCGCGGCCGGCCAGCAGCAGGCGGCCCACTTTCGGGTCCACCGGAATCCGCGCCAGTTCCTTGCCCACGCCGGTGAGTTCGCCCTTGTCGTCCACCGCGCCCAGTTCGGTCAGCACCTGGTAGCCGTCGGCGATCAGACGGCTGCTGGGCGCTTCGATGAAGGGGAAGGCATCTACTTTGCCCAGCCGCAGCGCGGCCATGCGCAGGATGACCGCGGCCAGGTTGGAGCGGACGATTTCCGGATCGGTGAAGGCCGGACGCTGATTGAAGTCGTCCTCGCCGTACAGGCGCACGCAGATGCCGGCCTCGACGCGGCCGCAACGGCCGGCGCGCTGCCGCGCCGCCGCCTGGGAGATTTTCTCCACTTGCAGCTGTTCCACCTTGGCGCGCGGGCTGTAGCGGTTGATGCGCGCCTGCCCGGTGTCGATCACGTATTTGATGCCCGGCACCGTCAGCGAGGTTTCGGCCACATTGGTGGCCAGCACGATGCGGCGGCCGCCGGAGGGCTTGAAGATCTTTTGCTGGTCCTCGTTGGACAGGCGCGCGAACAAGGGCAGGATTTCGTAGCCGCGGATGCCGGATTTGCGCAGTTTTTCCGCGGTTTCGCGGATTTCGCGCTCGCCGGGCAGGAAGACCAGCATATCGCCCGGGCCCTGGCGCGACAGCTCGTCGACGGCGTCGACGATGGCGCCTTCCATCTCCACTTCGCGCTCGTCTTCGTCGCGCTGCGCCAGCGGCCGGTAGCGCACTTCCACCGGATAGGTGCGGCCGGAGACTTCGATCACCGGCGCGCCGTCGAAATGGCGGGAGAAGCGGTCGGCGTCGATGGTGGCCGAGGTGATGATCACTTTCAGGTCCGGCCGGCGCGGCAGCAGCTGTTTCAGATAACCCAGCAGGAAGTCGATGTTGAGGCTGCGTTCATGCGCCTCGTCGATGATGATGGTGTCGTAGTTTTCCAGATAACGGTCGGTCTGGGTTTCCGCCAGCATGATGCCGTCGGTCATCAGCTTGATCACCGATTTGTCCGACAGCTTGTCGGTGAAGCGCACCTTGAAGCCGACATGCTCGCCCAGCGTGGATTTCAGCTCCTGGGCGATGCGGCTGGCCACCGAGCGCGCGGCCAGCCGGCGCGGCTGGGTGTGGCCGATCAGGCCGTGCACGCCGCGACCCAGTTCCAGGCAGATCTTGGGCAGCTGGGTGGTTTTGCCGGAGCCGGTTTCGCCGCAGATGATCACCACCTGATGGCCGTCGATGGCGGCTTTGATGTCGGCCAGTTTCTGGTTGACCGGCAGGGCGTCGTCGAAATCGGGCTTGGGCAGATGGGCGCGGCGCGCGGCCACCTTGGCGGCGGAGCGCTCGATCTGCGTCTGGATGTCGGCCAGCTGTCTGTCCGCGGGCTGGTTTTTCTTCAGCCGCTCGGCGGCGTCGCTCAGTTTGCGGCGCAAGGCGTGGCGGTCGCGGATCAGGCAGGAGGGGAGGTCGGCCTTGAGTTGGGCCAGCAGCTGGGCAGCAGTCATCGGGAAAAGAACACTGGATTACAGGAAAGCGGCGATTATAACAGCTGCGTGGCGGTCCGGCAGGCCTGGATTGCCGGCCGGACGCCGGCGGAACGGCTTATTTGCGCTGGCGGTAGCGGCCCAGCTCCGCTTTCAGCCAGCCGGCGCTGGCCACCGGTTGCGCCGAGCCGCAACGCACCTGATAGGCCTTGCCGCTGATGCTGCTTTGGGTGGCCGCGCGCTCGATGAAGCTTTCCGCGTTGCTGACCCAGTCTTTTTTCAGCAGATACTGGTATTTGTCGTTCAGATGATCGCGGGCCTCTTTGGAACCGTACCAACTGCCGTTGCGATTGAATTCGCAGCCGGATTGGGCCAGATAGTCCAATAGATGGTTGATCTCGTTCTTGGCGGCCGGGGTGGGCGCGGCGACGGCCGCGCCGGCGCTCAAACAAAAAAACAGCCAGATCGGCAGCTTCGGGGTCATGCTTCGCTCCATTGCAATTGGAATGCGCAGACTATGCGCGATGGGGCGGGGCTTGTCCAACTTCCGCGCCGCCTTTATGCTGTGCCGGTCTTCAGGGCGGGGTGAAATTCCCCACCGGCGGTATGTCGCGGCGAATGCCGGCGACGAGCCCGCGAGCGCCGCGCAGCCGTTTCCACGATGCGCGGGTCAGCAGATTCGGTGAGAAGCCGAAGCCGACGGTGAGAGTCCGGATGAGAGAAGACGCGCGCCAGGCCGTGAGAACCTGTTCAAAGTCTGCTGCGCTTCAGCGATACGGCGTTAAAAACGAGCTCAAAATGCTCATGTACCACTTGTACATTCCGCTTTTTCACTCGTTTTCGCCTTGTCTCGCCCTTGCTCGCGAGACTTTGAACAGGCTCTGAGAGCCCGGCGCGCTTTTGCGCGTCGGCATGGCCGCGCGCCGCCCTGGGGCGCTTTCCTTAAGTATTTACGGAGCCTCCACATGCAGCAAAACATCTACGACCATCCGGTCTTTTTCTCCCAATACCAAGCCTTGCGCGACAGCGACGCCGGGCTGAACGGCGTGCTGGAGCAGCCCGCCTTGCGCAGCGCGCTGCCGCCGCTGGCCGGCATCGACATCCTGGACCTGGGGTGCGGTTTCGGCGATTTCGCCCGCTGGGCGCGCGGCGAGGGCGCGGCCAGCGTCACCGCGGTGGATTTGTCCGAACGCATGCTGGAACAGGCGCGGGCGCGCACCCAGGATCCCGCCATCCAATACCAGTGCGCGGGCATCGAGGATTTTCAGCCTCCGGCCGCCGCCTATGATCTGGCCGTGTCCTCGCTGGCCCTGCACTATGTGGAGGATTACGCGGCGGCGGCGGCGCGCGTGTTCGCCGCGCTGCGGCCCGGCGGCGTGTTCGCGCTGACGGTGGAGCACCCGATTTGCACGGCCAGCCCTCAGGGTTGGGCGCTGGACGCGGCGGGCGAGCCATCGCACTGGACGCTGGACGCCTACTTTCAGCAAGATGCGCGCGCAAGCCGCTGGTTCGTCGACGGCGTGATCAAACATCACCGCACGGTGGAAAGCTATGTGAAAGGCTTGCTGGACGCCGGCTTCCAACTGCTTCACCTGGGCGAGCCCGCGCCGGACCCGCAGACCCTGGCGCATCGGGACGGTTTGCGGCCGCACGCGCGCCGTCCGGCCCTGCTGCTGCTCTCCGCGCGAAAGCCGGCGCGTTAGCGCGGCCTTGCCGGACTGGCCCGAACCTGTTCAAAGTCTCGCGCAAGTCGCGGCAAGGCGAAAACGGCTGAAAAACGGCATGGCTGTTTTCAACGCCGTATCGCCGGCGCGTAGCAGATCGCAAACAGGTTCTTAGAACCAAGCCGCGCATGCCCGGTCCAGCAATGATCGGGCAAGAATCAGGAGGAAGGCGATGAGAAGCGGATGGGTAGCGGGGATTCTGATTCTGGCCTTATCGACGGCGCCCGCCGTCGGCAAGACCCCGCCGGAACGGGCCGTCATCGAACCGGCCCACATCGTCGAGGCCATCAAGCTGCAGCAGGAGGCGGACGCCGCCAAGGACAGGCCGCCACAAAACGGCGGGCCGTGGTTTACCGTATTGGAGGGCAAGCGTCCCATCATCGTCACCGCGCCGCACGCCACCAGCCCGTTCCGCGACGGGCAATACCGTTTCTCCGACGGCGGCGGCACCGCGGCCTTGGCGGCGATGCTGCACCAACTGGCCGGCGCCACCGCGATCTACACCACCCGCGCCTCGCCGTCTGATCCCAATTACGAAGACGACAACGCCTTCAAACGCAAGCTGGCGGCTTTGATCGCCGATCAGCGCCCCTTGCTGGTGCTGGACCTGCACGGCAGCCATCCTTACCGGCCTTACGACGTGGATTTCGGCACCTTGAACGGGGCTTCGCTCCTGGGCAAGCCCTGGCTGCAACAGCGGCTGGAGCAGCGTTTGCGAGGGCAGGGCGTGCTCAATGTCTCCGACAACTACTTCGCCGCGTCCAAGCATCAGACCATCGCCAAATTCGCTTCGCGGCTGGGCGTGCCCGCCATTCAGCTGGAAATCAGCAGCACCTGGCTCACGCCCTCGGACGGGAATCTGGCCGCGCATCGTTTCTCCCAGCTCTTGCAGGCGCTGGTGCGCTATGTGAGAGAGGTGGAGGACTAGGCGCGGCGCTCAGGCGTCGTGCCAGCGGGAGCGGTTTGGCACGGCGCAGCCGATATCGGCCTCAGGCTGGTTTGGGACCGATGGCGAATGCACCACCAGCAAGGACGCGTCGTCCAAGATGGCTTCGTTCTGGCGGTGGCGCTGCAGCGCCTGCAATACGGTATTGCCGATCCGTCCGGGCCAGCCGGCTTCCACCGCCTTGATCACGCCGTCCAGGCCAAACATCTGGCCATTGTCCGCCTGGGCCTCGGTAATGCCATCCGAGCAGACGACCAGCGCATGCTCCGGCTTCAACATGCTGGTCTCCAGCGAACGGTCGAACTGTCTAGCCGCCAAAATGCCCAGGGGCGGGTGCTCGGAACGGAATTGCTTGACCTTGCGCCCTTGCGGATCAAACATCAGCGCGCAGGGAATGCCGCCGTTCCAGACCTGCACGGACTGCGCGGCCGCGTCGATTCCAATGAGGATGCCGGCGACGAAGCGCCCGGAGGGCAGCAGGCGGTGTAGTTTGTCGTTGATGGCCGCCGCGATGTCGCCCAAGGCCGCTTGCGCCTGAGCCAGCTCGTAAAAGCACTCCACCGCCGGGATGGCGCTGATGGCCGCGGTCAGACCGTGTCCGGTGCAATCGGCCAGCATCAGGTATTCCCGATCCGCCGCGCGGGCATAGCAGACCAGATCGCCGTTGAACTGGGAAGCCGGCCGCAAATGACGCCAGACATGGGCCGGCAGTTCCAGTTGTTGCCGATTCAGTCGCTCGATCAGCTCCAAGGCGTAGCTTTGTTCGCGCTCATTGTTCTGGAAATAGCGCTCCAGGCGCACCGCGTCCTGGTTGATCTGCCGCTGCATTTGGGCGATGCGCAAAAATACCTGGATCTTGGCCGTCAGCAGGTCCGGGCTGACCGGTTTGGTCAGATAGTCGTCGCCGCCGGCCTTGAGGCCTTCGATCAGATCTTGCTGCTGGCTCAGGCCGGTCAGGAAGATGATGGGCACCCAGTGTTCTCCGAACAGGGTCCGCAGCTCCATCGTGGCCTGCAGCCCGTTCATCACCGGCATGATGATGTCCATCAGGATCAAGTCGTAGCCGACTGTCTTACACATGGCGACGGCCTCCCGGCCATTGCCGGCGAGATCGCATTGATAGCCCAGGTCTTCAACGAAGGTGCGGACCATCAGGCTATTGGTGGCGCTGTCGTCCACCAGCAAAATTTTGGGCTGGGGCATGCTGTTTCCATTACGTGTCAGGAAAGGGAAGCGAGCGGCGCAAACGAGCGCAAAGGCAATTACATTGGCATTGCACTGTGGGTATAGCATATGTGAGGCGGCGATGGCGCACTGCGGCAATAAATATCAGTCCGCGCGGCGGATTGGACTTTGCCCGCCTTCGTCAATTTCCGCCAGGGCGCGGGAAACCCCGTGCTAGTATGCGGGTTTTGGCGGCGCAAAGCGCGGCCCGTTTCATCCCAGAGAGCATTAGACCCCCGATCATGAAATTCGCGACGCACACCATTGCGCTGGCCTTGAGCCTGGCGTTGATCAGCCCGGCCAGCCTGGCCGAACCCGAAGACATGCCTTTGCCCGGCGACGTGCAGATGGCGCCGGCGAGCAAGCCTGCGCGCAAGGCCGCGCCGGCCAAAACCGTTCAGGCGGCGGAACCGGCGCGCGCCAAAGAGCAAGCCAAGCCTGCTCGCCAGGCCAAAGGCAAGGCCAAGGCGAAATCCGCGAAGCAGGGCAAGCGTCAGGCCAAGGCCATTAGCGCCAAGCAGACGCGTCACGGCAAGGCGGCGGCCAAGCCGGCAACAAAAAAATCGACCGTCAAAAAATCGACGGCCAAAAAGCCGCGTCACGCAGCCAAAACCGCAAAGCGCGCGCCGCAGGCCAAGGCGCCCGCTAAAAAAATCAGCAAAAACAAAAAGGTAGGAAAAAGCGTGAAGAAGGCGCATAAAAAGGCGCCGAAAAAGACGCGCTGACGGCTTGCCAAAGCCATTGAGGCAAGACATAATACGCCTCTCTTCGCCGGTGTAGCTCAGTTGGTAGAGCACCTGACTTGTAATCAGGGGGTCGCGAGTTCGATTCCTGCCGCCGGCACCAATAAAATCAAGGGCTTATAGAGTTTTCTCTATAAGCCCTTGGTGCGTTTTAGGGGAGTGCCGGCCACGTTGGCTGATATTTCCCACTGCGCCAAAATATCGCCGCCCCGCCGCTTCGCGCATTGTTACGCTTTTTCCCCATACTTCTTTAGCCAAGAATCGTCATCATCCCTACAAGCCGTCATAAAGCATTGTTTCTGTAGAAAAAATACTTTAGTCGGCTACTTATTGATGTAACGGCGACATTAATCGGCACGCCAATCGTTAATTTGACGCACCCCTTATGGGAGACTGACAAATGACTGGAGATGGCAATTTCCTCACTCCGGAAGGAATGAGAGTCGATATCGAGACAAGCGCGGCCGAAACGCTGAGAATTCTGAATCAGAACTTTCCATGGGCGCCGAACTTGCAGTTCGACCTTATGGCTTTTAGAGAGTGCTGGAATTTTGCAACGGCAAGAATTGGCTGGCTGTGGTTACAGACCCAAAGGGAACTGCAGTTTCATTTAAATTGGAAAGCCGGGCGAGCAGGTTTCTTGCAAGCCACCCTGTGTGCGCTGAACAGCCTCGCGATCTACGAGGCCCGCACCTCTTCCAGTTGGACGGTATACGGGGCCGCCTTCACCAGCGCTTTGGCCAATTTTTTCGCTTACTACGATAAGGGCCCAAGCAAAAGAAGCAAGAAAAAATTCTTTGGGATGCTCTTGGTTTCTGCCGGATACGCCTTTCTTTCGTATGCCGGCAGCAATGCCTATCAATTCTTGCTTGCCTATGACTCGATCGCATTTTCAATTTGCGTCATTTTAGTCGGCCACCATCTTGCCATCAGGGGATAGGCCCCTTTTTTCGAGGGCATAAAAAGACCCCAGCCAAATCAGGCTGGGGCTCATGGTCATAACAGGAGGCCGACATGAGGATGCCAGCTACTGCCTGTTATAGGCGGCCGGCATGCTTGTTCGAACTGACCAAAAGACGGGCGGCCATCATTGGCCGGCAGGCGAGCGCTCATTCCGAGAACGCTCTCGGCTTGAAGCGCAGCGGATTTTGAAACGCTTTTAAGCGGCAAAGCGCTTGCGCAGCCAGTAATCCGCGCTGACGTAGCGGCCGCCGCCGTAAAAGAACAGCACCAACAGCATGACGAAGTAGGTGGCGGCGAACTCCATCCCGTTGTTCAGGATGACCGGGTCGCCCAGTTCAGTGATGTAGTTGTAACGGCCGGGGAAGTTCTCCGCCAGCCAGGACAGGAAGCCGGCCAAGCGCTGGCTGGACTCCATGTCCTTGGCGGCAATGGCCAGCCAGCCGCGCGGCAGGTGCACCATGGCGCTGGCCGCGCTCATCAGCACCATCATGGGGATGGCCATCACCCGGGTGAACAAGCCGAGCGCGATGCAGACCAGGCCCAGCACCTCGGTGGCCGCGGCTAGAAAGGCGAACAGCACGGGGAAGGGCAGGCCCAGGCCGCCTTCGCTGGCCGGAGCGCCGAACCAGCTCACCGCCGCGCTGAAGCCGACCACCTTGGAATGGGCGCCGACATAGATCACCGGCAGCAGATAGAGGCGGACGCCCAGCAGGGCGATGAAGTCGTATTGCTTGCAAGCCGCAAGCGCCCGGTCGAAACCATTCATTATCTTGGCAATCATTTTCGTATTCCTCATATTGGGCGGCCGGCGTCGGACGCCGGCGCGCGCATGTCGCGCATCTGTATCAAGCCGGTGGCGAGCGCTTCCTTGAGCCAGGTCCAGAGCGTGTCGGGCGGAACTTCGGCCGACAGCGCCGGATAGGCGCAAGGCGTCCGCAAGGCCTCCAGCAGCCAGCGATCTAAGGCGCTCAGCGGTTTCCGGATCACCTGATGCCGGGCGTCGCGGAAGATGGCGTAAGGGCCGGCAAGCCCGGCGAAGTCCAGCTGCAGTTCAACGCAGGCCAGCGTGGGATTGAGCGAGAAAACGGAGCTTTCCGTCGCCAGCCCGGCGGAGGGCGGCGTCACGACGGCCTCTTCTATTTCCACGCTGAACAGCAGCCACTCGTATTCCAGGCATTGCCGCAGATCCGCGGGCAGGCCGGCTTGGGAGAAACAGAGAAACTCGGTGGCGATGTGGTGGAACTCGGGGCTGGACGAGGCGTGGCCCGCCAAAAAGTCGTCGATGCGGCCGCGCAGCTGCTCAGCCGACAGCCTGGCGCAGAACAAGGGGAAGACATGGCTCAGCACTTCCTCGACATTGCCGCGCAGAAACTGGCGGTAAAGCTCGACGGAACGCTCGCCCAAGGCCTCAGGGCCGCCCCGCAGCCGCCGGCTGAAGGTTTCGATGTCCGATATCGCGTTCATGATGTCTCCTTTGCCGCGCTCAGGCGGCCTGGGCCGCCGGCAGGTGGATGCGGCGCCGCAGCGCGGCCGCTTCTTCGCATAGTTCCAGCCACGGCGGCAACTGGTTGTCGCGCTCCAGCAGCAGCGGGCGGGAGCCGTGCAAAGCCACGGCGTGCCGGGCCAGTTCCAGCACCTCTTCGCATACGGCCGCGCCGTGGGTGTCGATCAAGATGCCGTCGTCGCGGCGCCAGTGGCCGGCGATGTGGAAGTAGCGGATGGCCTGGGACGGCAGATCGGCGATGAAGCGTCGCGGGTCGTAGCCGTGGTTGCAGGCGTTGACGTAGACGTTGTTGATGTCCAGCAGCAATTGGCAGCCGCTTTGTTCGACAACGGCGCGGATGAAGTCCGCTTCCTCCATCTGGCCGGCGTGGGCGTGGTAGTAGCTGATGTTTTCCAGGATCAAGGGTCGATCCAGGAGGTCTTGAACCTGGCGTATCTTGGCGGCGACGCGCGCCGCGGCCGCTTCGCCGCGGGGGATCGGCAGCAGTTCGTACAAATAACCTTGCCGATCACGGGAGTAACTGAGGTGGTCGCCGTGCAGGCGGATGCGATAGCGGTCGAGAAAGCGCTTGGCGCGCTGAAGATAGTCCGCGTCCAGCGGCAGCTCGTCGCCTATCGACAGGCTGAGCCCATGCGAGATCAACGGGTATTTCTCCGCCAGGCGGTCCAGCTGTTCGCGTTTGCGGCCGCCGATGTCCATCCAGTTTTCCAGCGTGATTTCCAGGAAGTCGATTTCAGGCTGCGGGGGGTGATCGGCCAGCCATTGGGCATGTTCGGCGCGCAGCCCCACGCCGACGGCCTGTTGATTTATTGTCCGCATACGCCCTCCACCATTTTTCCCTTGCCGGTTTGGTCGGAGTGGACGCCTTGGCCGGTCTTGCCGCACTTGCCGTCGCGGGCGCGCACCAATTGATCTTGCGGATCGTGCCGGAGAGGGGCTTTCTCATACATCTTCACCGTGCCGCACTTGCCGCTGGCGCATTTGCCGCCATGGCCGCTTTGGCTTTTCACCGCTTGCGCCGGCTGGCTGGCGTCCGCCGCCAATGCGGCTTCGGCGCTCAGACCGAGCAAGGATGTCATGGCGATGGAAAGAATGATCTGTTTTTTCATGTCGGTTCTCCTTTGGGATGGCGGCGCTCAATGCGCCTGGAAGCATGAAAGGTCGCGGCTGGCGTGGATCGGGCCTGGGTAATAACGGCGGACGATGGAGATCGATTGCTCCTTGAGCCGCAGGCCCTTGCCCATGAAATGGTTGAGCACCAGCTGCTTGGGCTTCGCCGCGGCGGCGATGCGGCCGACGACGGACGGCTTGGCGTGTAGGAAGGCGGAAGCGGGGTCCGCCTGCTCGTCGATGGCGAGCGGCATCACCAGAATGTCCGCGTTCTTGGCGAAATCGATAAAGCGAGGGTTGCCGCCGTTCTGATCGGCGGAGACGACGATGCTGCCGTCCTTGGTGTCGATCCGATAAGCGAGGCAGGGCACGTCGCCGTGCGGAATGCCGAGCGCGCTGATGCGGACGCCGTCTTTTTCATACACCGTGGTCGGCGTGGTCTTGCGGTAGTCCACATTGGACAGCGAGACCTTGAGCGGGATGTCGCCCTGGCCGGAGTAGAGGCCGGACAGATAGGCGTAAGCGCCGCTTTTGGCGTTGAACTGGGCGTTCATGAAGCCGCTCAGGCTGGGAAAGCCGGCGCCGCCCGTTGGGCCGGACATCTGAATGGCGCGGGGCGAGCTGAAAAAGTAGCTGCCCTTAAGCAGCGCGGGCAAGTCCGATACATGGTCGGTGTGAAAGTGGGTGAGGCCGATGAAGCCGACGTCTTCCAGCCGCGCGCCGGATTGGCCGAAGCGCAGAAAGGCGCCGCCGCCGGCGTCTATCAGCGCCACCGGCTTGCCCTTCCACCAGATCAGCGAGGCGGACGAAGCGCGGCCGTCGTCGGAGATCGGCCCGCCCGAGCCCAGCAATTGCAAGGCGTAGTCTTTGTTTTCGCATTGAGTTGGGCTGGCCAGGGAAGCGTTGGCGGCGCAGGCCAGCAAGAGGGATAAGGCAAGCATGCGGATTTTCATTTTGCGCTCCTTGTGCGGCGCGGTGATTTGGCCTGAGGAGGGAGGCCGGCCTGCGTCATCGCCGCCGTATTTCATTGAATTCGACGAGATGTCCCCTTGCAGGCGGGAGTCGCGTCGCTTTGGCTATGACTAAAGCTTATCACTGCGCTTATATCAGCATTACTTTTTGTATTTATAGATATGAGTAGAAAAACTTATATACAAGAATGGAGAGCCATTGAGCATTCGCCGATGGGCGGCGGCGGGAGAGCGCGGAGGAAGTAGACGGGGACAGCGTCAAAATGATGTGGAGGATCAAGCAGGCGCGCCGGCCTGCTTGTGATGGAAAGATGGATAGGAGTGTAGCGCGGGGGCGAGACGGAGGCCGTCCGCCATACGGCTAAGCAGCTAGGCCCGCCCCTCGTCCCGCGCGCGCAGCCACGCCACGGTGTGATTCAGCAATTGATAGGCGATGGAGATGGGCGTCGGCGTTTGCGGCAGGGCGTCGATGTCGAACCAGCCGGCGTCTTCGATCTCGCCCTCCTGAGGCTGGATGTCGCCGCTGTCGTACTCCGCGGTAAAACCCAGCATCAGCGAGTGGGGAAAGGGCCAGGATTGAGAGCAGACGTAGCGCAGATTCTTGATGCGCACGCCCACCTCTTCAAACGCCTCGCGGTGCACGCATTCCTCCAGGGTTTCGCCGGGCTCGACAAAGCCGGCCAGCGCGCTGTAGACGCCGGGGACGAAATGAGGGCTGCGCGCCAGCAACAATTGCCGGCCGCGATGGATTACCACCATCATCGCCGGCGACAGCTTGGGATAGTAGAGCTGGCCGCAGCTGGAACAGCGTTTGCCGCTATCGTCCGGCCGCTGAAGCAGCGGCCCGGCGCAACGGCCGCAATAACGATGAGTGCGCTGGAACTGGCGGATTTGCGCGGCGCGGGCGATGGCCGGCGTTAGCCCGGAGGGCAGGCTGAGCAAGGCCGGGCGCAGGGCCAGCCACTCGCAGCCGGCCGGCGGAGCGCCCACCAGTTCCGCCAGAAACAGATTGTGTTCCTCATGCACGCCGATGAACAGGATCTGGGCCAGTGGCCAGGCGCGCGCGCGGTCATCCGGCAGGGCCTGGTCCAGCAACAGGATCTTGGGCCCTTCGAAAATGCAGTAGCGGGCAGGCAGCGCGGGATCGGGCAGGGCGGGCAGGTCGAATGGCATGGCGGCTTGGTTAAGGTTTGAGCCCCTCAGTTTACGCCCACTCCCGGCGCCGCGTACATCCAGTGTTCGCTTTGCCGGCGCACCACCTCGGACAAAGAACCGCTGTCGTCGAACACCTGCCGCAGCCAGGCGCTGTCGGACTGCCGCTTCAACACCCGCTGGCGCAAGGCGGTCAACTGCGCCTGATTGCCCAGCGCCTCGGCCTGCGGCTCCAGCTGATTCAAGGTATTGAGCAAATCCTCCTGCAGTCCGATCTGGCTATTGTTGCCGGCATCCACCAGCATGCCGTCAAAGCCGAAGCGGCAGGCCTGGAAGCGGTTGTAGCTATACGTCAGATAATGTTCCTGACACACCTCGTCCTGGCGTTCGCTCAGACAGCGGTGCGCCAGCATCTGCGCGTAAGCCGCCAGCAGCACTGGCGTCTCCACCGACAGCGGCGTGTCGCAGATGCGGATTTCCACCGTGCCGTACTCCGGCTTGGGCCGGATGTCCCAGTAAAAGTCCTTCATGCTGGCGACAATCCCAAGGTTGGCCATGCGCCGGAAATAGTCGTTGAACTGTGCCCAGTTGTTGACGCAAGGCATGCAGCCGGACAGCGGGAAGGCGTTGACGCTGGTCAGCCGCGAGGTCTGGAACAGCGTGTCCACCCCCTGGTAAAACGGAGAAGACGCGGACAGCGCGATGAAGTGCGGAATGTAGCGCGCCAGATAATGGGTCAGGCGCACCGCGCTGTCGCCGTCCGGGCAGCCGATGTGGATGTGCTGGCCGTAAACGGTGAACTGCTTGGCCAGATAGCCGTACAGCTCGGACACCAGGTGATAGCGTTCCTTGGGGTAGATGCGTTGCTCGTCCCAATGCTGGAACGGATGCGAGCCGCCGCCGGCCAGGCCCAGATTCAGTTTGCGCGCGCTGCTGACCAGCAGCTCGCGGATGGCCAGAATCTCCTCCAGCATCTTGTTGACATCGCTGTGCACGGCGGTGCCGATCTCAATCATGCCCTGGGTGATTTCCGGCTTGATGTCGAAACCGTGCTGCAGGCGATTCACCTGCAACAGCAAATCGTCCGAGCCGCGGGTCAGATCGTAATCGCGCCGATTGAGAATCATCAGCTCCAGCTCCACCCCCAGGGTCAGCGGCTGACTGCGGTTGAATTCCAGCATCGTCTCACTCCTGCGGCCGGGTTTCGCCGGCCAGCTTCAAGGCCAGGCGGGTCAGCACCGGCGCGCACAATTCATTGATCACCAGGATGGCCATCATCACTCCGCTGAAGTTTCCCGCGGCGGCGCCCAGGGAAATCGCGCCCAAGCTCATCAACAGCGAAGTGCCGCCGGACCAGGAGTTCAGCGCCAAGCCCAGGCAGGCGCCGTGGCGCTTGGGCAGGCCATTGGCTCCAGCCGCCAGCCACCAGATCAACACAGCGAAGCCGGTGCGCAGCAGCAGGCAGGCCAGGGCCACCGGCCAGAACTGCGCCAGTGACTGCGGCGCCAGTTGCGCGCCGGCGGCCACGAAGAACGCCACGGTAAAGATATGGGCGGACGACATGATGCCGCGTTCGGTCACGGTATGGCCGTGCTTGAGGTTGCGCGTGGCCAGACCGGCCGTGAGCAAGGCCAGGGACGGCAAGACCTGCAGCATGTCCGCCACGCCGACCACCAGCGCGATCAAACCGAGCAGCATGACTTTCTGCGATTCCCGCTGCCGGCCGCCCAGCCAGCGATTAAGCTGGATTGCCGCGAGACCGGCCAACAGGCCCAGCGCACAGGAGGCCAAGGTCAGCCAGCCCGGCAGCAGAATGCCGCTTTCCACGCCGTTGTTGCCGGACAGATGGCCATAGGACAAGGCCAGCGCGAAGCAGGGCAGGGCCAGCAGATTGGACAATGCCGTGGCCACCAGCAGGCGTTCGCTGACCTGGCCGTCCGCGTTAGACTCCCGCACAATCTCCAGCGTGACCACCGGCGAAGTGGCCACGCCCAGCGCGGCCAGCATCAGGCTGGCCGCCAGACCCAGGCCGAACAGCTGCAAGGCGGCGAACAGGCCAAGCAAGGTCAGCAGGCAATAGAACAAGGTGGTCAGCAACAAGGTGCGTTCCACCCGCAGCCAGCGCAAATCCACGCGGCGCCCGGCCTCAAACAGCGCAATGCCCAAGGCCAGGTGCACGAAGATGGACGCTTGCTGCAATAGTTGCTCGTCCAGTAGCCGCAGGCTGTGCGGACCAATCAGCAAGCCGGTCAGCACATAACCGACGATGGCGGGCAGACGCGCCACCCGCACGGCGATCTGGCCGCCAATCACGCCCAGCGACAACAGCACGCCGAATGCCGCCAAAGGATTGAGCGCCAGCGTTTGCCAAGGCAGGCTCATGATAATTCCCCCGTTTATTTTTTGATTTTGACTGACGCGCCAGCCTGAGCCGGCGCAGCGAAAGCGGAATGTTGACGTCTTGCGACGGATCGGATGGGACGCGCATTGAAATGCGCGAAATCGCCCTCAGAGTATGAGAGACGATAAAACGGGACGAGAGTTCATGGTGATTGAGTGGATTCGCCGCGCGCTATCCGGCAAAACCGCTCCGGAAACGATGGCCGCGCTGCGAGAGCAGGCCGCGCGCATGCCGCTGCTGGCGGGGCTGAACGAGGCGGAGCTATCGCGCCTGATCGAACTGGCGGCCTGGGTTTTGCGCAGCAAAAGCTTCTCTGGCCAAGACGGGGTGCGCTTAAGCGCCCGCTCATGCGCCAGCGTGGCCCTGCAAATGGCGCTGCCCGCCATGAATCTGGGCAAAGCCGCCCTGAGCGGCTGGAACGACGTGGTGCTGTACCCGTCGCCGTTTGTCGCGCGCGACATCTGGATGGACGGCATAGGCCTGCAGCATGAGAGCGAGAGCGTGCTGATAGGCCAGGCCCGTCAGGACGGCCCGGTGGTGTTGTCGCTGCCGGACGCGCGCGCTTCCGAGCAGCTGGACGGCTGGAACGTGGTAATTCACGAAGTGGCGCACAAGCTGGACATGCTCAACGGCCCGGCCAACGGTTCGCCGCCCTTGCACAAGGGCATGCAACAGGCGCAATGGAGCCGCGTCTGGTCCCGAGGCTATCGCTTGTTGTGCCGCATGCTGGACCGCGGCATCGATCCCGGCTGGCTGGACCCGTACGCGGCGGAGAACCCGGCCGAGTTCTTCGCCGTGTTGAGCGAAGCCTTTTTCGAGCTGCCGCACCATCTCAAGTTGGACTGTCCGGAGCTGTACGAGCAGCTTGTCTTGTTCTACCGCCAAGATCCGGCGGCGAGGTTGCCCGAGCCCGAGGCGGAACCCGCCCCGGGCCCGGAGTTCTGATCAACCGGCGCGCGGCGCCGGCAGCTTCTCCAGGTCATCCAGCAAGCCCAGCAACTGGCTCAGCTTTTCCTGGCCCAAATGGCTTTCTATCTGGCGATAACAGTCTTCCGCCAGCGGGGAGATCTGTTGAATCAGGTCACGGCCGTCCCGCGACATTGAAATGATCAGACGTCGGCTGTCCACATGGTCGCGCTGACGATGGATCAGCCCCGCTTTTTCCATGCGGACCAGGATGCCGGTCAGGCTTGGCGGCAGGATACAAGCCCGGTCCGCGATAACGCCGGCCTCCTGATCGCCAAAGTCCTCCAGCACTCGCAGAATGCGCCACTGTTGCTCTGTCACCCCGTAACGGTTGAGGATCGGGCGGAAGTAAGCCATCACCGATTCCCTGGCCCGCAGCAGGTGCTGGGGCAGCCGTTGATTATGTAGTTTTATGTTTTTGTTGGTCATTTAGATCGTTGCTTCCGGCTGCGCGCAGCCAGTGTTGCTGGTTATCGCCCGAGAGGGCGAACTCGACAAATAAAATGCCATGCAAATACCTGTCACATATTTACTTTATTCCAAATTTTAATCCAAAAACAAAAAAAATAGCATCTCAATACCATATATTCATTGAATTAATTATGCATACCGGGCGAAGTAACGGGCAAAAGCGCCAAGCGACAGAGCCTCCAAGAGCACAATTTGCGTTACGGTGACGATAATTTTGAATTTCCGTCACAGTGACGCATAATTAACTTGGACCAACAGGCACAAACGGATAGAGGAGGGCGGGCAATGAAGGAAGAACAGTGGCAAGGCGAAGCCGCCGCAGGCAGGAAGCGCGGCCGCCCTAGTACCGGCCTTGCAATGTCCGGGGCGGAACGGCAACGAAAGTACCGGGCAAATACCGTCACCGTAACGTTAAATGATAAGGAATGGGCCCACCTGACCAATATGTTGGAGCAGGCGCTGAAAGCTGACCCATCGCGTTACGGCGAGTCCGATTTCGCGCTGGCCAGAAAAATCTACAGCGCCGCCATCAAGGGCAACCCGCCGCCGGATTGTTTTCACAAGCCCGCGACCAAGCGTCAAAACGAAACATAGTCATTCCAGGACGCAACCATCCCAATGGCCACTGCGCAAGACGCCGCCTGGCTTATGCTGATGAGTGTTGTTTTTTTGCGTGGGACCAAGAAGATGAACGCCTCTTACAGTCCAAGCGGAATCTGCGTTGAAGCCGCTCCGGCCGGCGCGCGTGGATTTGACGCCGATACGCCGCTGTCCCTGGAGCTTGCCCGGCAGTTCGCCGCCTCCGGCTACCAATTTTGCGTTCGTTATCTCTCGCTAGGGTCCGATGAGTACGCCTCAGACCTGTCCGCAAGCGAAGCGCAGGATATTCTTGAAGCGGGCCTGGCCTTGATGGCCGTGCAACATGTGAGAGAGCCCGGCTGGTCGCCGAATGCGGCCATGGGCAAAAGCGACGGCCAGAACACCGCCGCGCATGCGAAAACGGTCGGATTATTGCCCGGCGTGAACATCTGGTGCGATCTGGAAGGTGTGGCGGACGGGACGGCGGCGCAGGATGTGGCCGACTATTGTTCGCAATGGTTTGAAGCGGTTTCCGCCGCGGGCTACGCGCCAGGCTTGTATGTAGGGTCCGACGCGGGATTGAGCGGAGCGCAGTTGTATGAATTGCCTTTCCAGCATTACTGGCAATCTTGCAGCAGCGTGCCGGAGATCCCGCAACGGGGCTACCAAATGGTGCAGACCCTGGTGCCTCAGCCGGTGAACGGGATCGGCATCGACGCCGATCAGACGCAAACCGACCAGTTGGGCGGCACGGTGAGATGGCAGGTTCTGACGGAGAGGGCTTGATGATGAAGGCGGCGAAGAACGTGGAGAGCTTCCCCTAGCTTCCTTTATTTGACGCAATATACAAATGGCGTGTTGCAATAACGCTTTAATAATGCATTTGACATCAAATGTGGCGCACTAGCATTGTCAGCACATAGACTCCCCATCAGCATCGCCTCCGCCGCCAGCCCGCCCAGGGCGCGGGCGCCCATCTTTTTTCGCAGGTCTTCCCCAACGTCCTTACGTGCTTGATTTTTCTCGCGTGCCATCTGTCGGCGATGACGATCATGCCGTCAATACCCAAAATTTTGGCGACCATGATGCAGGCGAAGTCGTCCATCGTCCGCACACCGGTCATGCATTGGCTAGACGACAAAGTCCAAGCCCTTCGTTTTTGTCTGTCGTACCGGCTTTGTCTTCGCTTCTCGGCCAGCCTGTCCGCTTTCATCGATTACACCTCGATCTCGCCGCTGCACCCGGGTCGACCTAACCCCGAGACCGAGGAAGTCGAGCCGACTTTGCCGCTCATGGATTCGGGTGTGGTCGGGAAGTCGGGCAGGGACATGGAAACCGGCGACCTGATTGACAACCCTGAGTGGGTCAGTCTTCAAAGCTGCTCCTGCGCGGCTCTTCCGACAGCTTGGTTATCGTCAAGTTTATGCCTATTGCGACTCGCCACGGCCGCCACAAAATCTGCTGCCGGGGATGGAGTAAAGCAAGATCTCCATGATGGTGGCTCTTTGACCGGTTAAAAGGTAAATAGCTGGACTTTCAGTAAGCTGTGACTTCTTGATCGTGACTCACTCTGGACAAGTCACACCAGGAGAGTCACACTGAACCATCACGTTTTTACTGTTTTGGGGTACTTGTGACTGACCAGGTAGCTTTGCCAGCAGCTCCGTCACAGCTCGTCTTGAGCCTTTTTCCTGGCGTTGATCTTCTGGGCCGAGGATTTGAAGCTGAGGGCTTCTCGGTTGTTCGTGGACCTGACCTCATTTATGGCAGTGACATCCGGCAATTTAGGGTTGTTGCTGGTCGTTTTGATGGTGTCATCGGTGGTCCGCCGTGCCCTGATTTCAGCAAAGCCCGCCGCTCTGAGCCGTCCGGCTACGGCCTTGAAATGCTTGCCGAGTTCCGTCGCGTTGTGCTTGAGGCCCGCCCGACCTGGTGGCTCATGGAAAATGTTGCCGGTGTACCGGACATGGTGTTGCCGGGCTACAGTCACCAGCGCATTGATATCAACGCATCGGAATGCGGTTTGCAGCAGAATCGGTTGCGGCATTTTCAGTTCGGCCACTGTGACGGCCTTGTACTTACCGTGAAGCGTCTTCCTGTTCGTACTGACGTTGAGCCGTGTTGTACTGCAAGCGAAGGCTCACAACTGGGTAAGCGTGATTGGCTTCGCTTCTGTCAGTTGCAAGGCTTGCGCGATGGCATAGATTTACCAGCATTTACTCTTGGCGCGCGTTACCGTGCCGTCGGTAATGGTGTGCCGGTTGATATGGCCAGGATGATGGCCTCCGGCATTTTGTCACTGCGTGGTTCTGATGATGTTCGTGTGTGTCAGTGCGGTTGTGGCCGTGAAGTTGAGGGCAGGGCACGTTTAGCAAAGCCAGCTTGTCGTAAGCGCCAGCAGCGTAAACGCGACCATGTCGACGTCATTCGTTCGAGCTCAGTCACGTTGTGACCAACTGCGGTTGGCTGTTACCAGGATCGTCACTGTGACTTGCTGGCCGCGACACCTTCCCAGGCAGTCACGTGACCCTCTTGGTGTGACAGATCCTGGATGAGTCACACCAGATCTGTCACGTGACCGAGCTGCGGTGACGGTGAAGTGAAGGACTACATTACTACCAACGGCCTAAAAAGACAGGAGATGAAGCATGCTAAAAAAAATTGGAATTTTAGCTTTTTCACTTATTGGTACAGCAGCCTCCGCGGATAACACCGTCAGACACGCCAAAATATTCTATAGCGGCGACATGAAAATTTCGTCCGTCAGCGAACTGACAAAAGCAATCGACGACGCCAACGCCAACGATCATGTTGACCGGATAAATATTTATATAAATAGCTATGGCGGCGACATGGACTCCGGTTTGATGGCAGCCGCAGCTATTCGAAGTTCAAAAAAAACAGTCACAACTGTTGCCATGACCACAGTGGGCTCATCGGCAACGTTAATGTTATGTGCGGCGAGAGATAGGAGAGCTTTGCGCGAAGCCAGTATCTACTTACACCCGTCTTTTATCGAATATAAAGGCGAACTAAGGCCCGATACCCTCAAACAACTAGTCAAGCAAAATGAACGATTCAATAACGTGTTCAAAACCGCCTATAAAAAATGTACGTCGTTGGACAGCCAAAAAATTAATAATATTCTTTATAGCGAATCAAACAAGGTAACATTTACCCCGCAAGAGGCCATGAAGGTAGGCATCATCTCAGCAATTGATGAAAAAATAATAGACACGCCAGAGACCTACTACATCACAGCAGACTAGAGCATTCCCCTTCCAGTCACGTGACCGTCTTGGAACGAAAACTCCACACGTAAAAATGCCCAGGTCTGTCCCTGGGCTTTTTTCCTCTTTACTTCGTCCTGGCTTCAGATCCTGCAACCATTCTCATGCATCTCTTTTTGTGCATCTCTGAGCTTTTGCATTGTGTCCGGCTCTTTGTTCATTCCTGGGTCAAGCATTCGATCGTAGTAGTTTCTTAGCTGCTTAAGCGTCTCACAGCTCCGCTTGGCCTGGATAACTGGCTCGTTTTGCCGCCCTTGCATGACAGCGATGCTTGGATCACGTGTATTGAAGTTGATGCCCTTGAAGCGTGTTCCAGGCGGACAAAATTGTGCTGTCGTGTACATGATTTGAGAGTCTCCCACGTAGCACTCCAGTACGCCGGCTTGCAAGTTCGGTCGTTGCGCAGGCCTGGACGCCGGCGGGAACGTCCTTAGGGGCTCGTCACCATTTTTCATTTGGCGCTTGAATGTTGCTCCTGCAGGGCAAGTGGCCTCGTTTGTCAGCACGCTTCTACCATTTTTGTCTGTGCACTCGATTACCCCGGCCTGTGACACAGTGCAAGCTAATGCTATGGCGGCACCTAACCGTTTCATCACAGCACCTCTCCACATAAAGTATTCAAGCACGCTCAAGCGTCCTTTCTTCCTTGGGGTGCATTTTTCTAAGCACGTTAGCGTACTCGTCCAGTGTTCTTTGAGGGGGTGTTCTTGGGATCCGTAGCGGCATGAGTCCTATCTGCCTGATGATCGAATCTCTTTGCCTGTCTTTATCCTCTTTCCCAATGTGCGACCTGTCATCAAGCTCGATGATCGCGATCATTGTGAGGTCTGTCTTGCAGATCACGAAGTCAGCTACCTTCTGGCTCATTGTTCTGCGCAGCCCTTCGTTGTCGAATTTGCTTCCCCCTTCAGTGTCGATAATCTGGCTAAAGGCTACTTGAGGAAAAACGAGGAAGTCAGGGGAAAGGCTTTTTGTCAGGCGGTTAAAGCACTCTTGCTCACGCTGTGTGAGCAGAGTTTTCCCTTTGATTTTGAACCTCGCTGAGCCGAACTGCCTGGGGCTTGTTACATCGTTGAATGAGCGCTTGGGTGCTTTGCTTTTCTTCGCGCCACTCATCGCTATAGCTGCGATAGCCATCAAGATGAAGATGATGACGATTGTTGTCATGCTTTTTCTCATCACGTTACGTTAACGACGATGCTATACGAATAAACTCTGCCTGCAAATTCGTCTTATTCGTCACCGTAACGAAAATTTAGGGAAGCCACGCCCCCGGCTCTTTTGCAGACAGTAAAAACCGTGTAGAGCGATCGCCCATGGCCAGCCCCGCGCTCGCGCGCCCCTAGGGGCCCCGCCTGGACGTTCTTATCCAGGAAGGGATAGGGGGACTAGCTCGGCCTTGGCCGAGCGTAGTAGGGCGTTGCAACCTGTTGGCGTCGCGCCGCCTTCGGGCCGCATAGCGGCCTAACGGTGGCAGTTCTCGCGGTAGAAGTCCCGTTCAATCATGAGCCGTTCGATCAGCTCCGCTTGTTGTACGGCAAGGCGCTTGGCCCGACGATAGTCCCGCATTAGGGCGACTTCTTCGTAGTTGATGCGCTCGCCAGTCGCTGGACAAATGAGCGCTTGGCCATCGTCCAGAATGAACCGAACTGCTTACCTAGCACTGTCGACGCTTTGTGAGCCAGTCTCAGCGGCAATTTCCGTTACGTCACGAAAACAAACAGCCCTGATCAAGTCATCAGGGCTGCACGGGAACTCACACCACGGTAGATTGCGTTTCATTTTGCTGCGGACAGTTGTTGCTCGAACCCACAACGATGGAAAGTCAGGGAATTGAACCGTTGGAGCAGCCTGTATACCCTGCGTCGTATTTTTCCAAAATTTGACATAATATACATTATGCGAACCATGAGACGCAGAAAAAAAGGAGGCCCACTCTCGATCAAGCTGCGACTCATGAAAGCGCAGATCGTCGCGGCCCATCGCTTCAATCGCTTTGCAATACAAGCGGCCAAGCTTTTGCCAATATTCCGGCGTGTCCGGGTCATCTCCAAACATAGGACTACGGAGTGACCCGGTCACTTGTTTCTGACCAAGTTGAACGACTTTCCCACCGCCTTCAAGACACTCACGAACGAAATCGCGTAAGCCGATGTCTTCACGCCAGGTATCGTGAGCAACGGACACGAACGTTTTCACATCCATTGGCGTTACCGTAACGCCTCTACGCTTGCCGTCAAACTGAACAATGAACGGCGAAGCCATCCACACACCCGTAGCCAAGCTGATCCAGCCACCGCCGACCGCACGACGTACCTTGAAGTCCTTACTGTCCCACACGGCCCTAATCCATCCAGGGGCAAGTATATAAGCGCGTTCCTCACGCTGATCATCTGTAAAGCCCCCGGCGCCGTAGAGCCTAGCGCCAGCCGGAAGCTGCCAACCATCCCCGCCCTTGCTCGCATATTTCGCAAGATAGCCCACCGCGTTGCGCGCCCACTCGATCCGCGTAGACCCATGCGGCCACCAGCCCTGTTTATCAGGCTTGGGCAGCGTCAGGCCACGCGGCAGGAAAAACACAAGGTGATAATGCGGCTTGCCGGCCTTTGTCAGCTCCAAAACCCACACATACCGCAGCTGATGGACGCCGCGCCGTTTGAGCCACTTACGCACGCGCTCAAGCAGGTCAGAAACGTGACGAGGGCTGTAATCGGCGTCTGGACGGTATGTGAGAGTCAGCATTGCCGCCTTGGGCTTTCTGAAGCCCTTCGCTGAGACGTGTTCGGCATGAATGCGGGCCGATGTGATCACCGTCCTTTTCATGCGTTTGAGGCGGCTAGCACGCGCTTCAAAGAACCGCTGCTCGTGCGTCGCACTTGTTGAATATAAGACAAGCCCATGCGGACGCTTCGCGTCCTGACGGCTCAGGGGCTTGGAAATCGGACCTTCCGGGTATATAGTTTCGGTGTGCATGGCAGCCTGTATCTGTCGTGTTCGCAACACCCCCCAGTCTCTGTTGGCGCAGAACTGGGGGTTTTTCATTCAAGATAAATAAAGCATACACCCCAATGGGGTTGATGTGAAGCAAGCTTAGACGCCCTACTACGCCCGGCAAGCCGGGCTAGTCCCCCTACCCCCACGGCGGGCACAAACCGCCCGCATGGGGCCCCTAGGGGCGCTTCGCGGGGCTACGGAAGCAAGCGCATGAGGAAGCTACAGGAGGTCTACAGGAAGGGGGCCGGATCGATCTTGGCTGATGATTTTCGTTACGGTAACGTGGAATAGATACAAAAAAGCCCAGGGCAAGCACCTGGGCATTTTTACGCGCGGAGTTTTCGTTACGATAACGCTAATTATAATTGGAACCGTCCGTAATGCGCGAGAAATTAGGAACAAAACGGCAATATGCAGCAACGGCAGCCTGCCTAACATCTTCCACATGAGAAAACTCTTTAAAAGAGGAACCACCAAAAATAAAGGAAGCTTCATAAAACAACAGCCAAGAACTACGAACAGAGCCAGAAGAGCGACGCGCATATCCAACGACTACACCGTCAACAAGAACAGGACGACCGGCTAAAGTGGCTTTCTTTTCAATTACAGCTTTGGGTCTAGATTTCGTTACGGTAACGGGTTCTTTCGACGGGGTCTGTACCTGGGCCAGCGCCTTCTTAGTACGTGGCTTTTCCGTTACGGTAACGGGCATGTCCTCAGGAGCATCAATTTCCGTTACGGTAACGCTTTCTTGGGCGTGTTGACTTTCCGTTACAGTAACGGGTTCTTTGTAACGCTTTTCTTCAAACCAGTCAGGCATGGACACATTACGATACATCATCCCCGACATATAAACCTGCTCAACAATATGCGCGTATCTAAGCTGGCGAGGATGATCCAAATCGCTCTCATAAAGTGATTGAAGAATAGCAGACAATCGCGCCCAATCGTCATTAGACAAATCTATTTGAACCCTGTCCTTTTTGCTTTCCCTAAAACGGCGCTGACGCTCCGCATTCGTTAATGCTTTGCCACTAGATGGACGGCCACGTTTCTTAGCAACCGGAATCAATTCAAGCGTTGCGCTGTCATTCATGTCTTTAGCCATTTGCGTAACCTCCGTTTAGATAATTCATTATCCGTTATGGTAACGAATAATGGAAGTTATTTAATTGAAATTCTCCAATTATTTATTTTCCGTTGCGATTTAACAACGGGATTCAATATAAATCATATTCTCGAATTCCATTGCAACAAAAACCACGAAAAGGAAATCTCTTGCTATGCCAAGAAGTTCTAGTTAAAACCCGGCCATTTCCTTCAAATGAACATTCATAAATAAAGCCGTGAACAGGAAGATAAAAAATTAAGAAATGAAGTCGATAAGTATGGGGTTTAGAATAAATGGCTTCATATCGACGACAACGATAGAAATTACAAGCCATATCACCCCCGAGCTTCATAGTTGATTATTTTAATAATGATTGCAAGAATCGCAAAACACATCACAAACCAACAAAATGCAATTGCATACAAAGGCATAAGTCACCTCAAAAGAATATGAACTAGAAGTGCGGCCCAACAAATAGCAATAATAATCAGAAGGCCTGTCATTTCTTGAAATCCTCTACTTTAGAAACTTTCATAGGAGCCGGCGCAATTTGTGAAGCCGCTTCGATATACGGGTTAAAGCGAGGCGCGTTCATTTCTGCCCTGCACTGTTCTTCACTCATAGGAACAATCGTTCCTTGCTGTGTAAACGCCCTACAGCGGCCCTTGCTTGCGATGTAACCGGCAACAATAGGCATAGCCTTTATTTGCCGCTGTGAGTCATAAATGGGCGCTGTCTCAGGCCGTCCAGCAATGCGGGGGTTCTCAGCCTCATATATCGAAACCGCAGTCACCGCAGGCGGTTGCAGTGCCCCCGGCTGCGCCTGTGTCACTGCGCCCCCTGCTTGTTCCTGCCCGTGAACCTTCGGCGGAGAAACCGACTCAACCGGAGGCTTGTCTGCAAATACGCGAGTATAAATGCGATACGCAAGAAACAAAGAAAGCGCAATGCCGCCATAAACCACAAAAACATAAAGAGGAATACGCTTCGATTGCTTTAAGTGCAACGAAGCGCTTTTGTACATCGAAAAAGCTTTTTTGGGCAGCTTGTAACTACGTCTAGCCGCTACATCACGACTCGCCTTGCTTTTCGGATCACCACACTCGGACCACTCATAAAGCTTTCGACCCGTAGGCATATTACGGATATGAACATGTCGACCCACAAGGCTTTTTATGTTTGAGTCGATTAAATGCGGGCCCTGAGTAATAAGCCAAAAATCAACGCCGGTATGACGGTGCGTTTCAAATGCCGCAACAATATCAGGTACTTTACTGGCAGCAGAACGAGGACGGTAAACATTCTGCGCTTCATCGACGAGAATGATTGAGTTCGGCGGGAAAGTGAAAACAGGCCGCATGATAGAAGGATCTTCAGGCAACGGCTGAACCGTAGTCCACTCCGCAACCGGCGGCGTAGGTTCATGCGGAACCTTTAATTCTGGAATGCCCATAACAAAAACGGGCCGCTCTCCCATCTCCTCCATCAGCATAGACACAGCCAGCGCTGTTTTACCCGCCCCAGGTTCACCCGTAATCAAAGTCAGCATGATTAAGTCGTCTTAAATTGGAAACGTTTAACAGAACTCATTGCAGCGCGAAATGCGAATGCCCCCGCGATAATGCCGAGCGCTTCACCAAACCCAGACAAGCCCAGCAAATTGGCAACAGTAGGCATAATTCCGTTCAAATTTGACTGAATGTAGCCATTGAATTGTGACAATACCAATTGAACGCCGGTAAATGTAACCACCGATATACCCAAGCTAATAAGAGCTTGCGCAATTAGCGGTTTAACCATGCCCATCAAAAAGGAAGCAAGGGAAGCCATTTACTCCTCCTTTTTAGCGCCGAAGCAAATAAAGTAAGCTGATATAAACGCGGCAAGAATAACAATGGCCTTTATGCCCGTAGCAAATCGGCAAAACAATTCAAATGAAAAACTTACCGATCCCACCATAAAAAAATTCATCACATAATCAGGCGGGCAAGCAGCAGGCAATGAAAAAGGCTTCCATTCAAACGCTACATTTTGCGTAGATTCTGGTATAGGAATTGTCGGAGGGTCTCCATATTCTGAACAACCAATAGAATTGGGGTGCTTGTCACAATCCGTTTTTTGTTCTTCCGGCGGCTTAGTAGTCGTCGTGTTAGAGCTAGTACGGCATGAGCCTTCGCCAGTACAAGTATTTGTCGTTGTGGTCGTGGTCGTAGACTTGTCTATCTTAATTTCGCCCCCGGCTTTGCCATCGCCTTTGGGCGTGTAAGTCGTTTGCTTTTCAGTCTGCCATTGTGACTCAGTACCATCTGCATTCTTAGTGGAGCCTGAAGCTGAAACTGATTTAGGGCCAGTAACAGGATCACCGGAGGTCGTTGTAGGCGTATTGTCGTCCAGATCAAAAATAGTGCCCTCTTTCATGAAACCTTCAAAAAGAGGTTGCGTATAGTTGTAATAATATTCTTTAGCTAAATTATCGATATCATTTTGAGTCGCTGGCGAACTCTGAGCATATTTGACAGGCGTCGTTTCTCTACACATGTAATAGCCAGCGTATTCACCACCGCCAACCGGTATATTATTTTTCCAAATACATTTATCAGAATTAAAAGACGGACCGCCACCCATTGTTTGAACACAAACCCAGCCGGGAATATGGACAATATACGTTCCCTTTTGACCCCACGCCAATGCGTATGAATCACAATCCGAAGCGTTAGACTCATTAATGCCACCAGCTGGAGCATTCCAGCATCCACCGGCCTTCATTTCACATTGAGCATCCTTCATCATCTCCCAGCCTTTTTGCACCGCATAATCAGCCAAAAGATTGGCAACAATGGCACTGGGATTAATGCGGCCCTTTTTAAGCGCTGAAGCAGCCGCAGCCGCCGCAGCAGAAGCTGGAATAGGTATTTGGTCAAGAATTCGTGACTGGACTAAATTAGACTCCATATTGACAGCCATTTGCGTAGTCACTCGCGCATTTCTAGCATCGTCTAAAGCAACTTTCATGACCGTATCAGATAGCTTTTGCGCATCAGAAGCGGATGTCACTTTGCGAGTAATTGAATCGCCGTAACGATAATAAGTGCCAACCCTGTAACTACCAGCAAAAGCCAAGCCAGCAGTTACAGAGATAGCAACGCCAAGCGCAAAGAAAATAAGCAGGCGTATAAATTTCATCGCGTCAGCACCAATAAACATAGAGTGACCGATAAAAAGCCAGCGATATAATAAGCCATCACTTTGCCGCCTCTCTCATATGCAATATTGCGTAAAGTATTAAAGCGGGCGTAATCGTTAACCAGCCCAGCGCTACGCCATCTTTCGCAAGATCAACTTGCGAGCACTCAGCAAATCGTGGAGTAACTGACACGCTAGAAATCAAAACAGCCCCAGAGGGGCCGTTTTGGTAGGAATTTAGCTGCCAGTTCTGCCCGCTTTTCTCGAACGCCTGATAACCAGCTTCAGTAATTCGCGGAGGAGTAGCCGAATAAAACGAATCTGCTGCGTCCTGCTGATCTGAATAACAGGCATAACCGACAGCCCAGCCCAAGGCTAGGCCGCTTTCTTCATGTAGCGGAAGCCGACGATGACGAACGCGAGGACCAGCAGCAGGCCGCCAATGGTCTTGACATCCGTGGTCGTTTCGCCCATCTGGGTAGTGACCGCCGCCGGAACTTCGGCGTAGGCCACAGCGGCGAAGGACATCGCGGCAGCGGTACCGGCAACGACTTTCATCGCAACTTTGCGAACTACGTGGATAGCTTTGATCATTTCAAAATCTCCATGGCTACAAATGGAAAAGGCCCACGCACGTAGCCAATGCGCAGACCGGGGGTTAATCTTCAATCGCGGAAAAAACGTTGATGACGGCACGTTTCTTAACAATCTCGCCGGTAACTTTGTCTTTGCTATCGAACGGCTTGCCGTAGTAGCCAGTACACTGAACCTTGATGTGAACATCTTGTCCGATGTCGCCCAGGCGCTTGCGGGAGCGAACCTCTACGACCCCCGGCATGCTGTATTCATCCGGGGCTGGCTGGATCACTTCGGTGTGGACGAAATCATCGGACTTGCGGACAGCTTTGATGCGGCCGACAACAACGGCCATGTTTGCCGAGAGAGACGGTTTGGGAGCGATTTGTTCAGCCATTTTGAGAACCTCTAGCACGTTGGAATATCGGGGCAGCTGGCGGGCTGCAACGCTGATAAAATGATCTGTCAAGAACGAATTAAGACCCCATTGGGGTTGACTACAAATGAAGGATACACCCCATTGGGGTGTTGTCAAAAAAATTAAGGACAGCGGAATGAAGACATTTAAGGATTACGTTGAAGAAATCAAGAAAAAACAAGGACTTGAAAGCGATTATGCTGTTGCAAAATTGCTTCTAATTGATACCCACAAAATGAGTGACATCATGAAAGGTAGAAGACAAGCACCTCCGGTTGCTGGCTATGTCATCGCTGACATACTCGGACTGGACGCAAGAGAGGTAAAGGCTTGTTTAGACTATGAATACACGAAAGACCCAGTAGCCAAAGAGTACATCAAGAGCATTTTTTTGCGGCATTCGCGCAACGTTGCCGCTTTGTTCCTAGCGATTACGATGCTCGCCGCCGGGCAAAATTCCGAAGCATATACGGGCGGTAAAAATGCAAATGGGTTAACGAAATCACCCATTATGCGAACATAAGGATAAACCAAGGTAGCGCCAGAACCTACCTGAAGCCCACCCCTGGGCTTCAGTGGTTTAATCGCCTTTAGGCAAGCCGCTGATGATAGGCCCAAGGTCCAAAAACTGTTCCAGCATGTCCGCCAGCTTGTCGATATTGGTTTCGCGCAGCGCCGGGTAATCCAGCGCCACGGGTTCTTGCAAGCCGGCCCAGCGCAGGATGGCCTGGCAGGCGGCCGGCTCGTCGAAGACGCCGTGCAGATAAGTGGCCAGGATCTGATCATCTTCCGAGCGCGCGCCGTCCGCGCCGCCGTCCTTGAAATGCAGCGCTGGCCGCTGCAGCGCCGGGCCTGCGCTGACTCCCATGTGGATTTCGTAGCCGGCGGCCTCGGCGTGGTCCAAGGTCAGCCGGCCGCACACGCGCGTCAGTCGCTTTTCCGGCGCCAGCGTGGTTTCCATGTCCAGCCAGCCCAGTCCGTCGCCGCTACCCGGCTCGCCTTCCAACCCGTCTGGATCGTGGAGCTTGCGGCCCAGCATTTGCAGGCCGCCGCAAATGCCCAGCACCTTGCCGCCGTAGCGCAGATGGCGGCGTATCGCTTCTTCCCAGCCCTGCGCCCGCAGCCAGGCCAGGTCCGCCAACACGCTCTTGCTGCCGGGCAACACGATCAGATCGGCCGGCGGGATGCGCTGGCCGGCACGAACCAGGGTGAACTCCACCTGCGGATGCAGGCGCAAGGGGTCGAAGTCGGTGTGGTTGCTGACGCGTGGCGCGGCCGGGGCGATGACGCGCAGCTTGTCGCCGGCGCCGCTCGCGCCGCCTGGCTTGTCCAGGCCCATGCTGTCCTCTGCTTCCAGGTGCAAATCGTGCAAATACGGCAGTACGCCCAGCACGGGCTTGCCGGTATGTTGTTCCAGCCAATCGATGCCGCTGTTGAGCAGGCTGGGGTCGCCGCGGAAGCGGTTGATCACCAGGCCGATCACCCTGGCGCGCTCGGATTCCGACAGCAGCGCCAAGGTGCCGGCCAGGTGGGCGAATACGCCGCCGCGCTCGATGTCGGCCACCAGGATCACCGGGCAATCCACCGCCTCGGCGAAGCCCATATTGGCGATGTCGCCGTCGCGCAGATTGATCTCGGCCGGGCTGCCGGCGCCCTCGGCGATGATGCACTGGTATTGCTCCGCCAGCCTGGCGTGGGACGCCAGCACCGCCTTCATCGCCACCGGTTTGTAGTCGTGATAGCCGCGAGCCTCCATATTTCCTATCGCCCGCCCGTGGATGATGACCTGAGAACCGGTATGGCTGTTGGGCTTCAACAGTACCGGGTTCATATCGGTATGCGGCTCCAGCCCGCAGGCCTGCGCTTGCACCGCCTGCGAGCGGCCGATCTCACCGCCGTCCACCGTCACCGCGCTGTTCAGCGCCATGTTCTGCGGCTTGAACGGCGCCACCCTCACGCCACGGCGCGCCAACAGCCGGCACAAGCCGGTGGCCAGCGCGCTCTTGCCGGCATCGGACGTGGCGCCCTGAATCATGATGGTCTTGGCCATGGCATTCCCCCTGCACATAGATGGCGAACAAGGCTTAGAATGGCGGCTTGATTCATTCCGGCCATCCCAAACCCTAAAAATTTGCGCATTGGATACCTCCAAGCGGCGGTCGGCCATTATATAAGGTTGTGTGTTGAATTCCGCATTGTTTCTACCGCTAGCGCTGTTGCTGGACCGCCTGCTGGGCGAGCCGCGGCGCTGGCATCCATTGGTCGGCTTCGGTCGGCTGACCCGGGGCGTTGAGCGCTTTGCCTACCCCTCCTCGCCCGATGCCGAGCCCCGCTGGCGCATGCGTCTGCGCGGCGCCCTCTCCGTTTCACTCTTGATCCTGCCTCTGACGCTGGCGGCCTGGCTGCTGGCCCGTCTGCCGCTGCTGTCAGCCATTGTCCCGCTTGTTCTGCTCTACCTGGCGGTGGGCGCCAGGAGCTTGGCTCAGCATGCGAAGGTGGTCAGACAGGCGCTGGCCGACGGCGATCTCGCCTTGGCCCGTGAACGGGTGGGCTGGATTGTCAGCCGCGACACGAGCGAGCTGGATGAGGCGGGAATCGCCCGCGCCACCATTGAGTCGGTGCTGGAAAATGGCTGCGACGCGGTCTTTGCCGCGCTGTTCTGGTTTCTGCTGCTGGGCGCGCCCGGGGCGGTGCTGTACCGGCTGTCCAACACGCTGGATGCGATGTGGGGCTATAAGAACGCGCGCTATTTGCATTTTGGCTGGGCCGCCGCCCGCCTTGACGATGTGTTGAACTATGTCCCGGCGCGGCTGACCGCCCTCACCTATCTGTTGCTGGGCCACGCGGCAAGCGGCTGGCGCTGCTGGAGAACGCAGGCGCCCACTTGGTACAGTCCCAACGCCGGCCCCGTGATGGCGGCCGGCGCCGGCGCGCTGGGCGTCTCCCTTGGCGGCGGCGCGCGCTACCATGGCCAGTGGAAGGAGCGCCCGCCCTTGGGCTGCGGCCCCGCGCCCACGCATCAGGACATCGGCCGCGCGGTGCGCTTGGTCAGCCGCGGCGCATGGCTGTGGGCCGGTCTTTCCCTATTGTGGGCTGTTTTGATTGGAGTCATGCATGCTTGAACACGGAGGCGGCCTGCTGCGCGCGGCCGCTGAATACGGTATTCCGCCTGGGGATTGGCTGGACCTGTCCACCGGCGTCAATCCCAATGGCTGGCCAGTGCCGCCGCTGTCCGCCGACGGCTGGCTGCGGCTGCCGCAGGACCACGACGGGCTGGAAGCGGCGGCGGCGGAATATTACGGTTGCGAGCAACTGCTGCCGGTGGCCGGTTCTCAACCCGCCATCCAGGTGCTGCCGCGGCTGCGAGCGCCCTGCCGCGTCGGCATGTTGACCTTGTGCTACGCCGAACATCCCTACCAGTGGCAAAGGCGCGGACACAGCGTGGAACGGTTCACTCCGGACGGGCTGGCCGCGAATATTGATCAGCTGGACGTGGTTCAAATCTGCAACCCCAACAACCCCACCGGAGACCGTTTTGAACCGGCTTTGCTGGAAGACTGGCGGCAAAGGCTGGCGGAACGCGGCGGCTGGCTGCTGGTCGACGAAGCGTTTCTGGATGCGTCGCCGCGGGACAGCATGCTCCCCCATATCGGCAAGCCGGGCCTGATCGTGCTGCGCTCGGTCGGCAAATTCTTCGGCCTGGCCGGCGCGCGCGCCGGTTTCGTGTTCGCCCAGGCCGCGCTGCTTCAAGCGCTGGCCGAGGAACTGGGGCCCTGGGCCATGGCCGGGCCCGCGCGCGAAGCGGTGACGCTGGCGCTTGGCGACACCGCGTGGCAGCAATCCATGAGGAGCCAGCTGCTGCGCGATAGCGCGCGGCTGCGGAACTGTCTGGAGCGGCACGGGCTCGCCCCGGCCGGCGGCTGCGAACTGTTCCAGTGGGTTCCCGGCGAGGCCAGCCTGCCCTTGCATCGACATCTGGCGGGGCGCGGCATCTTGAGCCGTTATTTCGAGTCCCTGCCCAGCTTGCGCTTTGGCCTGCCTAGCGGCGAACAGGACTGGGCGCGGCTGGAGCAGGCCTTGGCGGATTGGCGGCGATTGTAATTAAAATCAAAACGCCAGCTGTTCACAGCCTGGTTTTTGTCACGTATCATCCGACCCCATCATGACGGTGCCCCAAAAACCTGTGTGCGAGCTCGCCAGCCAAGACGCGCGGCAGCTCGTAAACAGGTTCTCAGAGGGTGAAACGGGAACGCGGTGCAAGACCGCGGCTGCCCCCGCAACTGTAAGCGCAGAGTCCACGCCTAAAGCCACTGGCCCCTAAACGGGCCGGGAAGGCGGCGCCGGACGGCGACGCGCGAGCCAGGAGACCGGCCGTCATACGTGTCGACGCAAGCAGAAACCGGGCGGGGTGTACCGGGGGATACGCACATGCGCCGCTCATGAACACTCGGCGACCTGTGCCCTCGTTTGCGCGACGGAAATCGTCTCCGAGGGCACCATGCATTCATCCACCGCGCCGTCCGCCGGCCGCCGTCTGGCGCAGCACGCGCCGATACTCGCCGGGCTGATCCTGGCCAATCTGCTGGCCTGGGCCTGGGCTTTCGCCGCCTTCGCCGATCATCCGGCCCAACTCGCCACCGCCCTGCTCGCCTATCTGTTCGGCCTGCGCCACGCGGTGGACGCCGATCACATCGCCGCCATCGACAACACCGTGCGCAAGCTGATGCAGGAAGGCCGCCGTCCGTCGGCGGTGGGCCTGTTCTTCTCCGCCGGCCACTCCGCGGTGGTGGTCATCGCCGTCGCCCTGATCGTGTTCGCCGCCAGCGCGCTGCAAAGCCGCGTCGCCGGCTTCAAGGAGATAGGCGGCGTCATCGGCACCAGCGTGTCGGCCTTCTTTCTGCTGACGCTGGCGCTGATCAATCTGTCTTCCTTGCGCGCGGTATGGGGCGCTTTCCGCCGCGCCCGCGCCGGCGAGGCCATTTGCGACGAGCAGCTGAATCTGCTGCTGAACAACCGCGGCCTGATCGCGCGCCTGCTCAAGCCCTTGTTTCGCATGGTGACCAAGAGCTGGCATATGTTGCCCATCGGCTTTTTGTTCGGCCTGGGTTTCGACACCGCCACTGAAATCGGCCTGTTCGCCATCGCCACCTCGCAAAGCGCCAACGGCGTGGCGCTGTGGCACATCATGGTGTTCCCGGCGCTGTTCGCCGCCGGCATGGCGCTGGTGGACACGCTGGACAGCATGATGATGGTGGAAGTCTACGGCTGGGCCTTCGTCAATCCGGTGCGCAAGCTCTGGTACAACCTGACCATCACCTTCGTTTCCGTTCTCGTCGCCGTCGGCATTGGCGGGCTGGAGGGACTGGGCCTGCTGGCGGACAAGCTGCAGCTCACCGGCGGCTTCTGGGACCTGATCTCAGCGCTCAACGACGATCTGGCTCATTTCGGCTACTTCGTCATCGGCGTGTTCCTGCTGACGTGGCTTGCCTCCGCCGCCATTTATAAATGGAAGCGTTTTGACCAACTGACGCCGGAGGCGCGATGAGAACCCACGACAAACACGTGCTGATGTGCACCGGCCCGCGCTGCACGCCGGACGGCCAGGGTTCGGAAGCGATGTTCCTGCACCTGGGCCGCAGCATAGACGCTTGCGAAGGCCTGCGCGCCAAGCGCACCCGCAGCCACTGCTTCGCCGTGTGCAAGGAAGGCCCGGTGATGGTGGTGTATCCGGACGGGGTCTGGTACCGCAAGGTGAATGAAAGCGATATCGAACGCATCGTCTGCCAGCATCTGAAGGGCGGCGTTCCGGTCGAGGAATTGGTGTTCCATAAAACCGGCATCGGCGACATCGAAACGGAGGCGCAGGCATGAGCGCCGCACTCGCCCTGTTGAGCCACGCCGGCACCGATCTCGCCGCGCTGGCGCGCGCGCGCTGGCCGGAAGATTTTCCCCTTGTCGCCGGCATCTCGCTGCAAGGCATTGCCGACGAGGCCGCGATGCAAGCGCTGCTGGACGGCCAACTGGCCCAGGCCCGCGCCATCGTGCTGCGCGTGCTGGGCCGCGCCGACGCGATACCCGGCCTGGAGCGGTTGCTGGCCCACGCGCGCCGGCTGCAGGCCGCGGTCATCGTGCTCAGCGGCACCGGCGAGCCGGACCCGGAGCTGCAAGCGCTATGCAGCGCGCCGGTATCGCTGCAGCAGGACGTCCACGCCTATCTGCAGGCCGGCGGCAGCGCCAATCTGGGCGAGCTGATGCGCTGCCTGGCGGACAGGCTGCTGCTGACCGGCTTCGGCTACCAGCCGCCGCTGCCGCTGCCCGAGCACGGCGTTTACCACCCGGAACTGAGCGCGCCCTGCTCGCTCGCCGACTGGCTGGAAATCCGCAACCCGGACTGGCCCACCGTGGGCCTGTGCTTCTACCGCGCCCACTGGCTGTCCGGCAACACCCGCTTCATTGATCTATTGGTCGATTGCCTGGCCGAGCGCGGCGTCAACGCGCTGCCGGTGTTCACCTCGTCCTTGCGCACGATTCAAGACGGCGGCCTGCCGGCGGCGCTGGCGCTGCTGGCCGATCCTCGCGCCAAGGTGTCCTTGCTGATCAACACCACCTCGTTCGCGATGGGCGACATCAACAACGACGGCCCCACCCAGCCCGGCTGGGCGGTGGAGGCGTCGGACCGGCTGAACCTGCCGGTGCTGCAGGCCATCACCAGCAGCATGACGCGCGAGCAATGGGAAGCCTCGGACCGCGGCTTCAACCCGCTGGACACCGCGATGAACGTGGCGCTGCCGGAATTCGACGGCCGCATCATCGGCGTGCCGCTGAGCTTCAAGCAGCCGGCCATGATGGACCAGCCCGGCCAGGCCGAACAATACACGCCGCTGCCGGACCGCGCCCGCCGCCTGGCCGGCATCGCCGCCCGCCTGGCGCGGCTGCGCCATGTGGAAAACGCCGACAAGCGCATCGCCTTCATCTTCACCAACTCCAATAGCAAGGCCTCGCAGATAGGCAATGCGGTGGGCCTGGATTCCCCGGCCTCCTTGTACGCGATGCTGCGCGGCATGCAGGGCCGCGGCTACCAGATGGACCCGCTGCCGCCGGACAGCGACGCGCTGATGCACGAGCTGATAGACCGCGGCGCCTACGATCAGGATTACCTGAGCGCCGAGCAGATGCGAAACGCCGCCGCCCGCGTGCCGGCCCAGCGCTACCAGGCCTGGTTCGACGAGCTGCCGGACAGTCTGCGCGACAAAATGCTGCAGCGCTGGGGCCAGCCGCCGGGCGGCGCCTACGTCGACGGCGACGAACTGGTGTTTTCCGGCCTGGATTACGGCCATGTCTTCGTCGCGCTGCAGCCGCCGCGCGGCTACGGCATGGACCCGGACGCCATCTACCACACGCCGGACCTGCCACCCACCCACCACTACTACGCGCTGTACCGCTGGCTGCGCGACGACTGGCGCGCCGACGCCATCGTCCACGTCGGCAAGCACGGCACGCTGGAATGGCTGCCGGGCAAGGGCGTGGGCCTGTCGCAGAACTGCTTCCCGGATGCGCTCTTGGGCGACATGCCGCTGTTCTACCCCTTCATCGTCAACGATCCGGGCGAAGGCTCGCAGGCCAAACGCCGCGGCCACGCGGTGATCATCGACCACCTGACGCCAACGATGACCACCGCCGACAGCTACGGCCCGCTGGCGCAGCTGACCCAGTTGGTGGACGAGTACTACCAGGTGGAGCTGCTGGACCCGAACAAGCTGCCGCTGTTGCAGCAACAGATCTGGGACCTGATCAAGGAAGCCAAGCTCGACACCGACCTGGCGGCGATGCTGAAACATGATCACGAGCATGAGCACGACCATGATCACGAGCCTCGCCACGATCATGAGCACCCACACCCGCATGGCGGACATCATCACGCGCCCGCCGCCGTCCACGGCAAATACCGGCCACAGGCGGCCAAGCCGGCGGCCGCGATGAAACCGGCGACGGCCGCGGCGGCGAAGTATCGCCCGGCCAAGGCCGCCCACGGCCACGATCATGGGCACCACCATCACCATCATGGCGACCACGACCATCACCGCGGCCACCATGATCACCATCACCATGACCATCACGGCCACAGCCACGACCACCACGATCATGACCACCACGATCATGACCACCACGATCATGACCACGACTGGGACGACACGCTGAACGAAGACGGCGTGCCCTTGAGCCTGGCCAAGATGGACGGCGTGGACGTCGCCCACCTGATCGAGGACATCGACGGCTATCTGTGCGAGCTGGGCGCGGCGCAGATCCGCGACGGCCTGCACGTGCTGGGCAACGCGCCGCAGGGCGAGGCGCTGGTCGACATGCTGCTGGCGCTGACCCGCTTGCCCAACCTCGGCATCCCCGGCCTGCCCGCCAGCGTGGCGGCGGCCTACGGCGGCGACTGGACGCTGTGGCAGCAGGATCAGGGCAAACGGCTGAGCGACACCCCCGCGGCCTTGCAGGCGCTGGCCGGCCTGCCCCTGGTCACCCGCGCCGACGCCCACGACGCGGTGCTGAAGCTGGCGCGCGGCTTGATCGCCGAGCTGGCCGCGCGCGGCTACGACAGCGCCGCCGTGCCGGCCGCCGTCGCCGCCATGCTGCCCGGCATCGAGCCGAATGCCGATCTGGAACGGGTGCTGAACTTCGTCTGCGACCAGCTGTGCCTGAAGCTGGCCCGCACCGCCGAGGAGATAGACAATCTCTTGCGCGGCCTGGAAGGCGGCTACGTGCCGGCCGGCCCCAGCGGCGCGCCCACGCGCGGCATGGCCCACATTCTGCCCACCGGCCGCAATTTCTACTCGGTGGACCCGCGCAGCCTGCCCTCCAACGCCGCCTGGCGCATAGGCGACGGCCTGGCGCGCGAGATGCTGGCCCGCCATCTGAAGGAAACCGGCCAGTACCCGGAGTCGGTGGCCATCAGCGTGTGGGGCACCAGCGCGATGCGCACCCATGGCGACGACATCGCCGAAATCCTGTCCCTGCTCGGCGTCAAGCCGCGCTGGCAACAGGAAAGCCGCCGGGTGCAGGGTCTGGAAGTGATCCCCCTGGCCGAACTGGGCCGGCCGCGCATCGACGTCACCGTGCGCATCAGCGGCTTCTTCCGCGACGCCTTCCCCCACCTGATTGCGCTGATCGACGAGGCGGTGCACACCGTGGCGCGGCTGGACGAGCCGGCGGAGCAGAACTTCCTGCGCAAGCACTACCTGGCCGACCTGAAAAACGAGCTGCTGGGCGCCCGGCCCGACGCCGATGCGCAAGCGCTGTACCGTGTGTTCGGCGCCAAGCCGGGCAGCTACGGCGCCGGCATCCTGCCGCTGATCAACGAGCAGAACTGGCAGAACGACGCCGACTTCGCCACCGCCTATGTCAACTGGGGCGGCTACGCCTACGGCCGCGAGGCCAACGGCGCCGACGCCCGCGACGCGCTGCGCCACCGGCTGGCCGGCGTGGAAGTGGCGCTGCACAACCAGGACAACCGCGAACACGACATCTTCGACAGCGACGACTACCTGCAATACCACGGCGGCATGATCGCGACGATACGCAGCCTCAGCGGCCGCCAGCCGCGCGCCTTCTTCGGCGACAGCCACAATCTGGAAGCACCGGCGGTGCGCGGCCTGAAGGAGGAAGTGCTGCGCGTATTCCGTTCGCGGGTGGCCAACCCCAAATGGATAGCCGGCATCCAGAAGCACGGCTACAAGGGCGCGCTGGAGCTGACCGCCACCGTCGATTATCTGTTCGGCTACGACGCCACCGCCCAGGTGGTGGACGACTGGGTCTATGAACAGCTGGCGCAAAGCTACGCGCTGGACCCGGCGATGCAGCAGTTCTTCGCCGACAGCAACCCCTGGGCGCTGAACGCCATCACCGACCGCCTGCTGGAAGCCGCGCAGCGCCAGTTGTGGGCGGAGCCGGACCCGGAGACGCTGGCCGCCCTGCGCCAGCTGCACCTGGATAGCGAGGCGCTGCTGGAAGCGCGCGGAGAGAGCAAAGCATGAAACCCCAAAACTCAATGAGCCAGGGCAACACTTGGAAGGCAGGGAAATGAAAACCGGAAAAATCCCATCGTTTCCCGGAGCATGGGCGCAGAAGCATCCACATCGCCCCGCTGCACCCAATTCCGTGTCTTTCCGTGTGCTTTCGTGGCAAATAAGGGTTTCAGCATGAGCCCGATTTACCCCTTCGCCGCCGTCGTCGGCCAGCAACAACTGAAGCAGGCGCTGCTGATCTGCGCGGTGGACCCCACCGTCGGCGGCGTGCTGGTGCGCGGCGACAAGGGCAGCGCCAAGAGCACCGCCGCGCGCGGCCTGGCCGCCGTGCTGCCGCCCATCCGCCGCGCCGCCGGCTGCGGCTACAACTGCGAGCCGGACCACCCGCTGCCGCGGTGCCCGGTGTGCTCCGGCGACGCGCGCGCGCTGCATGACGGCCCGGTGCCCTTCATCAACCTGCCGCTGGGCGCCACCGAGGACCGGGTGCTGGGCAGCCTGGACTTCGAAAAAGCGCTGCAAGGCGGCAAGCAGGCCTTCAAGCCCGGCCTGCTGGCCGCAGCCCACCGCGGCATGCTGTATATCGACGAGGTCAACCTCTTGGCCGACCATCTGGTGGACGTGCTGCTGGACGCCGCCGCGATGGGCGTCAACACCGTGGAGCGCGAGGGCCTGGCGGTCAGCCACCCGGCGCGGGTGACGCTGCTGGGCACCATGAACCAGGAGGAAGGCGATCTGCGGCCGCAGCTGCTGGACCGCTTCGGCCTGATGGTGGACGTGGCCGCGCCGCGCGAGCCTCTTCAGCGCGCCGAGGTGGTGCGCCGCCGCCTGGCCTTCGAGGCCGATCCGGCCGGCTTCGCCGCGCAGTGGCAGGCCGACAGCGAGGCGCTGCGCGCCAAGATCGCCGCCGCCCGCGCCTTGCTGCCGCAAACCCGGCTCAGCGATAGCTTGTTCCACTTCGTCAGCGAGCTGTGCTGCGAATTCGAAGTCAGCAGCTTGCGCGCCGACATCGTGCTGAACAAGGCCGCCCGCGCGCTGGCGGCGCTGGATGGCCGCGTCGACGCCTCCGCCGAGGATGTCCGCGACGCCGCCCGGCTGGTGCTGCCGCATCGCCGCCGCAGCAAGCCGTTCGAACAGAGCGGGCTGGATCAGGACAAGCTGGAACAGATGACGCGGCAAGCGTCGAATCCGCCGCCGCCGCAGGAGCGGAACGGCGCCGACCAGCCGCCGCCGGATGGCGACGGCGAACAGCAAGCGGACACGTCCGGCCATGGCGCCGAGCAAATCTTCGCCGCGGCGCCGGCCGGCGACATTGCCCGCATCCGCGTCCAGGCGCCCTCCTCCGGCGACGCCGCCGGCCGCCGCAGCGACGGCGCCAGCCGTCAGCGCGGCCATTACGTCCGCGCCGAGGCCAACCCGCAGCCGGCCCAGCTGGCGGTGGACGCCACCCTGCGCCACGCGCTGCTGCGCGACCCCAACAACTTCGCGGTCACCCGCGCCGACCTGCACGACAAGGTCCGCGTCGCCAAACAGGGCAATCTGATCCTGCTGGTCGTCGACGCGTCGGGATCGATGGCCGCGCGCCAGCGGATGGAGCAGGTCAAGGGCACGGTGCTGAGCCTGCTGGAAGACGCTTACCGCCGCCGCGATCAGGTGGCGCTGATCGCCTTCCGCGGCCAGCAGGCGGAACTGCTGCTGCCGCCGTGCAACCGCGTGGAGCAGGCCGAACGGGCGCTGCGCGAGCTGCCCACCGGCGGCCGCACCCCTCTGGCGCACGCGCTGGCGCTGGCCGCCGACACGCTGTCCCGCCAGCTGGGCGGCCCGGCGCCGCTGCTGGTCATCCTGAGCGACGGCCGCGCCAATGTGGCGCTGGACGGAGACGGCGACCCGTGGCGGCAGGCGCTGGACCTGGCCGGCCAGCTGGCCGGCACGCCGACGCTGGTGCTGGACACCGAGCAGGACTTTGTCCGCCTGGGCCGCGCCCGCGAACTGGCCGAGGCGCTGGGCGCGGAATACCTGGCTTGCGACGCCCTGACCGGCGAGCAACTGACATTGACGATTCGACAAAGACTGGGCCGCTGAGATGACGGGCAAGGTTTATCTGATAGGCGCCGGTCCCGGCGACCTGGACATGCTGACGCTGAAGGCCGCGCGCTGCCTGCGGCTGGCCGATGTGGCGCTGGTGGACGATCTGGTGCATCCGGATATTCACACCATGCTGCGGCCGGACGCTGAAATCGTGCCGGTGGGCAAGCGCGGCGGCCGGCCGTCTACGCCGCAGGCCGCCATCGAGCAAAGAATGATGGACGAGGCCCGCGCCGGCAGGACAGTGGCGCGCCTCAAGGGCGGCGACCCCTTCGTCTTCGGCCGCGGCGGCGAGGAAATGCTGAAGCTGCAAGCAGCCGGCATCGAGGTGGAAATCGTCAACGGCCTCAGCGCCGGCCTGGCGGTGCCGGCCACGCTGGGCATTCCTCTGACCCACCGCCATTTCGTCCACGGCGTCACTTTTGTCTCCGGCCACCCGCATCAGGACGGCGACGAGCCCAACTGGCGGGCGCTGGCGCAAAGCGGCATGACGCTGGTGATCTATATGGGCGTCAAGCGGCTGCCCTTGATCCGCGCCGAACTGCTGCGCCACGGCCTGAAACCCGACACCCCGGCGGCGGCGATAGAAAACGGCACCCTGCCGCAGCAGCGCCAGGTGCTGAGCACCCTGGACGCGCTGGAACAAGACATGAGCGCGGCCGGCATCCACAGCCCGGCGCTGATCGTCATCGGACCGACGGTGGCGCTGGCGTCCTGTAGCCCGTCCGCCGCCAACGAAACAAGGAAGGAATACGCATGATCATCTGCATAGGCGCCGGCCCCGGCGACATCGGCTACCTGCCGCAACGCTCCGCCCAACTGATACGCGAGGCCGACGTGGTGGCCGGCTTCAACGCGGTGGTGGACGTGGTGCGCCCGCTGATCCCGGACACGACCGAAGTGATCCAGATGGGCTACCGCGACCAGGTGGCGCAGCTGGACATCGTCGCCGAGCGCCACCGCGCCGGCAAAAACTGCGTGGTGGTGTTCATGGGCGACATCCACTTCAGCGGCTTCCAGTATCTGGAGCGGGTGGAGCGCGCCTGCGGCCACCCGGTGGAAACGATACCCGGCATCTCGTCGGCGCAGATCCTGGCCTCGCGCGGCAAGGTGTGCTTCGACGAAACCAGCTTCATCACCTTCCACCGCCGCGGCGACCTGACCCCGTTCAAGCGCCACCTGGTGCATGTGCTGCAGGACGGCCGCAACGCCATCGTGATCCCCTGCCCCTGGGACGAGGCGCGTTCCTTCATGCCCTGGCACATCGCCGCCTATCTGCTGGAAAACGGCATCCCGGCCGGCCAGCAGGTGGAAGTGTGGGAAAACCTGACCCGCAACGAGGCGGAATGGCGCGGCACGCTGGCCGAGTGCGCGGAGCAGCGCTTCTCCGACATGAGCATCATGCTGATCCGCACGCTCGCGCCGATGGACAGCCAGATCGAGCCGACCCACAAATGAGCCAGCAAGACTACGCCATCGTATTGGCCGGCCACGGCAGCCGCGACCCGGACGGGGTGAACGAATTCATGCAGCTGGTGGACGCGTTGAAGGCGCGCGCCGGCGAGCGCCCGGTGGCTCACGGCTTTCTGGAGTTCGCCCGCCCCACCATAGACGAGGCGGTGGACCAGGTGCTGGCCGCCGGCGCCAAGACCGTGGTGATGGTGCCCGGCGTGCTGTTGGCCGCCACCCACGCCAAAAACGACATGCCCAGCGAGCTGCTGGCGCTGCGGCAGGCGCATCCGGGCGTAGCCTTTCACTTCGGCGCGGCGCTGGACCTGCATCCGCGGCTGTTGGCGCTGTGTCGTCAACGCATCGTCGAGGCCGAGGCGGCGTCGCCGCACACCGTGTCGCGCAACGACGCCTGTCTGGTCGTCGTCGGCCGCGGCACCTCGGACCCGGACGCCAACTCCGAAATCTCCAAGCTCACGCGCATGCTGGAAGAAGGCCTGGGCTTCGCCGCGTCTTTCGTCTGCTATTCCGGCACCGCCAAACCCTTGGTGGCCGACGGCCTGCGCGCCGCCGCCATGCTGGGCTACCGCCGCATCGTGATGCTGCCCTACTTTCTGTTCGACGGCGTGCTGGTCAAGCGCATCTACGGCGCGGCGGCGGACCTGGCGGCGCGCCATCCGGAGATCGAGGTGCTGAGCGCCGGCTATCTGGGCCCGGACGAGCAAGTGGCCGAGGTGTTCCTGGAACGGGCGCAGGAGGGCGTGGAAGGCCGCGCGGCGATGAACTGCGCGCTGTGCAAGTACCGGGTGCAGATCGTCGGCTTCGAACAACAAGTGGGCGAGCCGCAGCGCGGCCACCACGGCAAGGTGCGCGGCCTGCTGGAGCGCGAGCCCCGTTCCAGCCAGCCGCCGGCCTGGAAACGCTACACCCCGCACCCGATAGAAGCGGAAAGCATGCGCATCATCAATGAGGGCCGCGACTGGTCGGCCTTCCCGGCCGAGCAGCGCACCGCGCTGATGCGGCTGGTGCACACCACCGGCGACTTCAACAGCGTGGACGAGCTGTTTTTCTCGCCCGGCGCCTGTGAAACCGGCATGCGCGCGCTGCTGCGCTGCCGCCGCGTGGTCACCGACGTCACCATGGTGGAAACCGGCCTCAAACGCGAAGTGCTGCGCCAGCTGGAAGTGGACACCTGGTGCGGCGTGCACGACGAGGAAACCCGGCTGCTGGCCGAAGCCAACGGCATCACCCGCTCCGCCGCCGGCATCCGCCGCGCCTGGCAGAAGTTCGGCAACGACTGCGTGGTGGCGATAGGCGACGCGCCCACCGCCATCCGCGAGGTGGTGCGCCTGGTGCGCGATCACGGCTGGCGGCCGCAGCTGGTGGTGGGCCTGCCGGTGGGTTTCGTCGGCACCCGCGAATGCAAGGACGAGCTGCGCGCGCTGCTGCAAGTGCCGCGCATCACCAACCGCGGCACCCGCGGCGGCTCGCCGTGGGCGGCCACCGTGGTCAACGCGCTGATGATAGACGCGATCGAACACGTGTATCAGCAGCAGGAAGCCTGAGCCCGGTGCGCCAGCCCTACGACCTCGCCGCCCTCGCCCCCAACGGCATGCGCCGCGGCCGCACCACCGGCAGCTGCGCCACCGCCGCCGCCAAGGCGGCGCTGATGCTGCTGCTGGACGGCGTGGACGCCGACGGGGTCTTCATCAGCCTGCCGGACCCGGATTTCTATTTGGCGGTGCCGATACAGCGCGTGGTCTGGCTGGACGAAAACACCGTGCGCGCCGAAGTGCTGAAGTACGCCGGCGACGACCCGGATAACACCGACGGCGCGACGATCTTCGCCGAGGTGAGGATAAACCACAGCGGCGCGCTGCGTTTCCTGGCCGCGGCCGGCGTCGGCATGGTCACCCAGCCCGGCCTGCGCATCCCGCCCGGCGAGCCGGCGATCAACCCGGTGCCGCGGCAGATGATGCGGCTGGCGCTGGCCGAGACGCTGGCCGGCCGGCCCGACCCCGGCTTCGACCTGGCGATAGGCTGCGTCGACGGCGACAAGATCGCCAAGCGCACCTTCAACCCGATGCTGGGCATCGTCGGCGGCATCTCGATACTGGGCACCAGTGGCATCGTCGAGCCGATGTCGCAGGCGGCGTGGATCGCCTCCATCGAGGTCTATGTGCGGGTGGCGCTGGGCGAGTTGCCGGCCGCCATCGCCTTCACCCCGGGCAAGATAGGCCGCGGCTACGCCGCCGACACGCTGGGGCTGGAGAAAAAGCAGGTGGTGCAGATCGCCAACTTCGTCGGCGACTCGCTGGACTTCGCCGAATCGGTGCTGCTCGAACAGGGCCGCATCCTAGACACGCTGTGGGTGCTGGGCCACCCGGGCAAGATCGCCAAGCTGCTGGACGGGGTGTGGAACACCCACTCCGGCAAGAGCGGCATGGCGATGGACGCCGTCGCCGCCGTCGCCGCCGAGCTGGCTTATGCGCCCGAGCTGGTGGCCGCCATCAAACAAGCGAATACCGTGGAGAACGTAGTGCAGATCATGAGCAGCCAGCCGGACGCGCGCGGCTACTGGATGGAAATAGAACGCCGCACCGCGGCGCTGATGGCCGCGAAAGTGCCCAGCGCGCGGCAGGTGGCGGTGCGCCTGTTCAGCATGGACGGCACCCCGCTGGGAGAGGCCGCATGAAGCTGGGACGATTGATAGGCATAGGCGTCGGCCCCGGACCGGCCGGCTTGATTCCGGTGGCGGCGCTGGCCGCCTTGCGCGAGGCCGACATCGTCTACCTGCCGCGCGCCACCTCCAGCGACGCATCGGTCGCCCGGCAATGCCTGGCCGGGCTGGCGCTGGATGAGGGCCGTTTCCGCGAAATCGAGTTCGAAATGAATCCGGACCGCGGCGCGCTGTCCCGCCATTACGGCGCGCTGGCCGAGCAATTGGCCGCCGAACTGAAAGCCGGCCGGAACGTCGCCTACCTGACCATAGGCGACTCGATGACCTACTCCACTTACGGCTACCTGCTGGCGGCGCTGCGCGAAATGCTGCCGGCGCTGGAAACCCAGACCTTCCCCGGCGTCACCAGCTTCGCCGCCACCGCGTCGGCGCTGTCCTGGCCCTTGGGCGAAGGCAAGGAGCGCATCCTGATCCTGCCCTGCCCGGACGAGATGGCCGCGCTGCGGGCCGATATCGACAGCCATGACCTCATCGTGCTGATGAAGATAGGCAAGCGGCTGCCGGACGTGCTGGCGCTGCTGAACGAGATGGGCATCGCCCATCTGTGCGCCTTCGCCCGCCGCATCGGCCTGCCCGGCGAAGTGCTGTGCGCCGACGTCTCGCAACTGAGCGCAGACGCCAGCGGCTACCTCGCCACCATGCTGATCCGCAAGACAGCCAGAGAAAGACGCCATTCATGAAAGTGTATTTCATCGGCGCCGGCCCCGGCGCCGCCGACCTGATCACGCTGCGCGGCAGCCGCCTGTTGGGCGCGGCGCCCATGGTGCTGTACGCCGGCTCGCTGGTGCCGGCGGAGATGCTCGGCCACTGCTGCCCGGACGCGGAAATCCACGACACCGCCGAACTGAACCTGGACCAGCAGGAAGCGCTGTACCGCCGCGCCCAGGCCGAGGACAAGGACGTGGCGCGGCTGCACTCCGGCGACCCGGCGATCTACGGCGCCACCAACGAGCAGATGCGCCGGCTGGAAGCGCTGGGCATCGGCTACGAAGTGGTGCCCGGGGTGTCCTCCTTCACCGCCGCCGCCGCCGCATTGGGCAGCGAACTGACCCGGCCCGAGGTGTCCCAGTCCATCATTCTGACCCGCACCAGCGGCCGCGCCAGCGCGGTGCCGGAGACGGAGTCCATCGCCAGCTTCGCCGCCCACCGCGCGACGATGTGCATCTTCCTGTCCGGCCAGCGGCTGAAGCAGACCGTCGCCGACCTGTCGCTGCATTACCCGCCGGATACCCCGGTGGCGCTGGTGCGCCGCGCCAGCTGGCCGGACCAGTCCGTCCACCGCTCCACGCTGGGCCAGATGCTGTCCGAGGTAAAGCAGAAAGACTGGCTGCTGACCACGCTGCTCTTGGTCGGCGCAGCGCTGTCGCGCGAAGGCGGCGTTGAATCCAGCCTGTACGCGGCCGGCTTCACCCACATCTTCCGCGACGGCGACGCGCGCAAGACCAAGCGGGCCAGCCTTCAGAAAGAAAAGCAGGCATGAGCCGCGCCGTGTGGCTGGTGCGCGCCGAGGCGCTGCCGCTGGGGCAAAAGCTGGCGGCGGCGCTGGACGCCAGGCTGTACCAGCCGTGGCTGCAAGCCGAGACCGGCGCGCGCGAGCAATTCCGCGCCGCCTTCCATGCGCACAGCCACTGGGTGCTGGTGATGGCCAGCGGCATCGCCGTCCGCTACCTGGACGGCCTGCCGCAAAGCAAATACAGCGACCCGGCGGTGGTGGTGATGGACGAAGCCGCCCGTTTCGCCATCCCGCTCTTGTCCGGCCATGAAGGCGGCGCCAATGCGCTGGCTTATGAAGCGGCGCGGCTGACCGGCTCGGTTCCGGCCATCACCACCGCCACCGAAGCGATGAAACCGCTGACGCTGGGCATAGGCTGCCGCCGCGGCAAAAGCGCCGAGGCCATCGAACAAGCGGTTCTGCAAGCTTTGGCCGGCCGGCCGCTGTCCGCCGTGCGCGAAGTGGCGACGATAGACCTGAAGGCCGACGAAGCCGGCCTGCTGGCGTTCTGCGCCCGCCACGCGCTGCCCTTGCGCGTCATCGCCCGCACCGACGTCGCCGCCCGCGGCTGGACCGGCGCGCCTTCGGATTGGGTGCGGCGGAACGTCGGCGTGGACGGCGTGTGCGAACCCTGCGCGCTGATCGCCAGCCCCAGGGGCGGGCTGATCGTCCCCAAGACCGCGCGCGACGGGGTGACGGTGGCGGTGGTGGAGGATGCCCCCCTCTCCCCAACCCCTCTCCCGCGAGGGGAGAGGGGCTTGACGCAGTGCGTAGCGCGGGTTGGCCATGCCATACCCGCGAGCGATGCGGCCGACAAAACATGAGCCATCGAAAATGGAATCGCAGGTATTGCCTGGCGTCCAACCCGCGCTACGGACTTACCCGCCCGCAGAGCGGAGCCAGCACCCCAAGATCGTCCAAGGAGAGGGCACGACGCCCCCTCTCCCCAACCCCTCTCCCACAAGGGGAGAGGGGCTCCAATATGGACACTGCGGTAAGGCGGAAGCCCCATGCCACGCCTATTCCTTGGGTGGGCATACAGGGATTTTCCCACGCGGGGCGCATCGCACACCTATCCAGCTTTGCAGAAACCATCTGCAAACTAACACCCGACATTGCATAGCCATCATCCATGAATACGAATGAACCCATGACCGGCAAACTCTACCTCGTCTCGGTCGGCCCCGGCCGCGCCGAACTGATTCCCGATCTCGCCCGCCAGGCGCTGGCGGCGAGCGAGGTGATCGTGTCCTACGATCTCTACCTGACCTGGGTGCAACCGTGGATAACCGGCAAGGACATCCGCACCCTGCCGCTGACCCAGGAGCGCGAGCGCGCCCAGCTGGCGCTGGCGGAAGCCCGCGCCGGCAAAACGGTCGCTCTGCTGTCCAGCGGCGACATCGGCGTCTACGCGATGGCCACGCTGGCTTACGAGGACATGCGCGAGGACGACGGCTTCGACGTGCAGCTGATCCCCGGCATCACCTCGGCCAACTCCTGCGCGTCCCTGCTCGGCGCGCCGCTGTCGCACGACTTCGCCACCCTGAGCCTGTCCGACCTGCTGTGCCCGTGGGAATGGATTGAAACCCGCGCCCGCCACATCGCCCAGGCGGATCTGGCGGTGGTGTTCTACAACGTGCAAAGCCGCCAGCGCCAGGAAGGCGTCTACCGCATCCTGGACATCATGCTGGAGCACAAGAAGCCGGAAACGCTGTGCGGCATCGTCCGCAATGCTTACCGCGAGGACCAGGCGGTGGAAATCGTCACCCTGGCCGAGCTGCGCACCCGCCGCTTCGACATGCTGACCAGCATCGTCATCGGCAACCGCTTCACCCGCCGCAAACGGAACTGGATGTTCACCCCGCGCGGCTACTTCAACTGGGACGACACTCAGGACACGGTGAAGGCCGACGCGCTGCCCGCCGGCGCGGCCTGGGTGTTCTCCGGCACCAGCGACGGCAACGCGCTGTCCCGCGCCATCGCGGAAACCGGCCGCCCGGTGGTGATCAGCAGCGCCAGCGATTACGGCAATGAGCAGGCGCAGCAGGCGGTGCCTGGCGTCGCCACCGTCAGCGGCCGGCTGGGCGTGGAGCGCCGCCGCGAACTGCTGTCCGGCAGCCGGGCCAGCGCCATCGTCGACGCCACCCACCCCTACGCCAGCGAGATGTCGCAGCAACTGATGGCGCTGGCCAAGGAACTGGCCCTGCCCTATCTGCGTTATGAGCGGCCGGCCAGCGCCAGCGCGCATCCGCTCATTCGCTGCGCCGACAGCGATGCGGCCGCCAAACTGGCGATGGCGCGCGGCCGGCGCGTGTTCCTGGCCACCGGCAGCAAGGAACTGCACCGCTTCGTCGCCGCCGACGCCGACCGCAAGCATGAATGGTTCGTCCGGCTGGCGCCGGACCCGCAGCACCTGCAACGGGCGCTGGAGCTGGGCATCCCGCGTTCACGCGTCTGCGCGATGCAAGGCCCGTTCTCGCAGGCGGCCAACGAGGCGCTGTGGCGCGACTGGGGCATAGACTGCGTGATCAGCAAGGACGGCGGCGCGGCCGGCGGCTTTGACGCCAAGGCGGCCGCCGCGGCCGCGCTGGGCATCCCCTTCATCGTGATCGACCGGCCCCGCTTGGATTATCCGCAGGCCTTCGACGACTTCGCCGGCGTGCTGGCGGCCTTGCCCGCGGGAGAACCCGCATGAGCGCGCCGCGCCTGCCCGTTACCGTGCTGACCGGCTTCCTCGGCGCCGGCAAGACCACGCTGTTGAGCAAGCTGCTGGAAAACAATAAGCAGCGCCGGCTGGCCATCCTGGTCAATGAATTCGGCGAAGTGTCGATAGACGGCGGCCTGCTGCGCGGCGGCGACGCCGGCGGCGTGGAAATTCATGATCTCGCCCAGGGCCTGGTGGCTTACGACGACGACGCCGACTTCCTGCCCACCATGCTGGCGCTGTGGCAGCGCCGCCAGCAGATCGACCACGTGCTGATCGAAACCTCGGGCCTGGCGCTGCCCAGCGCGGTGATGGCCCAGTTGCAAAGCGAGGCGCTGGCGCCCTATTTCGTGCTGGACGCCACGCTGGCGGTGGTCGACACCCCCTTGCTGCTGGCCGGGCATTTCGCGCCGGCCGGCGACGGCGGCAAGGCCGACGCGGTGGCGGGTTTGTTCGAGCAACAACTGGGGCACGCCGACATCGTGGTGCTGAACAAGATAGACGCGCTGTCCGCCGACGCGCTGCTGGCGGCGGAAGACGCCGTGCGCCGGCAAGCGCCGTCAATACGCTTCATCGAACTGGCCTATGGCGCCAAGCTGGACACCCGGCTGACGCTGGGCCTGCACCTGCACGAGGCCGCGCCGGCCGCGCACCGCCATTACGGCCCGGTGGCCAGCATGCCGGGGCTGGCGATGCGGCCACTGGCCAACCAGGCCTTGCTGGACGGTCACAGCCACGGCGGCCAGGCCGCGCACAGCCATGGCCTGTCCACCCACAAGCATTTCCACGAGCAAGACCCGGGCTGGCAATCGTTCATGATCCGCAGCAAGGAGCCACAAAACGCCGACAAGCTGGCCGCGGCGCTGGAGGCCATCGCCGGCGAGGAGCCGCTGCTCAGAATCAAGGGCTTCGCCGCTTGCGCGGAAGGCTCCGGCCGCTTGCTGGCCCAGGGCGTGCGCAGCCGCATCGAACTCAGCCGCGACGAGACGCTGACCGCGCCGCGCCAGGCGCAGCTGGTTTTCATCGGCTACCACCCCAGCCGCCCACGGGTGCTGGCGCTGCTGCGCGACATTACCGGCGCGCACTGGAGCTAGCCGATGAGCGCCTTGGAACTATGCGGCCTGGACTGGTCGCCGGACCCCGCCGTAGCGCCCGAGACCCGGCTGCTGCGCGACATCGCGCTGACGGTGCGGCCCGGCGAATTCGTCGGCGTCATCGGTCCCAACGGCAGCGGCAAGACCAGCACCTTGCGCTGCGCCTTCCGCTTCAACAAGCCGCTGGCCGGCGAAGCCAGGCTGGACGGCGCCAACATCTGGTCTCAGTCCGCCGCCGCCTTCGCCCGCCGCGTGGCGGTGGTGCTGCAGGAATTCCCCGAGGACTTCGGCCTGACCGTGCGCGAGGTGGCGGACATGGGCCGCATTCCGCACCAGTCGCTGCTGCGCGGCGGATCGCCGGCCGATCACGCCATCGTCGACGAGGCGCTGGCCCAGGTGGGACTGACGGCGCAGCAATACCAGCCCTTCGCCACCCTGTCCGGCGGCGAGAAACAGCGCGCGCTGTTGGCCCGGGCGCTGGCGCAGCAGCCCGAGCTGCTGATCCTGGACGAACCCACCAACCACCTGGACCTGCGTCACCAGCTATCGCTGCTGCGCCTGGTCCGCCGGCTGGGCATCGCCGCCGTCGCCACCCTGCACGACCTGAACCTGGCGGCCGCCTTCTGCCACCGCCTGTACGCGCTGAAGGCCGGCCGCATCGTCGCCAGCGGCGCGCCGGAAACCGTCTTGACGCCCCGGCTCCTGGCCGAGGTGTTCGGCGTGCGCGCGCTGGTGGACCGCCACCCGCAGGCCGGCCACCCCCGCATCACTCTGTTGGAAGAAGAAAACCTATGAAACTGAATCCGCCTTCGCTCATCGCCTGCGGCCTCGCCGCGCTGCTGGCCTCCCAGGCCCACGCCAGCGCCTACCCGCTGACCGTGGACAGCTGCAACCGCAAGGTCGTCTTTCAGCGCGCGCCGCAACGCGCGGTCAGCCACGACATCAACCTGACCGAGATGATGGTGGCGCTGGGCCTGCAAAACCGCATGGTCGGCTATACCGGCATCAGCGCCTGGAACAAGCTGAACGCGCCGTTGAAACAGGCGCTGGGCAAGCTGCCGGAACTGGCCGGCGACTACCCCTCGTCGGAAGCGCTGCTGGCCCGCAACGCCGACTTTTTCTTCGCCGGCTGGAACTACGGCCTGCGCGTGGGCGGCCCGGTGACGCCGGCCTCGCTGGCGCCCTTGGGCATCCAGGTCTACGAGCTCAGCGAATCCTGCGCCCATGTGATGAAACGCCCGGCGGCGAGCCTGGACGACGTTTATCGCGACATCCATAATCTGGGCCGCATCTTCGACGTGGAGCCGCGCGCGCAAAAAGTGGTGGCCGAGATGCGCGCCAAGGTGGACGCCGTCGCCGCCCGCGTCGCCAAACGCAAGGCCACGCCGTCGGTCTTCGTCTACGACAGCGGCGAGGATCGCCCCTTCAGCGCCGGCCGGCTGGCGATGCCCGACGCGCTGATCCAGGCCGCCGGCGGCCGCAACATCCTGAACGACGTCAACGCCAGCTGGACCCGCGTCGACTGGGAAACCGTGGTGGCGCGCAATCCGCAAGTGGTCGTGATCATCGACTACGGCAAGGTCACCGCCCAGCAGAAGATCGCCTTCCTGCAGAAACACCCGGCGCTGAACAAGATGGCGGCGGTGCGCGACAAGCGCTTCATCGTGCTGCCCTACGACAGCGCCACGCCCGGCATCGCCAACGCCGACGCCATCAGCGCGCTGGCGCGCGGCCTGCACCCGGAAGTCTTCGCCAAGTGATCCGCGCCATCGCCAACCGTCCGCCGGCCTGGCCCTTGCTGAGCCTCTTGCTGGCCCTGCTGGCGCTGTCGCTGCCGCTGGCCTCCGGCCTGGGCGCCGCGCCGGTTGAATTCGCCGTCAGTTCCAATGTGCTGCTACACCAGCTGGGCCTGCCGGTGGAACCGGCCTGGCAGCCGGGCCAGGATCTGATCATCTGGCAGCTGCGGCTGCCGCGCGTGCTGCTGGGCGGCATGGTCGGCGCCGGCCTGGCCTTGGTGGGCGCGGCCTTGCAGGCCACCACCCGCAACCAGCTGGCCGACCCCCACCTGTTGGGCGTCAGCTCCGGCGCCACGCTGGGCGCGGTGACGGTGCTGCTGTTCAGCGGCAATGTGCTGGGCGGCGCCACCCTGCCGCTGGCCGCCTTCACCGGCGCCTTGCTGGCCACGCTGCTGGTCACCGGCATCGCCGTGCGCCAGCGCCGCTTGCAGGCCGAGCGTCTGCTGCTGGCCGGCGTGGCCGTGTCCTTTCTGCTGATGGCCCTGGCCAATCTGATGCTGTATCTGGGCGACCACCGCTCGGCCTCGGCGGTGCTGTTCTGGATGCTGGGCGGCCTGGGCCAGGCGCGCTGGGAGCTGCTGCCGGCGCCGCTGGCCGCGCTGTGCCTGGGCCTCGCCGCCTTGCTGACCGTGGCGCGGCCGCTGAACGCCCTGATGGCCGGCGAGCAGACCGCGGTCACCCTGGGCATACGCGTGACCCGGCTGCGGCTGGCGGTGTTCGCCGCCTCCTCGCTGCTGACCGGCACCATGGTCGCGGTCAGCGGCGCAATAGGCTTTGTCGGCCTGATGATCCCGCATATCGCCCGCCGTTGCGTCGGCGCCGATCACCGCCGCCTGCTGCCGGCCTGCGCGCTATTGGGCGCGCTGTTCCTGATCTGGGTGGACGCCGCCGCGCGCACCCTGATCGCGCCGGAAGACATCCCGGTGGGCGTCGGCACCGCCGCCGTCGGCGGCGCCTTCTTTATCTGGCTGCTGCGCCGCTGACGGCGCCGGCCCCACACAAGGACGACACGATGAAAACCGATCCGGCTTCCCACCAGCGCATGACCGAGAAGCGCAAGGCGGGCTTTGAAAAGAAAAAGGCCGCCGCCACCGGCGAAAAAGGCCTGCTCATCGTCAACACCGGCACCGGCAAGGGCAAGAGCAGCGCCGCCTTCGGCATGGGCTTGCGCGCCGTCGGCCACGGCATGCGCCTGGGCGTGGTGCAGTTCATCAAGGGCGCGCTGCATACCGCCGAGCGCGATCTGCTGGGCGGCTTCGACAACTGCGACTTCCATACCATGGGCGAAGGCTATACCTGGAACACTCAGGACCGCGAGGCCGACATCGCCACCGCGCGCAAGGGCTGGGCGCAGGCGCTGGCGATGCTGGAGAGCGAGGATTACGAGATGGTAATCCTCGACGAATTGAACGTGGTGCTGAAGTACGAATACCTGCCGCTGGACGAAGTGCTGGCCGCCTTCGCCGCCCGGCCGGCGATGCAGCACGTGGTGGTCACCGGCCGCCATGCGCCGGAAGCCTTGCTTGAGGCGGCGGACCTGGTCACCGAAATGCGCTTGGTCAAACACCCCTACCGCGAGCAAGGCATCAAGGCGCAACGCGGGGTGGAGTTCTGATGACGTCCTTGCGCTGCCCGGCGCTGTTCCTGACCGCCCCCGCCTCGCACCAGGGCAAGACCACGCTGACGGCGGCGCTGGCCCGCCATCACCGCAATCAGGGCCGCCGGGTCCGCGTGTTCAAGACCGGGCCGGACTTCCTGGACCCCTATGTGCTGGAGCGGGCCAGCGGCCACACCGTCTATGGCCTGGACTTGTGGATGAACGGCGAGGACGATTGCCGCGCCCGCCTGTACAAGGCCGCCGCCGAGGCCGACCTGATCCTGATCGAGGGCAGCATGGGCTTGTTCGACGGCACGCCCAGCAGCGCCGATCTGGCCGCCCTGCTCGGCGTGCCGCTGGCGGCGGTGATAGACGCCGCCGGCATGGCGCAGAGCTTCGCCGCCGTCGCCCACGGCCTGGCCAGCTTCCGCCCCGGCCTGGCCTTTCACGGTTTTATCGCCAACCATGTCGCCAGCGAGCGCCACGCCGAAATGCTGGCCCAGCAGTTGCCGGCCCATCCGCCCTTGCTGGCCGCGTTGCGCCGGGACGAGGCGGCGCGGCTGCCGGAGCGTCATCTGGGTCTGGTGCAGGCGCAGGAGATCGCCGACCTCGACGTGCGTCTCGAACGCATGGCGGGCCAGATCGCCGCCACCGCCTTGGCCGCGCTGCCGCCGGCGGTGGCCTTTCCCCCCGCCGCGCCCGCCGAGCCGCCGAAACTGCTGGCCGGCCGGCGCATCGCCATCGCCCGCGACGCCGCCTTCGCCTTTGTCTACCCGGCCAACCTCGAAACGCTGCTCCAGCTGGGCGCGGAGCTGAGCTTCTTCTCGCCGCTGACCGACACGGCGCTGCCGGACTGCGACGCCGTCTACCTGCCCGGCGGTTATCCGGAACTGCATCTGGACACGCTATCCGCCAACACCGCGCTGAAAGCGGGGCTGCATGGACATATAGCGGCCGGCAAGCCGCTCTACGCCGAGTGCGGCGGCATGCTCTATCTGCTGGACCGGCTGACCCGCCGCGACGGCGACAGCGCGTCTATGCTGGGCCTACTGCCCGGCCGCGCGGTCCTTCAAGACAGACTATGCGGGCTGGGACTTCAAAAAATGACCTTCCCCGGCGGCGCGCTGCGCGGCCACACCTTCCACTACACCCGGCTGGACACGGCGCTGGAGCCGATCGCCCGCGCCGCGCGCGCCAGCGGCGCCGGAACCGGCGAGGCCTTGTACCGCAGCGGCAGCCTGTTGGCCAGCTATTTCCACGCCTATTTCCCGTCCAACCCCCGCGCCGCGGCAAGCCTGTTTCTGCCCTCAGCCGTTGCCTGAGCCCTTGCCTGCGATCCGAGACGCGGCCGGCTCGCCTTCATGACTTGCCTTGCTCCCAGGTCTCCCACCACGACAAGACCTTGGCGGCCGGCATCGGCTTGGCGATGCTGAAGCCCTGGGCCAGGCAGCAACCCAGTTGCATCAAGACCGGCCAATACTTTTTACGCTCAACGCCTTCGACAATGAAGTCAATGGCGCGGCTTTGACAGAAGACCGCCATGCACTGAATCAAGGAGGCGTTGAAGGAGCCCGGCTCCAAGTCCTGCGCAAACGCCTTGTCCAGCTTGATCTCGGTGATGGGGCAGCTTTTCAGATAGGTAAAGGAAGTGAAGCCCGCGCCGAAGTCGTCTATCGACAAGGACACGCCCTGAGCGTGCAGTTGTTCTATCATTTCCTTGGCCTTGACCGGGTTGATGACCAGCGCGGTTTCCGTCAACTCCAGCACCAGCAGGCTGGGCGGAACCTTGTAGAGCGCCAGCCGCGCCATCACTTCTTCGACAAACCGATTGTCCTCCAGCATCCGCGCGGAAATGTTCACCGCCACCTTGAACGGCTTTTGCCGCTGGCTGATCCAGCTTTGTTGCTGGGACAGCACCAGCTCCAGCGTCAGATAAGTGAAGCGGCTCAAGAGATTGCATGACTCCAGCGTGGGCATGAAGTCGTCGGGGTTTACCCGGCCTTGCGCCGGGCTGTTCCATCTGACCAGGGCTTCGAAACCCACCACCTCCTCGGTATCCAGCCTGACCTTGGGCTGATAATGCATTTCCAGCTCGCCTTGCTGGATCGCCCGGGTCAATTGCGTGATCAGGGCCTGGGTGGTTTGCCCCGCCTTGGGCCAGGGCTTGTCGTTTTCCCCCGCGTACAAGGCGACGGCGCCCAGATGGCTCTTGGCCTGATACATCGCGATATCGGCGCGGGACAGCAATTGGGCGGGATCGCAGCCGTGCTGCGGGCACATCGCCACGCCGAAGGAAGCCCCTATCGACAAGGCGTGCTCGCCCACCAGGATGGGCGCGTCCAGCGTATGGCCCACTTTTTCCGCCATGGCCAGCGCGCATTCCGCGCTATCCACTTCCAGCAGCAAGGCGGCGAATTCGTCGCCGCCCAGGCGCGCGATGGTGTCCGAGCCGCGCAGCAAGGTGGCGAAACGCGCCCCCACCTCCCGCAGCACCAAATCCCCGGCCTGATGGCCCAGCTTGTCGTTGACCTCCTTGAAGCGGTCCAGGTCTATCATCAGCACGGCGAACGGCAGTTGATTGCGAGCGTGCAAGGCGCACAGCTGATCCAGGCGGTCGAGAAACAGATTGCGGTTGGGCAGATCGGTCAGCGAGTCGTACAGGCTGCGGTGCTGCAGCAGTTGTTCGGTTTCGCGCAGCTTGGCCTGTATCGCCGCCACCCGCACGCCGTCGCTGATGGTCTGGCGCAGGCGGTCCTCGGTCAGTTCGAACTTGGGCAGGTATTCGTAGACGCCCAGCTTGATCGCCTCGGCGGCGATGCGCTCATTGCCGGTGCCGGTGACCGCCACGATCAGACAGGATTGGTTGCGTTGCTGGATGGACGGCACCAGTTCGCGGCCGTCGCCGTCGTCCAGCTTGAAGTCCAGAAACACAAAGTCGAACAACTCCCGGCCCAGCAGCTTCAAGGCGCTGGCCTTGGAGTCCGCTTCCAGAATCTGGGAGCACAGGGCGTTTCGGTGCAGCAGGCGGATGATGCGCTCGCGGTCGACGTCGTCGTCGTCCACCACCAGCACGCTGACTTGCGGCGGCGTTTCCAACAGGCATTCGACGTCGTCGATCATCTTGATTACCGGGCGGGTAAAACCACGGACTGGGCGTAGGAATGCAGCAGCTCCATCAGTTTCACGAACTGCGGGCCCACGGCGGACTTCATCATATAACCCGCCACGTTTTCCTCGTAGGCGCGCATGCGGTCCGCGTCCCGCGAGGAGGTGGTCAGCACGAAGATCACCGAGTTGCGCAGCTGGCTGTCCGCGCGGATGGTTTCCAGGAATTGAAAACCGTCCATGCGCGGCATATTGAGATCCAGCAGGATCAGAAAGGGGCTGGTGATCCGCTTGCTGTCGTGCGCGCCGCGCAGGATTTGCAAGGCCTCCAGGCCATCGCAGGCGGTGACCATCCTGCATTCAAGCCCTTGACGGCGCACGCCGCGCAAGACGCCCTCAATGGCCACATCGTCGTCGTCCACCAGCAAAACCGTGATATCGCTCGCTACCGCCACGCTTGCCATCATCCCACCTCCTTGAGCGGAAACCGCGGCCAGCGGATGCGGAAACAGGCGCCGCCCAGCGTGCCGTGTCTATCCAGCACCACCGTGCCGCCATTGCTATTGACCATGCGACGCGTCACCGCCAGCCCCACTCCATGCCCCTCCGCCTGGCTGCTGGCGCGGTGAAACAGCTTGAAAATGCGTTCTTCCGAGCCTGGCGGCACGCCTACGCCGTCGTCTTCCACCGTGAACAGATTGAAGCGCCCGTCCTCCTCCACCGCGATGCGGATCACGCCCTTGCCGCCGCCGTGATGCTTGCAGGCATTGGACAGCACATTGCGGATCGCCAGCGACAGCGGCGTGCGCGCGGCGGGAAACGGCCGGGCCTTGATTTCCACTTCCACTTGAAAGCCCGGGGGAATATCAAGCAGCTCCAGGGTCTCGCGCACCAGCAGGCCGGGATCGACTTCCTCGACGCGTTCGTCCTGGCGCCCGGCCCGCGCGTATTCCAGCAAGTCTTCTATCATGCGTTCGGCGCGGGCGATGCGTTCCTCGGCGCGGACAAAGTTTCTCTCGATGTCCGCGCTCAGCTGGGACGGGTCCAGGTCTTCGCGTATCCAGGAGATCAGGTCGGCAATGCCGCGCAAAGGCGAGCGCAAATCATGGGAGGCCACATAGGTGAACTCCTCCAGCTGGGCGTTGGCCTGCTGCAGCGTCTCCTCAAATTTCTTGCGCAGGGAGATGTCGGTGATCGCGGCCAGCACCAGCCGCTCCCCTTCCGTTTCCAGCGGGGTCAAGCCCACTTCAACCGGGAATTCGCTGCCGTTCTTATGCTGGGCCAGCAGATCGCGCCCCGATCCCATCGCCCGGACTTCCGGCGCCTTGGCGAAGGCGGCCCGCAAAGCCGGGTGGCCCTGCCGCACGCGTTGCGGCAGCAGCACCTCCACCGGCTGGCCGGTCAACTCTCCCGGCGAGTAGCCGAACAGGGCGTCCAGCGCCTGGTTGGTCATTGAGATCTTGCCGTCCGCGCCCGCCATCAGCAGGCCGATGGGCAGCGAGGCCACCACCTTGGCGAAGCGATGCTCCAGCCGGCGCCGCGGCGTGATGTCGCTGACAAAGGCCACCGCGCAGATTTCATCTTCGTGCGGCATGGAGCCGAGGCCGATTTCAATGGGAAACTGGCGGCCATCCGCATGCTGGGCGAACAGCTCGCGGCCGCTGCCCATGGTTCTGGGCGTGGGATGGGAGAAAAACAGCTGGCGAAAATCGAGATGGCGTTCGCGGATATCGGCCGGCAGCAGCATTTCCACCGCCTGGCCCAGCAACTGGGCCTTGCTGTAGCCAAACATATTCTCCAGCGCGCTGTTGACGTAGAGCATGCGGCCGTCGGCCGCCACCACCAGCACGCCCACCGGAGCGGCCTCCACCACGGAGGCCAGCCCGGCATTGCCGGAAGCGCCGGCGGGCGCCCTTTCCGGAAATTTGAACGACATGACAGCCTGCTTTCGCCTATGTCTTATTGCTGTAGGTTTAGCATAGGGTTTTCCGCCGCGCAGTTAATTCTGATGTCCTATCCGCGTCGTTCTCGCCGCACTGCTCACACCGCCAGCAGCGCCAGTTCCGCCGCGGCCTCGCGCAGCACCGGCAAGATGCGCAACAGCAAATCCTCGCGGCTGACGCGCGCCGCCTGCACCCCCACATTGATGGCCGCCGCAGCGCGGCCGTCGACGCCGATGATGGGCACGGCGATGGAGCGCAGGCCGATTTCCAGCTCCTGATCGATGATGGCGTAACCCTGCTCCGCCACCCGCGCCAGTTCCGCCTCCAGCGCCGGCCGCTCAATCAGGGTGTGCTGCGTGTGCCGGACCAGCCGCGCCCGGTCCAGCAAGAGGGCGAGTTCCGCGGCGGGCAGCCGGCTCAGCATCGCCCTGCCCATCGAGGTGCAGACCGCCGGCAGGCGGCTGCCGATGTCCAGATCCACCGTCATGATGCGGCTGGTGAAGGCCCGCGCGATGTAAAGGATGTCGTCGCCGTCCAGAATGGCGATGGAACTGGATTCGTTGACGCTGCTGCTGACGTGGCGCAGCACCGGCTGGCCGGCGCGCGCCAGCGGCGTGGAGCCCAGATAGGCGTGGCCCAGCGCCAGAATGCGCGGCCGCAAGGCGAAATGGCGGCCGTCCTCGCTGTCCACGAAGCCCAGCTTGGCCAGGGTGTACAGGCAGCGCCGCACCGCCGCGCGCGGAATGCCGGTGCGCTGGCTGATCTGCGAGGTGGACAACAGGCGGCGCTGCGCCGAGAACGCCTGTATCACCGCCAGGCCTCGCGCCAGCGAGGCCATGTAGTTGGGATCGCCGCTGAAGTTCTCTTCCACGCCCTCCTCGGCCGCCGCCTCTTGCCACTGTTGCATCTTGTCACCTTTTCTCGTCGTTGAGCGATCACCGCACACTATTGCGATCATCGTATTGACCCTGCGGCAGGCCGGCAAGCATGCTGAATGCGCGATTAAAAACATATCGTTCGATAATCGCACAAACTCCTTTCCATTCATGGCTGCACGCAGCCCGCAAAGGACAGTCGATGATAGATAAAACGGTAAGCTCGGCCGCAGCCGCCATTGCCGACATCCACGACGACGCCACGGTGATGATCGGCGGCTTCGGCGTCGCCGGCCAGCCGGCGGAGTTGATAGACGCGCTGATAGACCACGGCGCGCGCAATCTCACCATCGTCAACAACAACGCCGGCAACGGCGAGGCCGGCCTGGCCGCGCTGCTGCGCGCGCGCCGGGTGCGCAAGATCGTCTGCTCGTTTCCGCGCCAGGCGGATTCCCAGGTCTTCGACGCGCTCTACCGCGCCGGCGACATCGAACTGGAACTGGTGCCGCAGGGCAATCTGGCCGCCCGCATCCAGGCCGCCGGCGCCGGCCTGGGCGCCATCTTCACCCCCACCGGCTACGGCACCCTGCTGGCGGAAGGCAAGGAAACCCGCCGCATCGCAGGCCGCGACTATGTGCTGGAATACCCGATCCACGCCGACTTCGCGCTGATCAAGGCCTGGCGCGGCGACCGCTGGGGCAATCTGCAATACCGCAAGGCGGCGCGCAATTTCGGCCCCATCATGGCCGCCGCCGCGCGCCAGACCATCGTCCAGGTGGGGCAATTGCTGCCGCTGGGCGAAATGGACCCGGAAACCGTGGTGACGCCGGGCATCTTCGTTCACAAGCTGGTCTGCGTCGCCGGCCAGCCCATGCAAGGAGGCCGGCATGCATAAGCGACTGGACCGCGAACAGATGGCGGCGCGGGTGGCGCGCGACATCCCCGAAGGCGCTTACGTCAATCTGGGCATAGGCCTGCCCACCCGGGTGGCCGACTATCTGCCGCCGGAACTGGACATCTTCCTGCACAGCGAGAACGGCCTGCTGGGCATGGGCCCGGCGCCGGAACCCGGCCAGGCGGACCCGGATCTGATCAACGCCGGCAAGGAGCCGGTCACCCTATTGCCCGGCGGCTGTTTCTTCCACCACGGCGACTCTTTCGCCATGATGCGCGGCGGCCATCTGGACATCTGCGTGCTGGGCGCCTTCCAGGTGTCGCGGCGCGGCGATCTGGCCAACTGGCACACCGGCGCGGCGGACGCCATCCCGGCGGTGGGCGGCGCGATGGACCTGGCCATCGGCGCCAAGCGGGTCTTCGTCATGATGGAGCATCTGAACAAGCAGGGAGACTGCAAGCTGGTGGAAGCCTGCAGCTACCCGCTGACCGGCGTCGGCTGCGTGCACCGGGTGTATACCGATCTGGCGGTGATCGACCTCAGCGACGGCGAGCTCTTAGTGCACGAATGCGTGCCCGGCCTGGATTTCGACGAATTGCAGCGGCTGACGCCGCTGCCCCTGACCGACGCCCGCCAAGGAGAAACGCCATGAGCCAGGCCTATATCTGCGACGCCATCCGCACCCCTTTCGGCCGCTACGGCGGCGGCCTGTCCGCCCTGCGCGCCGACGATCTGGCCGCCCTGCCGCTGAGCGCGCTGCGACAACGCAATCCGGGCGTGGACTGGGACTTGCTGGACGATGTGCTCTACGGCTGCGCCAACCAGGCCGGCGAGGACAACCGCAACGTGGCGCGCATGGCCGTCTTGCTGGCCGGCCTGCCGCCGTCCACGCCGGCCTGCACTGTCAACCGCCTGTGCGGCTCCAGCCTGGACGCTATCGGCCAGGCCGCGCGCGCGCTCAAGAGCGGCGAGGCCGAACTGATGATAGCCGGCGGCGTGGAAAGCATGAGCCGCGCGCCCTATGTGATGGGCAAGGCGGACAGCGCCTTCGCCCGCAATCTGCGCATCGAGGACAGCACCATGGGCTGGCGCTTCGTCAACCCGTTGCTGCGCGAGCGCTACGGCGTGGACTCGATGCCGGAAACCGCGGAAAACGTGGCCGAGCAATTCCGCATCGCGCGCGCGGATCAGGACGCCTTCGCGCTGCGCAGCCAGCTGCGCGCCGCCGCCGCGCAGGAAGCCGGCCGGCTGGACGACGAATTGATGGAAGTGACGATTCCGCGGCCCAAGGGCGAGCCGCTGCGTGTTGTCCGCGACGAACATCCGCGCGCCACCTCGCTGGAGGCGCTGGCCCGGCTCAAGGGCGTGGTGCGGCCCGAGGGCAGCGTCACCGCCGGCAACGCCTCCGGCATCAACGACGGCGCCGCCGCCTTGCTGCTGGCCAATGAGGCCGCGCTGCAGCGCCATGGACTGACGCCGCGCGCGCGGGTGCTGGCCATGGCCTGCGCCGGCGTGGAGCCGCGCATCATGGGCTTCGGCCCGGCGCCGGCGATACGCAAGGTCTTGACCCTGGCCGGGCTGCGCCTGGAACAGATGGACGTGATCGAGCTGAACGAGGCCTTCGCCGCCCAGGCGCTGGCGGTGCTGCGCGAACTGGGCCTGCCGGACGACGCTGAACACGTCAATCCCAACGGCGGCGCCATCGCCCTGGGCCATCCGCTGGGCGCCAGCGGCGCGCGGCTGGCGGCCACGGCGCTCTATCAGTTGCAGCGCGGCGGCGGCCGCTACGCCTTGTGCAGCATGTGCATAGGCGTGGGGCAAGGCATCGCGCTGATCATGGAGCGCGTCTGAGAACCTATTCAAAGTCTGCTGCGCTTCAGCGATACAGCGTTAAAAACAAGCTCAAAATGCTCATGTACCACTCGTACATTCCGCTTTTTCACTCGTTTTCGCCTTGTCTCGCCCTTGCTCGCGAGACATTGAACAGGCGCTGATAGCTTGTTCAAAGGCTGCTGCGCGTCGGCGCTCCCGGCGCGCCCTCTTTCATAGGAGCTTCCCATGCAGGACAAGCCCATAGACATCAGCGAGTTCATCGACAACAGCCCGCTGTCCCGCTACCAGATCATGGTGTTGACGCTGTGCTTTCTCATTGTGCTGCTGGATGGCTTCGACACCGCCGCCATTGGCTATATCGCGCCGGAACTGATCAGCCAGTGGGGCATTTCCCGCGGCCAGCTGGCGCCGGCTTTCGGCGCCGGCCTGTTCGGCATGCTGATAGGCAATTTCGCCTTCGGCCCGGTGGCGGACCGCCTGGGCCGCAAACGGGTGTTGCTGCTGTGCACGCTGATTTTCGGCCTGGGCACGCTGGTCTCGGCGCGCTCGGAGTCGATAACAGAGTTGGCGCTGCTGCGTTTCGCCACCGGCATCGGCCTGGGCGGCGTGCTGCCCAATTGCATCACGCTAAGCTCGGAATACTCGCCGGCGCGCCACCGCATGTTGCTGGTCACGCTCAGCTACGCCGGTTTCACCGCCGGCCTAGCGCTGGGCGGCGGCGTCGCCAGCCAGATCATTCCGCTGTGGGGCTGGCAAGGCGTGCTGGCGGCCGGCGGCCTGGCGCCCTTGCTCCTGCTGCCCTTCATCGCCTGGCTGCTGCCGGAATCGGTGTGCTATCTCGCCGGCAGGCCGGACAAGGCCGCCGCGCTGCGCCGCATCGTCGCCCGCATCAATCCGGACCCGCGCTGGCGGGGCAGGGTCTTCCGCCACGAAAACGCCGTCCCGGCCGGCCGCTCGCCGGCGGGCCTGCTCTTCATCGCCGGAACGCGCGCCCGCACCCTGTTGCTGTGGCTGACCTTCTTCTGCTGTCTGTTCGTGTTTTACCTGCTCACCAACTGGATGCCCACCATTCTGCGGGATCACGGCTACAGCACGGCGCAGGCGGCGCGCATCAGCGCCATGGTGCCGCTGGGCGGCGCGGTGGGCGGTGTGCTCATGGCCATGCTGATGGATAGAATCGGCGCGCGCCGGGTACTGCCCTGGCTGTGCCTGCTGGCGGCGCTGGCGCTGTCCGCCGTGGGCGCGGCGCTGGGCGACGGCGGCTGGTTGTTCGCCACCGTGTTCCTGGTGGGCTTCAGCCTGACCGGGGCCTTGAACAATCTGAGCATACTCGCCGCCACGCTCTACCCCACCCAGGCCCGCGCCACCGGGGTAAGCTGGGCGCTGGCCGCCGGCCGCGCCGGCTCCATCATCGGCTCGATGACTGGCGCCCTGTTGTTCGCCGCCGCCGGTTCGGCGCAGGGCTTCTTCGCCTGGGCCGCCGCGCCGGTATTGGCCGGCGCCTTGGCCTTGTTCGCGATGTCGCGGCTGGACGCCGCCCCAGCGGCTTTGAAACCCCAGGTATAGAAAGGAGATCCGTCATGCCCATGCTGAAACTCGGCACGCACGCGCTGCACTACCAAGTGGACGGGCCGGCCGGCGCGCCGGCGCTGCTGCTGTCCAACTCGCTTGGCACCACGCTGGAAATGTGGCGGCCGCAACTGGCGGCGCTGAGCCGCCGCTACCGCGTGCTGCGCTACGACGCGCGCGGCCACGGCGGCAGCGGCGTCGGAGCCGTTCCGCCCCGGCTGGCCGACCTCGCCGGCGACGCGCTGTCCTTGCTGGATGCGCTGGACATCGAACGCGCTCATTTTTGCGGCATTTCGATGGGCGGCCTCACCGGCCTGTGGCTGGGCGCGCACGCGCCGGAACGCCTGCAATGCCTGGTGGTCAGCAATAGCGCCGCCAAGATAGGCGCAAGCGAAGCCTGGCGGCAACGCGCCGCCCAAGTGCGCGACAGCGGCCTGGCCGAACTGGCCGCCAGCGCGCATCAACGCTGGTTCAGCGCCGACTTTTGCGCTCAGGCGCCGGTCATCGTCGAGCAGGCGCGCGCCTGGCTGGCGGCCACCGCGCCGGACGGCTACGCCGGCTGTTGCGAGGCGCTGGCCGACGCCGACCTGCGCGCGGACTTGCCGCGCATCGCCGCGCCCACGCTGCTGATCGCCGGACTGCTCGATCCGGTGACCACAGTGGCTGAGGCGGAAGCCATGGCCGCGGCGATGCCGAACGCCAGGCTGACGCGGCTGCCCGCCTCCCATCTGTCCAATCTGGAAGCGCCGCTCGCCTTTGAGCGGGCCTTGCTGGACTTTCTGGACGCGGCCTGAGCCGTTCGATTGTTCAGCCGGCCGCGCCTAGCCGCAGGCCCTCCAGCAAGGGCTCCAGCGCGTCCAGCGTCTGGGCCAGCGCCTCCGCCGGCCGCTCGGCGCCGGATGCCCAGCCGGCGCCTTCCACCAGCGCGCCGTTGATCAGCCGCGCCAGCGCCTGCGGGTCGGCGCGGCGGATCAGGCCGGCGTCCATCAAGGCGCGCAAACGCTCGGCGATATTGCTCACGCACTGCCGCTGGCCGGCCTGCGCGTACTCCGCGCCCAGCGCCGCCGGCGCGTCGCGCAGCAGAATGCGCTGCGCCTCCGGCTGGGTGGCCGCTTGCAGATACGCGCGGCAGCGGCGCTTGAAGCCCTGCCACGGGTCCGCCGCCTCGCGCTCCGCCAGCGCCAGGCCGGCCTCGATCTCGGCGTCCAATTCTTGGGCCACCGCCAGCAACAAGCCTTTCTTGTCGCCAAAGTGGTGGTAGAGCGCGCCGCGGGTCACGCCGGCCGCGGCGGTCAGCTCATCCATCACCGTCGCCGCATAGCCGTCGGCGCCAAAGCTGCGGCGCGCGGACAGCAACAGCCTGCGCCGGGTTTCCTCCATGGCTTCGCTGCGTGTTTTGCTCATCATCCCGCTCCCCTGTTTCCGCATTGGCCGTCGTGCCGCTGTTGACATACGGCGCGTATGTCAATTAGTTTAGCATACGTCGCGTATATTAAAACAGCGGACCAGGCGAGATCAGAGCCGTCCGCCACAAGGAAACCCGATGGCCAACCCCTACCTCAGCCTGTTCTCCCACCCCGGCAGCCTGGCCTTCTCCGCCGCCGCCTGGGTGGCGCGCATGCCCATTTCCATGACCGGCATCGGCATCATCACCATGCTGTCGCAAACCTCCGGCTCCTACTGGCTGGCCGGCGCCGTCGCCGCCACCTTCACCTTTTCGATGGCGCTGCTGGCGCCGCAGGTGTCGCGGGCGGTGGACCGCTACGGCCAGCGCCGGGTCTTGCCCGCGGCCACCGCGCTCAGCGTGGCGGCGATGCTGTCGCTCCTGTTCTGCAGCTGGGCGCAATGGCCGGCCTGGACGCTGTTCGTCTCCGCCGCCTTCGCCGGCTGCATGCCCAGCATGTCGGCGATGGCGCGCGCGCGCTGGACCGAGATTTACCGCGGCACGCCGCGCCTGCACACTGCGTTTTCGCTGGAATCGGTGCTGGACGAGGTCTGCTTCATCGTCGGCCCGCCCATCGCCGTGGGCCTGAGCGTGGCCGCGTTTCCGCAGGCCGGCCCGCTGCTGGCCGCCGTCTTGCTGGCCGTCGGCGTCGCCGCCTTCTGCGCGCAAACCGGCACCGAACCGCCGGTGCACCCCGCAACCCAAGAACGGCGCGGCTCCGTCGCCGCCCTGGCCGGCATGCGGGTGCTGATCTTCGCCCTGGTGGCGCTGGGCGCCATCGCCGGCGCCGTGGACGTGATCAGCGTCGCCTTCGCCCAGCAGCAGGGACAGCCGGCGGCGGCCAGCATCGTCTTGTCGGTGTACGCGATAGGCTCTTGCCTGGCCGGCCTGCTGTTCGGCGCGCGCAAGGCCAGCATGCCGCTGGCGCGGCTCTTCGTCTGGGCGGCCGCCGCCACGGCGCTGGCCACCCTGCCCTTGCTGCTGGTCTCCAATCTATGGATGTTGAGCGCCGGCGTCTTGCTGGCCGGCGTGTTCTTCGCGCCCACCATGATCGTGGCCATGGGCTTGGTGGAGGAGATGGCGCCGCCGGCGCAACTGACCGAGGGCCTGACCTGGCTGATCACCGGCCTCGCCAGCGGCGTGGCGCTGGGCGCGGCGGCGACGGGATGGGTGGTGGACCATGTCGGCGTGCGCGCCGGTTTCGGCGTGACCCTGGCCGCCGGCGCGCTGATGGCCGTGATCGCGCTGGCCGGGCAGCGCCGGATAGCCCGCTCTTTGCAAGAGAAAACGGCCTAGGCCGCGGCATCGAACGGCAAGGGCCGCCTCAACCCGCCCCTGCGGCGATGGCGGCCTGCCCTACTCCTCCAGCGCCTCCTCGCGCGGCAGCAGCTCGCGCAATAAACGCCGGATCAGGGCCAGCTCCTCGGAGCGGTCCCCGCGCCGCGCGCTCATGATCAGCGGCGAGGCCAGGCCTTCGTCCGTCAGCGGCCGGTACACCACGTCGTCGCGGCGCAGCCTCAGCACGCTGGCCGGCACCACGCACACCCCCATGCCGGCGGCCACCAGGCCCAGCGCGGTTTGCAATTCTCTCACTTCGAGCGCGTAAGCCGGCTCCAGCGCGCGCTGGCGGAAAGCGGCCAGCACCTGGTCGGCGTAGCTGGGCCGCGGCTGGCGCGGATAGATCAGCACGGTTTCCTCCGCCGCGTCGCGCAGACGCAAGGGACCTTCGCGCCGCGCCAGCGGGTGCTCCAGCGGCAAGGCCAGCCACAAGGGCTCCTCGGCCAGCACTTCGCGCTCCACCGCCGGGTCGTCGAACAAGAGCCGGCCGAAGCCCACGTCGATGCGGCCGGCCTTCAGGGCCTCCACCTGCTCCAAGGACGTCATTTCCAGCAGAGACAGCTCAGTGTCGACATGGATGGCGTGAAAGCGGCGTATCACCTCCGGCAAGGGCCGGTACAAGGTGGAGCCGACATACCCTATCACCAGCTGCCGGCGCGCCAGCGCGATCTTGCGCGTCATCGCACGCATGCCCTGGGCCTGGGCCAGCAGATTGCGCGCCTGGGCGTAGAAGAAGCGGCCGGCCTCGGTCAGTTGCAAGGGCCGCGCGCCGCGGTCCAGCAGCAATAGGCCCAGTTCCTCCTCCAGTTGCTGGATCTGCCGGCTTAGCGGCGGCTGGGCGATGTGCAGCCGTTCCGCCGCGCGGGTGAAGTTGAGCTCTTCGGCGACGGCGACGAAGTAGCGCAGATGGCGCAATTCCATTCAATACCTCACAGGTATGGAAGCAGACGAAAACGGTGTTGGACCCGCGGTTCCACAGGCTTGCATGATATCCGAAACCACGGGAGCGCAATCTTGATACCTGATACCGCGATAGACACGGTGGAGACCATTCTGGTTGATCTGCCCACCATCCGCCCGCACCAGTTGTCGGTGGCCACCCTGCGCGGCCAGACGCTGGCCCTGGTCCGCATCCGCTGCCGCGACGGACAAGAAGGCTGGGGCGAGGCCACCACCATAGGCGGGCTGCAATACGGAGAAGAAAGCCCGGAAAGCGTCAAGACCAATATCGACTGCTACCTGGCGCCGCTGCTGCTGGGCGAGGATGCCCGCGACTTCGGCCGCCTGCTGGGCAAGCTGCGCCGCGGCGCCCGCGGCAACCGCTTCGCCAAGTGCGCGCTGGAAACCGCCTTGCTGGACATCCAGGCGCGGCGGCTGGAGGTGCCGCTGAGCGAGCTGCTGGGCGGCCGGGTGCGCGACAGCCTGCCGGTGGCCTGGACCCTGGCCAGCGGCGACACCGGCCGCGACATCGCCGAGGCCGAGGCCATGCTGGAGCGGCGCCGCCACCGCGCGTTCAAGCTGAAGATAGGCTTGCGCGCGCCGGAAGACGACGTGGCCCACGTGCTGGCGATACGCCGCGCGCTGGACGGCCGCGCCGGCGTGCGCGTCGACGTCAACCAGGCCTGGAGCGAGATGCAGGCCGAGCGCGCCATCGCCCGGCTGCAGGACGGCGGCGTGGAGCTGATCGAACAGCCGGTGCCGCGCGAACACCCGGCGGCGCTGGCCCGGCTGGCGCGGCGCTTCGAGGTGCCCATCATGGCGGACGAATCCCTGCACGGCCCGGCGGACGCCAATCAGCTGGCGCGCCGGGACGCCGCCGACGTGTTCGCGGTGAAGATAGCGCAGTCCGGCGGCCTGTTCGCCGCGCGCCAGGTGGCCGAGATCGCCGCCGTCAACGGCCTGGGCCTCTACGGCGGCACCATGCTGGAAGGCGGCATCGGCACCATCGCCTCGGCCCAGTTGTTTTCCACCTTCGAACGGCTGGACTGGGGCAGCGAGCTGTTCGGCCCGCTGCTGCTGACCGAGGAATTGCTGAGCGAGCCGCTCTGCTACCGCGACTTCGAACTGCAACTGCCGTCTGGCCCCGGCCTGGGCGTGCGCCCGGACCCGGACAAGCTGGCGGCCCTGCGCCGCGACCGGACCGCGCCGCGCCTGCACGCGGTCTGACACCCGACCTCCCAAGGAGACCACCATGCTGTTTCATGTGGAAATGCAAGTACAACTGCCGCACGACCTGGACCCGGAACGGGCGGCGGCCTTGAAGCTGGACGAGCGCGAACGCGCGCAAGCGCTGCAACGCAGCGGCCAATGGCGCCATCTATGGAGGCTCAGCGGCCAGTACGCCAACATCAGCGTGTTCGACGTCGCCGATGCCGAAGAACTGCACCAATTGCTGTCCAGCCTGCCGCTCTTCCCCTTCATGCGCATCGAGGTCAGGCCCTTGAACCGGCATCCGTCCAGCATCCACGCCGACGACCGCTAGGCGCCCGCTTTAGCGGTTCACTGCGACGGCGGCAAAACACAAGACCCCCGCCCCGCCCGTCAACAAAGGAGAAACACCATGGAACGCGCCGAAATCGACGCCCTGCTGCAACGCTTCGACCAAACCGCCACCGAGCAGGCCAATCCGCGCACCCGCGCCATCGTCAACCGCTTGATGCGCGAGCTGTGCTACGCGATCGAGGACTTCGACATCCAGCCGTCGGAGTTCTGGAGCGCGGTGGAGCTGTTGGCCGACGCCGGCCGCAGCGGCGAGCTGGGCCTGATCGTGCCCGGTCTCGGGCTGGAACACTTCCTGGACCTGCGCGCCGACGAGGCCGAACGCAAGGCCGGCCTGCTCGGCGGCACGCCGCGCACCATAGAAGGGCCGCTCTACGTGGCCGGCGCGCCGCTGTGCGAATGCGAGGCGCGGCTGGACGACGGCAAGGACGACGGCGAACCCTTGTTCATGCGCGGCCAGGTGCGGGACGACGCCGGCCGGCCGGTGCCGCACGCGCTGGTGGAGGTATGGCACGCCAACAGCCTGGGCAATTACTCCTACTTTGATAAAACCCAGAGCGATTTCAACCTGCGCCGCGGCATCCGCGCCGACGAGCAAGGCCGCTACCGCTTCCGCAGCATCATGCCCTGTGGCTACAGCGTGCCGCCGGGCGGCGCCACCGACCGTCTGCTGCGGCAGCTGGGCCGTCACGGCCACCGTCCGGCCCACGTGCATTTCTTCGTGTCCGCGCCGGGCTTCCGCAAGCTGACCACCCAGATCAACATCCAGGACGATCCGCATCTGTGGGACGACTTCGCCTTCGGCACGCGCGAAGGGCTGGTGCCGGACGTCCAGCGCGTCAGCGCGCCGGAGGAACTGCGCCAGAGCGGCGTGGGCAAGCCTTTCGCCCGCATCGAGTTCAACTTCACCCTGCACCGCGAAGCGGCTCCGGCCCCCTCCACCGAGGTCAGCCGCACCCGCGCCCAGGCCTGATGGACCAAGGCTGATGGACTGATTGAAACCGCGGCCCGCCGCCCGGCGCGGCGGGCTCGCCGGAACGCAGAACCTGTTCAAGGACATTACGATGAGCACAACCTTCCGCACCACGGCGCAATGGCGCAGCTTCGTCGGCGGCTGCCTGGACTTCCGCCCGGACGACGGCGTCTACCGCATCGCCCGCGACATGTTCACCGACGCTCAGCTGTTCGAGCTGGAGATGGAGCTGATCTTCGAGAAAGTCTGGATCTACGCCTGTCACGAAAGCGAAATCGCCGAGCCCAACGACTTCATCACCCTGCAGGCCGGCCGCCAGCCGCTGATCGTCAGCCGCGACGCCAACGGCGGCCTGCACGCGCTGGTCAACGCCTGCCAGCACCGCGGCGCCACCCTGGTGCGCCAGTGCAAGGGCAATCAATCCACCTTCACCTGCCCCTTCCACGCCTGGTGCTACAAGAACGACGGCCGCCTGCTCAAGGTCAAGGCCCCGGGCGAATACCCGGCGGACTTCGACAAGGCCGGCCGATCGCTGAAACAGGCGCGCGTCGCCAGCTACAAGGGCTTCGTCTTCGTCAGCCTGGACACGGACGGCGCGGACGCGCTGGAAGACTATCTGGGCGACGCCAAGGTCTTTTTCGACATGATGGTGGCGCAATCCCCCAGCGGCGAGCTGGAAGTGCTGCCCGGCAAATCCAGCTACACCTACGACGGCAACTGGAAGCTGCAAAACGAAAACGGCCTGGACGGCTACCACGTCAGCACCGTGCATTACAACTACGTGGCCACGGTGCAGCACCGCCAGGAAGTCAGCCGCCAGCAAGGCGAGGCGCAGGCCGCCACGCTGGACTACAGCAAGCTGGGCGCCGGCGACGCCGCCACCGACGACGGCTGGTTCTCCTTTCCCAACGGCCACAGTCTGCTGTTCAGCGACATGCCCAACCCCGCGGTGCGGCCCGGCTACGCCGGCATCATGCCGCGGCTGGTGGCCGAACACGGCCAGGCCAAGGCGGAATGGATGATGCACCGGCTGCGCAATCTCAACATCTATCCCAGCCTGTTCTTCATGGACCAGATCAGCTCCCAGCTGCGCATCATCCGCCCGCTGGCCTGGAACAAGACCCTGGTGCAAAGCCAATGCCTGGGCGTCAAGGGCGAATCCGCCGCCGACCGCGAAAACCGCATCCGCCAGTTCGAGGACTTCTTCAATGTGTCCGGCATGGGCACGCCGGACGATCTGACCGAGTTCCGCGAGGCCCAGCGCGGCTTCCAGGGGCGGCTGGAGCGCTGGAGCGACATCTCGCGCGGCCACCCGCGCTGGCAGACCGGCGCCACGCCCAATAGCCTGACCCTGGGCATCCGCCCCTGCCTGACCGGGACCGAAATCACCCATGAGGGCCTGTACGTCAACCAGCACAGCGCCTGGCGGCAATGCCTGCTGCAAGGGCTGGAGCGGCGCGCCGCCGCCGAGGAGGCCGAGCAATGAATATCGAACTGCATTATCAGGTGGAGCAGTTTCTCTACCGCCACGCCGAGCGCTGCGACAGCCAGGACTGGGACGCCTACCTGGCCGATTACGCGCCGGACTGCGAATACCACGTGCCGCAATGGGACGCCGAGCATGTGTACACCACCGACCCCAAGCGCGAGATGTCGCTGATCTACTACGCCAGCCGCGCCGGCCTGGAAGACCGGGTATTCCGCATCCGCACCGGCAAATCCGCCGCCTGCAACCCGATGCCGCGCACCTTGCACCAGTTGGCCAATCTCCGCGTGGAACGCGGCGCGGACGGGCTGGTGGAGGCGCGCGTCAACTGGGCCACCTTCTACACCCGCTTTGGCGACACCCACTATTTTTACGGCCGAGCCGCGTACACGCTGGCGCGAAACGGCGACGGCTGGCTGATCCGGCGTCAGCATGTGCTCTTGCTGAACGATACCGTCAACGCGGTGTTGGACTTCTACCATCTTTGAATCGGAAAGCGCCGATATGCATCAAGTGGCTTTGAATTTTCTCGATGGCAGAACGCTATTTCTGGAAGCGCGGCCGGGGGAATTGCTGCTGGACGCCGCGCTGCGCCAGGGCATCAAGATCCCGATGGACTGCCGCGAGGGCGTATGCGCCACCTGCCGCGGCCGCTGCGACCGCGGCGATTACAGCCAGGACTATGTCGACCCCGAGGCGCTGTCCGCGGAGGAGTTGGCGGAACGCAGCGTGCTGTCCTGCCAGACCCGGGTGCTGTCCAACGCCGCCTTTTCCTTCGACTTCGACTCCAGCCTGTGCCGCGGCGCGCCGGCCGCCCGTCTCAGCGCCGTGGTCAGCCGGGTGGAGCCGGTGTCGGACAGCTGCGCCGTGCTGTGCCTGGACGCCTCCGCCGCAGCAGGCGCGCTGTCCTTCCTGCCCGGCCAGTACGCCAGGCTGCGCGTGCCCGGCGGCGAGCAGTGGCGCGCCTACTCCTTCGCCCACGCTCCCGGCGCGGACAAGCAGCTGCGCTTTCTGGTGCGGCTGCTGCCGGACGGCGCGATGAGCAATTATCTGCGCGACGGCTGGCGGGCCGGCGACCGCATCGAACTGGAGGCGCCGCTGGGCAGCTTCTATCTGCGCCACATCGACAAACCGGTGCTGATGCTGGCCGGCGGCACCGGCCTGTCCGCCTTTCTCGGCATGCTGGATCAATTGGCGGAACAAGGCGGCTGCGGCCAGCCGGTGACGCTGTATTACGGCGTCAACCGCGAAGGCGATCTGTGCGAGCTGCCGCGCTTGCGCGGCCTGGCCGAACGGCTCCCCGGCTTTGTCTGGCATCCGGTGGTGACGGCGCCGGGAGAGAATTGGAGCGGCAAGCGCGGGCTGATCCCGGATCATCTGGACGCGGACGCGCTGCGCGCGCGGGCCGCCGACATCTATCTCTGCGGCCCGCCGCCGATGGTGGACGCGATGCGCGACTGGCTGCGCCGTCACGGCTGCGAGCGCCTCAAGCTCTATCTGGAGAAGTTCGCCGACAGCGGCGGCTGAACGGCGGCCAGGGCCCGGAACGGGGATGCGCCCCGGGCTCCCGCCCGTCCCGCCTATTTCTTCATGAAGGGCGCGAAGAAGGCTTCCGGCATTTCCGTGGGGAAGCCCTTGGCGTCGCTGGGGCGCAGGTCGGACATGTCCGGCTGGAAGTCGTAAGTCTTCTGCCGGCGCTGCTGGTCCTGGTGCACCGCCACCTGCTTGTCCACCGCGGACTTGATCGCCGTCATGTGATCCAGCATCTGACGGCCCACGTCCTGCACATTGCCTATCATATTGCTGGCGTTGCTGCCGGAGGCGGTGGACATGCCCGGCACCGAGTTCATGAACGGCTCCGCCATGGAGCCGCCGGCACTCTGGCCGTACTGGTGGGCGGCGCTGCACGCCTTGAGGATTTCCGCCGGGTTGATCATGTTTTCTGCGGCCTTGGTCATGGTGTTTCCTTTCAGTGGGTCATGGAATGAAGCAAACGGCGGCAATGCTGCCCGGGACCGGCCGCGCCGGCCCCGGAGCCGTTGTCAGCCGCCTTGCGGACAACGGAAGGACTGGATCAGCCCGGACCACAGCGGCGACGGCGAGGACAGCGACTGCCACTCGATGCGCACCGAACCCAGGCTGCCCTGGTACAGACGCTCGCGGCGGTCCGCGGTCCCGCCCACGCCGCGGCCGGCGTCGAAGAAGCGGAACAGCGCCCACGGCCCGTCGTATTGCAGGGTGTTGACCCGGCCGTCCACCGACTTCATCTGCAGCCGTATCGCCAGCTTCTGGCTCTGGCCGTTCCAGTCGATGCGCTGCGGCGTGGTGGCGCCGTGGGCGAAGCGCAGGGTCTGGCCGGCCAGATCCAGTTGCACCTCGGCCAATTGCGGGTCCATGTCCAGGAAGCGCAAGACCGTGGGCACGCGCAAGCGTCCGCCGTCGTCCAGCATCGCGTCGCGGATGCGGCTGGCGCTCTCGTAAGCGCCTATCACGTCCGGGCTCAGCAGCGCCTGCTTGCCGCCGTCCACGCTGCGCGCCTTCCACGGCGCGACCGAGGTGTCGACATAGGCGGCCAGATGCTCGCGGAAATACACCGCCATCGCGCCCTGCGGCGCGAACAGCCGCTCAAAACCCTCCACGCTGGCGTCCGCGCCGGCGCCGCGGCGGAACGGATAGCGTCCGGTCAGGCCCTGGTCGCAGGCGCTGCGCGTGGCGCCGGCCGCCCCCTTGTTGAGCACCGCCTGGGTCTGGCTGGAAGTGGCGGCGCTGCCGTTGTTGATCAGGTCCAGCATGATGCCGCGCACCGGTTCCGGCTGCAGGCCGGCGTCGCCGCGCAGCTTGGTGAACACATCGTATTGCGCCGGCAGCACCTGGCCGGTTTGCAGCGCGCCGTTGACCAGACCCAGCTGGCGGTACAGCGAATCGAACAGCCGCGCCAGCGGATTGCTGCCGCTGTTGTCGTTCTTCTCCAATTGCTTGGCGATCTGGCGCAAGGACTGGAAGTGCTCCTCCACCGCGTGTTCCGGCAGCAAGGTGGTCCGGTAGCGCTCGCCGTTGATCTCGCCCACCAGCGAGCGGCGGCTTTTCTCCAGCCGCGCCTTCTGGCGGTCTATCCAGCTGTCCATGCCGCCGTCGTAGTTTCCGGTCAACATGGTTTCGCGTCCGGCGAAGCGCAGCAGATTGGCCAGCGGGGACTGCGAGTTCATCATGGACGCCGCCAGTTGCGCGGCGTCGTCCAGGCCGGTGACGGAGCGCACGCTGACATTGGCCAGAAAGCTTTGCCAGGCGGTGATGTAGTCCTGCAGATACTGGTTGCGGGCGCTGTCGGCCAGCTTCTGCACCAGGCTGTCGATTTCAAAGCCGTTGCCGCGCAGCGGTTCGTTGCGCAGCACCCAGCTCTGCTCCTCCAGCATGGCGCGGGCGCTGGTTTCCAGCCGCGGCAGGAAGGCGTCGACATAGCCGGCGCGGGTGTACCAGCCGGAAACGGCGCTGTCGGTGTCCGGCACGTTGTTGCGCATGCGCAAGCTCATCGCGGAGCCGAAGCCGGCCGCGCGCGCCAGCGAGATGTCCTGAATCTGCGCCGGCAAGCCCTGCTCCCGCACATGGTTGAGCACCCGGGTCACCACCGGAATCTGCGAGGCGCGGGCGCGGGCCGTCTGCACCAGATTGGCGTCCTCCGGTGCCGCCGGCAGGCCGGGCAGCGCGATCAGCGCGCGCGCGTCGGCAATCAGCATACGCCGGTCCTCGTCGTTGTACTGGCCTTCGGACAACGCCTCCCAGCGCCCGGCGATCCAGCGCTCCACCGCGTCGGCGGAGCGGTATTGCGGCCGGCACAGCATCAAGTAAACCTTGAGTGTCAGGAAGATGTCGCCGGGGCTGCCCTCGGTCTGCGCCAGCAAGGTGCGTTTCACCTCGTTGTACAGCTCTGGCATCAGCGTTTTCTGCAGATGGCGGTGATAGGTGGCGGTGGCGGTTTCGGCCACGCGGCGGTGCTCGAAATACGGGGTTCTCATCCCGCGCTCGGCGCTTTCCGCCTGAGCCTGGGCGTAACGCATCTGCGCGGCCACCGCCAGCAGCGGCGATCCGGCGCTGGGCGCGCTGCCGGCCTGTTCCCGCGCCAGCGTCTTGCCCTCGCTGAACTGGGCCCAGACGTATTCCAGATAGTTGCGCTCGGCGAAATAGCCCCAGGCCACCCAGACCAGCAGGCCCAGCGCCAAGGCCGGCAAGGCCGCCCAGCGCAGCGCGTTCAGCAGGCGACGCTTGCGCGAGGGCGGCGCGGGCGGGGCCGGCCGTTCCCGCGCCTGGCGTTCGGCCGCGGTCAGGTTCTGCTCCATCAACTGCCGTTCCACCGCCACCTGGCGCAGCAAGGGCGTCCACAGCTCGCCCAGCGGCCGCGTCGCCGGTTCCGGTCCGTCGATTTCGATGTCGGCCACTTCCGCCACCGAGCCCAGCCACAGGCCGCGCAGATGAGCCGCGTCCTCGTCGCCGTCGCGGGCGAACAGCGGCGGCAGCAGGCCCTGCAAGGCCTGGCGCAGCCGGCCCAGCGCTTCCACGAAGCGCAGCTGGGCGTGGTTGGCCTCCACCTCGCCGGCCAGGGGCGCGGCGAACTGCACCTGGCGCTGCACTCTTTGCTCCAGGCTGTGCAAGGCCGGCGCCCAGGCGCCGGCGGCGTCCGCGCCGGCTTCCAGCGGCAGCGGGAAGCCGATGCCGCGCGCCCAACGCTCCGGCCGCATCTGGTTCAGCATCGCCAGCGCGCCGTCCAGCCGGTCCGCCCCGGTCAGGGCCAGGTAAACATTGGGGGTGCGGCCCAGGCCGTCGCGCAGCTTGAGCAGGCGCTGGCGCAAGGTGGCGGCCATTTGCTGACGGCGTTTGGACGCCATGGAAATCAAATCGTCGCCGCCCACGCACAGCACCACGCCGCTGACGCTGACCTTATCGCGCAGGGCCGCCAAGCCGGCCAGCAGCTTGTCCCAGGCGGCGGAGGCCTCCTGGTCGTAGCCTTCGCCGACATTCCACTGGCCCTGGGTGTCCAGCCACACCGCGTCCGAAGACAGGCGGAAATCCAGGCCCAGGCCCTGCCCTATCGCCGTCGCCGGCGCCGCGCCGTCGCGCAGCGTCCAGGACAGCAGGCTGCTTTTGCCGCTGCCGGCGGCGCCCAAGAGCAGATAGCACGGCAGCGGCGCGCCGCCGCGGCGGCTCAGCTGGCGCTCCAGTTGCTGCAAGGTGTCGCTGATATAGTCCGGCGGGCCGGGGTCCGGCTCCGGTTCCGGCGCGGGTTTGGGCGCGCGTCGGAAGGCGCGCGGCGCGGCGGTCAGCCGGCCCCACAGCCAGCTCAGCAGCGGCCAGAAGCCCCAGATCAGCGCCGCCGCCGCCAGGATGTGCCGCAGCAAGGCCCAGCCCAGCGGCCGGTAGACGCCGATGGAGATCAGCGGGCCTATCCACCAGATCGCCAGCGCGATCAAAAGCGCGATCAAGACGCGCATGCTTTGCCGGATCATGGTTGTTGCTCCTTATAGCCGGGCTCCAGCGGGCTGGGGCCGTTGGCGATGCCGACGCCCGGGGCCAGCGCCAGCGGGGCCGGCGTCTGAGCGCTTTGACCGGGCGCCGCGCCCTTGGCCGCGTCCGCCACTTTCCACAACACGTCGACGCGACGGTTGCGCTCATAGGCGGCCGGCGTTTGCGCCGCGTCCAGCGGCGCGCTGTCGCCGCGGCCGGAGGAATCGATGCGCCGCGCCACCGCGTTGTCGGGCGCTTGCGCGCCGCCGGGAATCGCCGTCTGGCGCAGGGTGTCCGCCACCGAGCGCGCGCGCGCCTCGGACAGGCGCTGATTGCTGGGGAAGGCGCTGGTCTGGATCGGCTGGCGGTCGGTATGGCCTATCACCTCCAGATCGCCCGGCCACGGCGCGAAAGCCTGGCCCAGCCGTTCGATGTTTTTCTGGAAGGAAGCCCTCACCTCGGCCTTGCCCACGTCGAAGGCGCCGTCGCTGCGGAAGACCAGCAGCCAGCCTTGCGGATGCTTATAGGCCACCAGCCAGCCTTCGGACAGCAGCTGCGGCAGCGGCGGCGGCAAGGTGGTGGCCAGATTGATGCTGCGCAAGGGCGGGGTCCAGGCCGCCAGCGCTTCGCGTATCGGCCGGCCCAGCAGGTCCAGGCTGATATTGGCCGCGCCGTAGGCCAGCGCCACCACGCCCAGCGCGATGGCGCCACCGCGCAGCGGGGTCAGCCAGCGCTGGCGCGGCGGGGCTTCGGGTTCCGGCGGCGGCGGCGGGGGCGGCGGCGCGATCAATTCCGCGCCCAGCGGCTCCGGCTCCCGCTGGCGCCAGATCGCCGCGTGCAGCTGCGAGCGCAAATCCTGCAGCAGCGCCTCGCCGCGATCCAGCACCCGGTAACGGCCTTGCCAGCCCAGGGCCAGCACCAGTTCGTACAGCTCCAGCAAGGGGGTGGGCGACGGCTCGTGGCGCAGCCAGCGCTGCAGGTCGGCGAAGGCGTCTTCCCCGCCCCAGGCGTCGTCGTGGAACTCCACCAGCAGGCTGCGCTCGCCGTCGTAGGGCTGTTGGCCGGCGCCGCGCGCCGCGTCGTTGCAGACCTCGTCCAGATAGGTGCACAGCAGGTAGGAAGCGTCCTGGGCCTGTTGCCACTCGCAGCCGGAGGCCGCCAGGCGTTCGCGGTAGAGCTTGAGTTCCAGGCCCAGCTGGGCGCGGATCTGCGCCTGGCTCTCCGCCGCGCCGCCTTGCAGCCGCTGCAATTGCAGCACCGCGGGCAAGGCGTGGGAGATGAAGGGATTGTCCCATTGCGCCTGTTGCAGGCCGGCCTTGAGCAGGCCGCCGCGCGCGCCGGAGCGCTGATAGATCACCGGCGCGTCGTCGGGCTCGGCCTGCGCCCTGCCCGCGCCCGCCGTCGGCGGCGCGGCGGGCGGCAGCGCCAGCGGCAAGGCGTCCAGCGTCTCAGGCTCCGGCTGGGCGTCCAGCGTGGACACTTGCTGGCCCGGCATCAGCAGCGGCAGGTTTTCCAGCCGGCTGCGCATCGCGCCTTCCAGCATGCCGCTGTTCAGGTGCGCGGTGGAGGCCCGGCGAAAGATGGAGGAAAAATTATGCAGCAGATTCATTTAGGTTCACTCTTTCGGCTATTGGGTTTTGAACCTGTTTACGAGCTTGCGAGCTAAGGCGAGACAAGGCGAAAACGGCTGAGAAAGCGGAATGTACGGTTGGTACATGAGCATTTCGAAGACGTTTTCAACGCCGTATCGCCGACGCGCAGCCGATCGTAAACAGGTTCTAAGCGACCTTGCCTTCGCGCAACCCCCAAGCCTCAAACCTCAAGTCCTGGAAGTCCCCGACGATGCGCAGCGCCAGCGCCGAGCCGGCGAAGGCCTGCGCCCAGAACGGGTCGCTGGATTCCACTTCGAAATACACGCTCTGCGCGTAGTACGGCACCTGGCGCGGCGGATTGGGCGCGGGGATCAGGCGCGCGCCCGGCAATTGCAGGTCCACCAGTTTCTGGATCTGCTCCACCGCGCCCAGCTTGGCCTGCTGCGGCAGCAATTGGCGCAGCTTGTCCGCCGGCATCGCCGCGGAGAAGGCGAACACCATCTTCTGCAGCTTCCACTGGCGGTCCACCACGCAGACGTGGACCTGGTCGCCGCGGTCCTCGAACTTCAGCGGCAGCACCGGGGTTTCGATCACCCTGGCCAGCGCGTAGCGCAAGGTGGCCGCCAGCGGCTCGAACCCGGCTTGCAGGTCGTTGTGCTGATAGACGAACTGCCGCTCGGCCAGGGCCTCGTCCACGCCGGGCAGCACGCTGAGGCGGCCCAACAGGCCGATCAGCTCCTGGAACAACAAGGCCGGCGGCAGCGGGTCGAAGGCGTCCAGGTGGGCCAGCCGCATCCGGTATTCGGCAATGCCCTGGCGCAGCATCAGCTCCACCAGATCGGCCAGGCCGCCGCCGGCGGACAGCAGGCGCAAGCCGGCGCTGCCGGCCAGCCGCACTTGCAGCGTGCTTTGCAATTCCTCGATCAGCGCGCGCAGCGTCTGGTGGGCGCGGCTGTCCAGCAGCGGCGGGATGAAGCGCGGGTCCAGCAGCAGGGTCAGCGCGCTGCTGCGCCCGGCCACCCGGGCGAAGGGCAAGGCGGTTTCATCGGCGCGCAATTGCGATTGCCAGCACAGCCGCGTCATCATGCGGCCGGTTTCCAGCGTCAGCCGCCGCGGCGAGCCCGGCGCGTCCAGGCCCACGCTGAGGTCGGGCACTTCGGTGGCGGCGGCGTGGTAGCGCGCGGCGGCCGGCGCGTCGCCGAAGGCCATTTCCGGGCCGCCGCAGCCGGCGGCCGGCAAAGCCAGGCAGGCGATGTCGCCGGCCTGGGCCTCCGAGGTGTCCAGCGGCGCCGGCAAGGGGTCGTGCGCCGGCAGCGCGAACGGGGTGCCGTCCGGCAGCACGCCTTCGGCGGCGCGCAGGCCCAGCCGGCCCAGGCCCAGGCCGTCGCTGTCCACGTCCAGCCGGAAAAAGCCCCAGCCGTGGTTGGAGGTCTGGCGCATCCGCAGGCCGAACTGATGGGCCAGATGGCGTTCCTGCTGCTGAAAATGCTGGGTTTCTATCAACATGCCGTCGCTCCAGGCGACGGGTCCTACCGGCAAAGCGCTCATGGGCTTTCCTCCAGATGGGCGATGGGCGCCTTGCGCGTTTTGCGCCAAGGCTTGCGGCCGGGCTTGGCCGGCGGCGGCGACGCGGCGGGCGCCGCCGCGGAGGCGTCCGCCGGCAAGGGGGCGGGCCGCAGCGCGTCGACGATGCGGTTGCGCTCCAGCAGCACCGCCAGATGGATCAGCTGACGGCCGTCCACCCGGATGCGCAGCGGCGCGTAGCCGGGCGGCTTGCTGGCGAAGTCCGCGTCCGCCAGCAGCCAGACCGGGTCCGAGCCGGAGGCCGGCAGCAGCACTTGCTGCACCTGATTGGGCGCCACCACGTGGCGGGATTCGGCCGCCACTTCGCGGCCGCGCTGGGCGCAGCTGGAATCCTCCAGCCCGGCCGGCGGCAGCCAGTTGGCCTCCCGCACCACGTACAGGCAGACCTGCACCGGCCGCGGGCCGCCGCCGCTGTTGTTCAGCTGGCCGCCGCCCACCAGGGTGACGTGCAGCTGGCGCGGCCCCTCGTCGCTCCGCGAGGAGAACAGCGAGGAGCAGCCCGCCAGGCCGGCCAGCGCGCACAGCAGCAGCGTGCGCCGGACAAAGGAGAAGGAGGTCATTAGCTCAAGGTCATGGTGATGGTCTGAGAAGGAGCCACCGTCTGCCCGGCGGTGTTCTGGTTATTGGGCAGATTGGTGTCGGTCAGCCGCGTCTGCGGCGCGCCCTGGATCAGCACCTTGCCGGAGCCGGTCACGTGGCGGGACAACGCCGCCACGGTGCCGGAAGCCACGCCGCCCATCGAACCGCCCTCGTCGCCGTGGGTCATCGGGATGATGGTGTTGAGGTTGTGCACCGGGCCGCCGGCGTAAATGATGGTCGGCACATTGGGCACCGCCTCCGGCTTGTTGGCGATATTGGCGTAGGTGGACGGAATCCCCAGCGGCGGGGTCTTGCAGACGTCGGAGGCCGCCAGGGCCATGCCGCCCGCGGAACAATTGGCGAACATCGCGATTCTCCTCAAGCTACGTGGATCTGGCCGGCGTCCAGCTTCAACAGCGAAGCCGAACTCAGCGCCGTGCTCTTGGCGTGCAGCCCCATGTGGCGGTCCGCGTGCAGCAGCAGGCTGCCGCAGTGCGCGGCGTCGGTGCCGCCGATATGGGTCTGCCGCTCCTGTGCCGCGGTGGCGATGGCCTGGGCGCGGCTGTTGAGCTGCCGGCCGTTCAGGCTCAGTTCGCCGTCGGCGCACAGATGCAGTTCGGCGGCGTGCAGCTGCACGCTGGCCGCGCCCAGTTCCAGCCGGCAGACGCCGCCCGGCTGCGGGCGCTCCAGCACGGCCAGCACCCAGCACCCCTCTTCCGACGCCGCCAATTGCACCAGATCGCCGCGCTGCGGCCTCACCAGGCAGCTGAAGGCGGCGCGCGCCTGGCGCAGCGCGCCGGTCGGCAGCCGGACCAGCCATTCGCCGTCTCCCTCGCCTTGCGCGCACACCCGCGCCGGCAGCCATTCCTGGCTGGGGCGCGGCGTCGGCGCGGCCACGCGCAGCGCGCGCAGCACCGGATCGGATTCGGCCGGGGTTTCAGCCCAGGCCAGGGCGCTCTCTTGCATCCATGTCATCATGCGGCTCCTCTAGGTCCGGGCTGCGCCTGTTGCCGCCAGGCCCGGTCTTGCTCAAGTTTGCTATCGTCGAACAACGCGCCGGCGGTGTCCGCCGCGCTCCATGCGCCGCGCGGCTGGCCTATCAGCCTGCCGCCGCGGCAATCGCAGCCGGACAGCTTCACCGACTGCAGCGCGGCGCCGCTGGCGTCCAGCCCGCGCAAATTGGCGCCGGACAGATTGACCTGTTCCAGCCGCGCCTGCCGCAGCGACAGCCGCGGCGCGCTCAATTGCTCGAAGGCGCAGTCCTCCAGCCGCGCGCCGTCGAACAGGGCCTGCTCCAGATCGGCCTCGCGCGCTTGCACCCGCCGCAGCCGGGCCTGGTCGAAGCTGGCGCCGGCAAGACGGCTGGCGCGGATGGCGCCGCCGTTCCAGACGCTGTGCGACCAGGCCGCCTGGCGCAGCTCGCAGTGGTCCAGCGCCATATGCTCCAGCTCGCAATCTATCCAGCGCGCGTTCAGGCCCCGGCAGGCGCTCAGCGCCACGCGCCGCGCCCGGCTCTGGCCGTGGATGAAGTTGCGCAGCTCCGCGCCTTCCACGCTGAAACCATCCAGCTGATTGCGGATCCAGGCGCTGTCCGACCAGCGCCCGCCCTGCAACTGCCACTCGCGCAGCCGGCAATCGACGAAGGAGCCGTGCGCGCTGTGCACATCGCTCAGCCGCCAATCGGCCGCGTCCAGCTCCACGCAGGAAAAGTCGCGCTGCCGCCCGCCGCGCCACTGGGCCCCGGACGCGCTCACCCGCTGCCAGCCCACCCGTTCCAGTTCGCATTCGTCCCAAACGCAGTCGATGAACTGGCTGTCGGCGCAGCCCAGCTCGCGCCAGACGCAGCGTTCGAAACGGTTGGCCTCGAAACGGCAGTTGACGAAGCGGACCTCCTCGAAGCGGCACCGCTGCCAGTGAACGCCTTCGAAACGGCAGTCGATGTAGACGGCGCGGTTCAGCGTCGCCGCCGGCGGCGCGTCGAAACGCAGCCCCTCCACCACCGCCGGCAACTGCCCGGCCAGCTCCCGCAAGACCTCCTCTCCCGCCGCGCTCATGGCGCCCTCCTCGGCCAGTCCTGGCGTCCGGTTTCCAGATTGCCTCTCCAGCCGCCGCCGGACGGCGGCCGCATCCAGGCGGTTTTGGCGTCGATCAGATTGCAGCCCTCCATCCGGCTGTCCTCCAGGCTTGCGCCGTAGAACAGCGCGTCCTTCAAGGCGCAGGCCTCGAAGCGGGCGCGCGTCAGATCGGCGTGGGTGGCGTTGAGGCCGTCCAGCGCGCAGCCCCGCCACAGCGAATCCGGCGCCCGCAGCCGCTGAGCGTGCAGTTGCGGGCAGGCGCAGTGCTCCATCCGCAGCTGCGCCGCGTCCAGCTCCTGCCAGCTGCACGACAGCAGTTCGCAGTCTTCCAGCCGCGCCTGGCGCAGCGAGCTGCCGTGCGACACCACGCCGAAGCGTTGCTGGCAGCGCTGCCAGACGCTGGCGGACAGATCGGTGTCCAGCGCGCTGAACTTCAGCAGCCGGCATTGCCGCCAGCCGCTGCGCGGCAGCTGGCATTCCACCAGCCCCAGGCCGTCGGCCTGCAGGCCGGTGAAGCGCCAGTCCTCGGCCCGCACCCGGCACCAATTGACCTGATCCCAGCGCAGCTGGCCGATCCGGCCGCCGGCGCCGCCCTCGCCCTGCACGGTGACCGCGCGCCAGGCGCCGCCGTTGACCGCGATGTCGTCCAGCCGGCAATCCTCTATGCCCAGCTGCGCCAGCTCCACGCCGTTCCAGACGCTGGCGCCCAGATTGCAGCGGTTCAAGCCGCCGCCGCTCCAGCGCACCGCTTCCAGCACGGCGCCGGCCAGCGAGCAATCGACGAACTGCACCTGCTCCAGCCGGCATTGCCGCCAGCGGCCGTGATCCAGCTTGCAGCGTTCGAAGCGGACCTGGTTCAGTTCGCGGCCGTCGATGACCAGGCCGCTCAGATCGGCGTCGCGTATGGTCAGCTCGCTCCAGGGGCCGCGCTCGCTTTGCAGCCGCGCGCGCCAGTCTTCCTCGTCGGCCGCCGCCTGCGGCAGGCCGGCCAAGGCGTTTTCATTGGCGCGGACAAAGGACTGCAGCCGGCTTTGCGCCGCCTGCGCCTCGCGCAAATCCTCGCGGTTCTGTTCCAGCCGCGCGCGGATCTCGGCGCGATCGCGCGGCGGCGGCGCGAAGCGCGGATGGTCGGCGGAGTCCAGGATCTGTTCCCAGACCCAGCCGCGCGCGGGATCCGGCATCAGCGCGTGATCGGCCAGCAAGAGCGGGTCCTGGTCGTCCAGCCGCGCGCGGCGCTCGGCGAAGGCGGCAAGCTCCGCCGGCCGCTCCGGCTCGGCGGCGTCCTTGAAGCCCAGCGCCAGCCGGCCGACGCTGTCGTCCAGCACGTAATCCAGCGGCAGGAAGCCGTTCCACCACATCACGCCCAGATCCGCGTCCGGCAGCAGCCATACGGTTTGCAGCCTCAGTTCCGGGCGCTCGTCCAGCGGTCCGTCGCCGCGCCCGGCCAGCAGCAGCGGCCGCAGGGCCGGCAAGCGGCCCTGAAGCTCGCCGCCGCGAAAACCGCTGAGCGCGTACGGCGCTTGCGCCGGCCAGCAAGCCTGCTCCGACCATTGGTCCGGCGCCGCCTGCTGGAAGAAGCGCAGATCGGTGGCCGCCGGCCAGCCCATATGGCTGCCGTCCTCCGCCATTGCCTGCGGCGAGCCGGCGAAGCGCGGCTGCCATTGGCGGCGTTCCGGCCAGTCGCTGCCCAGCGGCCCCATCGCCGCCAGCGGCGCCGGGCTCACGCTCAGGCCGCGGACCCGTTGCAAGGGCGGGGCCGCGTGGCGTTGGCCGAAAGGGTTTTCGCCCTGCAGGCCGGCGGCGGCCTGACGCGGGTCCAGCGCCAGGCTGGCCTCGGCGCGGCCGCCGTCCACGCGCGGCCGCGCCCGGCAACTCGCGATCTTGCGCACGCCGCCCAGCTCGGCCTCGGCCAGCCAGTCCAGCGCACCGGCGCCGGCCGCCGGGCCACGATAATGCGCGCTGCCCAGCAACAGCCATTCGGCGCGCAGCTTGGGCATGGCCGGCTCGAACAGCGGCAGCGCCGGCTCCGCGGCCTTGATCGCCTCCCAGCACGCGGCCTCGTGCGCCAGGATGAAGGGATCGCTCAGGCGGAAGCCGACGCCGACGCCGACGCGCAACATGGCTTGAGCGCCGATCTGGGTGCGCGACGAGGACACGAGCGCCGCCTGGGGTTTGATATGACGCAAGGGCATCAGCTTTTGACCTCCATGCCGACTTTTTTCAGATCCACGCCGGTGTCCGAGTAGGACGCGCCGGTGTAGGAGTATTTGAAACCGGTGGTGGAGTTGCTGAAGCCGGTGCTGCTGACCTCAGACCCCACCGAACTGATGCTGGAACCGGTGGTGGACATCTTGCTGCCCACCGCCTTGGTCTCGGAACCCGTCATCGAGGTATCGCTGCCCACCAACTTGACCGAAGCGCCGGTGGTGGACACCGAACAGCCGGTGACGCCGACGTCGGACCCGGTGGTGGACATCTTGCTGCCGGTCACGCTGGTGGACGAGCCGGTGGTGGACATCGAGGTGCCGGTGATGCTGACCGAGGAACCGGTGTCCGACATCGAAGTGCCGGTCACGCTCTTGGAGGTGCCGGTCACCGACATCTTGCTGCCGGTGACGCTGGTGGAGGTGCCGGTATAAGAGGACGACACCCCGGTCATGCTTTGCGACATGCCGGTGGCCGACACGCTGGTGCCGGTCATCGAGGTGGAAATGCCGGTCATGCCCTGCGAGGTGCCGGTCACCGAGGTGCGCGTGCCGGTCAGGCTGGTGGACACGCCGGTAAAGCTGGTGGACACCCCGGTGAAACCGGTCGAAATGCCGGTGAAGCTGGTGGACACGCCGGTAAAACCGGTGGACACCCCGGTAAAGCCGGTGGAGACGCCGGTGAAGCTGGTAGACGCCCCGGTGAAACTGGTGGACAGGCCGGTGAAGCTGGCCGACACCCCGGTGAAGCTGACCGACAGGCCGGTGAAGGACACCGACACCCCGGTGAACTTGATCGACGCGCCGGTGACCGAGGTCGACGTGCCTTTCACATCGATGTTCTGGTCCTGGCCCACCGCCTCCGAACTATTGCGCTCGGTGGTCTGCTGCATGTCCCGCTCGGCGTGCACCATCACCCGCTCCGCGCCGCGCTGGTCGTCGAAGGTGATCT
>NZ_JBMDJX010000011.1:0-163638 GCF_057809415.1 Chromobacterium sp. FG22 | reverse complement strand
CATCGACCGAGCACTTACACCTATCGGTTATTCGTTCTGTTAAAGATCGGTGCAGGTCGCTGCGTTTCGTTATCCGGCGCTGCGTTGTCTGCTGAGGAGGCGAACTATACGTCAGCCCCCTAAACCCGTCAACACCTTTCGTGAAAGATTTTTGACAAAAGAGGCCTCTCGCAAGCTATCCCCATGATTTATATTGAATCATCCATATGAAGAATTTCAGCGTAGCCGCCATGCACTGGTAGGGACTGTCGTTTCCGGATTGAAAAAACGATAATTCCCCTCCTCGTCCGCCCTTCTAGAAGCACAATCATGCGCAACAAAACCTGGATTTTCGACCTGGACGACACGCTGCACCACGCCAGCGGCGGCATCTTCGCCCATATCAGCCACGCGATGTCCGCTTATATGATGAAACATCTGCAAGTGGACGCAGTGGAAGCCCGCTTGCTGCGCGAGCGCTATTGGGCGCAATACGGCGCCACCATGCATGGGCTGGTCACCCACCACGGCATCGACCCTCATGACTTCCTATTGGAAACCCATAAGCTGGAAGAACTGGAGCAATGGCTATTCGCCGAGCACAATCTGGCGGAATCGCTGAGCGCGCTGCCGGGCCGCAAGCTGATCTTCTCCAATGGCCCGCACCATTATGTGCAAGGCATTTTGCAGCGCCTGGCGATAGAGCGGCACTTCCACTCCATATATGGCGTCGAGCAAGTGGACTACGTGCCCAAGCCGCATGTCGGCGCCTTCCGTAAAGTTCTGGCGCAAGAGCGGCTGGATCCGCGACACTGCATCATGGTGGAGGACTCGCTGCCCAATCTGCTGACGGCGAAGAAGCTGGGCATGAAAACGGTCTGGGTCAGCAAGCAGGTGCGGCGGCCTGCGCATGTGGACATCCGCATCGCCTCCATCGGCGAGCTGGCGCGCCGTCGCTGGGACTGAAATAAAAAAGGCCGGAATCCCGGCCTTTTCCTATATAGAGTATCCCGCTTACTTCAGCTTGATCTCGGACCACACCTTGTTCAGCTCGCGACGGTCCTTGGCGTTCAAGTCCTTCAGCTGTTGCAGGCGCGGCAGTTCGCCGGCGGTCGGGAAGATCGCATGCACCTTGGTCAGTTCCGGTTTGACGAACTTGCCGGCGGCGGCGTTGGGGTTGCCCGAGCCCATCTCGTTGGTCAGACCGGAGGCGTTCTTGCCGTCCAGCATGAAGTTGATGAATTTGTAAGCCAGGTCCTTGCGCGGCGCGTCCTTCAACACCACGAAGTTGTCCAGCGACAGGGTGTTGCCTTCTTTCTGCAAGCCGAAATTGACGCCGAACTTGCGGCCGGCCTTCTTGGCGTCCTGCTGCGCCTGGTACATATCGTTGGAATAGCCCAGCGCGACATAGATGTTGCCTACGGTCAGTTCCTTGATATAGCTCTGGTTGTTGAAGGCGGCCCAGTAGGGTTTGGCCTTCAGGATCACGTCGCGCGCCGCTTTCCAGTCCGCCGGATTGGTGGAGTTGGCCGGCTTGCCCAGATACATCAAGGCGGCGGACACCAGCTCGCGCTGAGAGTCCAGCACGGTGATCTTGCCCTTGAGCTTGGCCAATACGGCCGGATCGAAGATCAGCGCCCAGCTATTGGCCTTGTCCAGCAAGCCCAACTCTTTCAGCTTGGTTTCGTTGTAGCCCAGCAGCGTGGTGGTGAAGGCGTAGGGGACCGAGTACTGGTTGCCCTTGTCGAAGAAGCTGTTCAGATAGCCTGCGTTCAGGTTCTTGAAGTTGGGCAGCTGTTTTTTGTCCAGCGGCTGCGCCTTGCCCTGCTTGATCAGCGCTTCCACCGCGAAGCCGGTCGGCACCACGATGTCGTAACCCTTGGCGCCGGCGGCCAGCTTGGCCAGCATTTCTTCGTTGTCGCCGTAGAAGTCTTGCACCAGCTTGCACTTGCAATAAGCCTCGAAGCTCTTGGCGGTGCTTTCCGACAGGTAGTTGTTCCAGTTGTAGAGGTGCAATTCTTCCGCTGCGTACGCTTGTGCAGATACGGCCAGGGCAAGCGTCACCAGGACTTTTTTCATTGCGTTTTTCCTTCTATTCGCACGAGTGCGTTGCGACTACATGAAAAACCGGCCGGCTCCCTTGTTGCCCGGCCGGGGCCCTACTACTTAAACAGGCTCTCAGCCATTGGCCCGCAGCGCGCTGGGCGACACGCGCGAAGCAATGACGATCAGCACCAGGGTCAACAGCATCAGCAAGCTGGAAACGGCGTTCACTTCCGGCGTCACCGCGATCTTGATCATCGAGTAAATCTCCAGCGGCAGCATGCTGGCGCCTGCGCCGGCGGTGAAGAAGGTGATCACGAAGTCGTCGATGGACAAGGTAAAGGCCATCAGGGCGCCGGCGATGATGCCCGGCTTGATCACCGGCAGGGTGATCAGGCGGAAGGCCTGGAACGGCGTCGCCCCCAGATCGCGCGCCGCTTCCACCAGGCTGTCGTCCATGCCCTGCATCCGCGCCCGCACCACGATGGCGACGAAGCCGATGCAGAAGGCGACGTGGGACAGCAGGATGGTGATCATGCCCAGTTCCAGAATGCCGATCAGCTGGTTGACGATGACGAAGAAGATCACCAGCGACACCCCCATCAGCAGTTCCGGGATGGCGATGGGCGTCAGCACCAGGAAGGGCAGCAAGCGCAGCTTGTAGCGATGCATGGCGATGCCGGCCAAGGTGCCCAGCACGGTGGCGCAGGCGCTGGCGATGATGCCTATGATCAGCGAGTTGGCCGCCGCGCTCAGCATCTTCTCGTTGTGGAACAGTTTGTCGTACCACTTGAGGGTGAAGCCCACCCATTCCGCGTTGAGTCTGGAATCGTTGAACGAGTACAGCACCACGATCACCAGCGGCAGATAGAGGAAGAGATAGGTCAGCAGCGCCGACGCCCACAACCAGCGGGATTGTTTCTTAGCCACGTTTCTTGCCTCCTCTGCCCACCATCGCGCCCAGGGCCGCGATCAACAACACTCCGCCGGTCAGCATGATGGACAGCACCGAACCGAACGGCCAGTCGCGGGTGTCCAGTATCTGCTGCTTGATCAGGTTGCCGATCATGATGGAGTCGGTGCCGCCCAGAATGTCCGGAATGGCGAACATGCCCAGCGCCGGGATGAACACCAGCGCGGAGCCAGCGAACACGCCGGGCAGGCTCAGCGGCCAGGTCACGCGCCAGAAGCGTTGCCAGGCGTTGGCGCCAAGATCCTGCGCCGCGTCCAGCAAGGCCATGTCGTGTTTTTCCAGATTGGCGTATAACGGCAACACCATGAAGGGCAGATGCACATAGACCAGGCCGACGATGACGGCGAACGGGGTGAACAGCAGACGCACCGGTTCAAAACCCAGCGAGGTCACCACCACGTTCAGCATTTTGGTGAACGCCGATTGCGGCCCCAGGATGATCATCCAGGCGTAGATGCGGATCAGGAAGTTGGACCAGAACGGCAGGATCACCAGCAGCAACATCAGGTCGCGGTATTTCTTGCCGGAGCGGGCGATCAGCCAGGCCAGCGGATAGGCCATCAACAGGCAAACCACGGTAGTGATCCCCGCATAGCCGGCGGACTTGATGAACAGCTCGATGTAGAGCGGCTCTTCCACCAAGCGGCGGAAGTTGTCCAGCGTCAGATCCCAGACCAGCTTGCCTTCCTCGAAGTAGTACATCGGCGCGAGGCCGCCGTAATCGCCCGGATTGCGGAAAGCCGCCACCACCATGATCAGCGACGGCACCAGGAAAAACAGGATCAGGTAGACCAGCGGCGGCCACGACAGCGCCCACTTGCCGAATCGATCTCGAATCGCCATGCGCGTTTACTCCGTCAGGAAGCTGCCGGCGTCGAAGCGCCAGGCCAGTTCCACGATGTCGTTGTCGTCAAAGAATTTGGCGACGCCCGGAATGCTGTTGGGCAGCATCGCCTCCACCATCACGCCCTCGCCCACTTCCACCACGTAGAGGGTAACGTCGCCCAGGTACAGGCAATCGTGAACGCGGCCTTTGAAATAGGCTTCGTCGTCATGGGCCGGCAGGCTCTTGTCCAGCTTGACCTTTTCCGGACGCAACGCCAGCCAGCCGGTCTGCCCTTCGCGCACATCCGGCACGGTCAGGCAGCGCACTTCGCCGCAGCCTTTCAGGTCCACCAGCATGGTGTCGCCGTCCACGCGCTTGACCTTGCCTTCCAGCACATTGCACTGGCCGAGGAAGTCCGCGACGAAGCGGTTCTTGGGCTTGCTGTAAATGGTTTCCGGCGCGTCCAATTGCTCCACCTGGCCGTGGCTCATCACCGCGATGCGGTGGCTGAGCGCCAGCGCTTCGCCCTGGTCGTGGGTGACGTAGACGAAGGTGATGCCCACTTCTTTTTGCAGATTGATCAGTTCCAGCTGCATTTCTTCGCGCAGCTTGGCGTCCAGCGCGGACAGCGGTTCGTCCAGCAGCAGCAGCCGCGGACGGTCCACCAGCGCTCGGGCGATGGCCACGCGCTGGCGCTGGCCGCCGGACATCTCGTGCGGGTAGCGGTCGCCGAACTGGGTCAGGCGCACGTCTTCCAGCAATTCGTCCACCTGGGAAGCGATCTTGGCCTTGTCCCACTTGGCCATTTTGAGCGGGAAGGCGATGTTCTCGCGCACCGTCATGTGCGGGAACAAGGCATAGCTTTGAAACACGGTGTGCACCGGACGTTTTTCCGGCTGCACCTGCGACATGTCCTGACCGTCCAGCAGGATCTGGCCGGAATCCGGCTGCTCGAAGCCGGCCAGCATGCGCAGCAAGGTGGTCTTGCCGCAACCGGAGGGCCCGAGCAGGGTGAAGAACTCGCCTGCCTCTACCGACAGGCTGACATTGTTGACCGCCGTGTAGTCGCCGAAGCGCTTGACGACATTTTTGATTTCAAGGAGAGCCATTGTCTTCCCCGCCCAAGAAAAAGGGCGCCAGTTTAACAAAAAAGATAAAGCTGGGGCCGTTGAAATCCCTTGAAAATTCAAGACCTCAGCGCATTTTTTCCATTGTGCGAACCGGGCGTTCGGGCCGGGCCGGTAAGTTGCTATTTTCTCAGCAGAAAACCGCGCGCCGCACGCTGGGTTTTCGGTGCGGCGCAACATGGTTTCAATTCAAATAATTGATGCTTTTTGACAACAACTGTCGGCATCTCGCCGTCTACGCGCCGCCAAACAGCGCTTACCACTGCCCTTCATTGAAGAAGCGGCGGTAGCGCTCCACCCAGTTCGAGATATCGAAACCGTTGGCCTGCAGCCAATCGTGGTTGTAATAGCTGCCCTGGTAGCGGTTGCCGTCGTCGCAGATCAAGGTGACGATGGAGCCGCTGCGGCCCTGGCTGCGCATCTGGCCCACCAGTTCGCAAACACCGTAGAAATTGGTGCCGGTGGAACCGCCGCAGCGGCGTCCCAGCACTTCTTCCAGGAAGTGGATGGCGGCGTAGCTGGCGACGTTGGGCACCCGGATCACATTGTCGATGACTGTGGGAATGAAGGAGGGTTCCACCCGAGGCCGGCCTATGCCTTCCACGCCGGAGCCGCCTTCGCAGCGGCAGTCCATGCTGCCGGTATGGAAACTGTCGTAGAACACCGAGTTTTCCGGGTCCACCACGCAGACCTTGGTCGGCAGTTTCTGGTAGCGCACATAGCGGCCGAAAGTGGCCGAGGTGCCGCCGGTGCCGGCGCCGCATACGATCCAGTCCGGCACCGGATTCGGCTCATAGGCCATTTGGGTGAAAATGGTGTCGGCGATATTATTGTTGCCGCGCCAGTCGGTGGCGCGCTCGGCATAGGTGAACTGGTCCATGTAATGGCCGTTCAACTCTTCCGCCAGGCGTTTGGATTCGTCGTAAATGGTGGCGGGATCGTCCACCAGGTGGCTGCGGCCGCCGTAGAATTCGATGGCGCGGATCTTTTCCTGCGAGGTGCTCTTGGGCATCACCGCGATGAAGGGCAGGCCCAGCAAGCGGGAAAAATAGGCCTCGGACACCGCGGTGCTGCCGCTGGAAGCCTCGATGATGGTGCTGCCTTCGCGTATCCAGCCATTGCACAAGCCGTATAGAAACAGCGAGCGCGCCAGCCGGTGCTTGAGGCTGCCGGTGGGATGGGTGGATTCGTCCTTGAAATAGAGCTGTATCTCCGGCGCGCCGGGGATGGGCAGCGGGATCAAATGGGTGTCGCTGGAGCGATTGAAATCGGCCTCTATCTTGCGCACCGCCTGGGCAACCCAATCAGTCATCTTGCTTCTCCAGTGTCGGAAAGTTCTCAATCGGCCATTCTAACGCGACAAGCAAGAAAAAAACGCCCCGTAGGGCGTTTTGGATTCAAAGCGGCGAGCCGATCAGAACTTGGTGCCAAAGCCGATGCCGAATACCCACGGGTCGATCTTCAGTTCGCCCAGTTTGGCGCCGCCCAGCTGATCCGCGGTCACGTCGGTCTTGATCCAGATTTTTTTGACGTCCAGGTTGACGAACCAGTTCTTGTTGATCGCGTAGTCCGCGCCCAGTTGCAGCGCCGGACCCCAGCTGTTTTTCTTCACGCTCAGATCTGTCGCACTACCTGCTTTCAGGCCGTCATTGTAGAAACGGGTGTAGTTGATGCCGGCGCCCACATAGGGACGGAAGGTGGCGTCAGGAGCGAAGTGGTATTGCAGGGTCAAGGTCGGCGGCAACACCGATACCTTGCCGACGGAACCGAAGGTGTTGGTGGTGACTTCGTGACGGGTGGTGCCCAGAATCAGCTCGGCGCCGATATTGTTGGTGATCATGTAGGTGAAGTCGACCTCAGGCGCCCAGCTGTCCTTGGCGTCGACATTCAAACCCGACACTACGCCAGAGTTGCTCCAGCTGGCGTCGGGGTTGACATTGATCACGCGGAAGCGCGCCAGGATGTCGCCTTGAGCGGCGAAGGCGCTAGCGGAAACCAGGCCGATCATTGCGGCGAGAGCGAGCTTTTTCATATTGGGTTCTCCTGTCATGTTTGGTCGAATGCAGGCCTGGCGCTTGCCGCCATCGTTGACTTTGACTGCGGGCAGCAGTAGCGTTCGGCGTCCGGTGGCAGATTATCCAAGCACCTAATATCAAACTTTGCGCCAGATCATGAGATGGTCATGAAATATGCAGATTTACGGGAGTTTGTCTCCCAATTGGAACAACAAGGCCTGCTGAAACGAATTGCGGCCCCGGTCTCCCCGCATCTGGAGATGACCGAGATCGGCGACAGGGTACTGAAAGCCGGCGGTCCCGCGCTGCTGTTCGAACAGGCAGTCAAGGACGGCAAACGCTTCGATTACCCGGTACTGGCCAATCTGTTCGGCACGCCCGAGCGCGTGGCGCTGGGCATGGGCGCCGCCGATGTGATGCAGTTGCGCGAGATCGGCAAGACCCTGGCCTACCTGAAAGAACCGGAGCCGCCCAAGGGCTTGAAAGACGCCTGGGACAAGCTGCCCTTGCTGAAGCAATTGCTGTCGATGGCGCCTAAGGAGGTCGGCAAAGCGCCATGCCAGCAAATCGTATGGGAAGGCGCGGAAGTCGATCTGGAGCGCTTGCCTATCCAGCACTGCTGGCCCGGCGACGTGGCGCCGCTGATCACCTGGGGCCTGACCGTGACCCGCGGCCCCAACAAGAAACGCCAGAACCTGGGCATCTATCGCCAACAGCTGATAGGCCGCAACCGCGTCATCATGCGCTGGCTGGCCCACCGCGGCGGCGCGCTGGATTACCGCGAATTCTGCCAACAGCATCCCGGCGAGCCTTACCCGGTGGCGGTGGTGCTGGGCTGCGACCCGGCCACTATCCTGGGCGCGGTGACGCCGGTGCCGGACACCCTGTCCGAATACCAGTTCGCCGGCCTGCTGCGCGGCAGCCGCACCGAGCTCACCAAATGCCTGGGTTCGGATCTGCAAGTGCCGGCGCGCGCCGAGATCGTGCTGGAAGGCCATATCCATCCGGACGACACCGCGATGGAAGGCCCTTACGGCGACCACACCGGCTATTACAACGAGCAGGACCGCTTCCCGGTGCTGACCGTGGACCGCGTCACCCTGCGCGAAAACGCGATCTACCACAGCACCTACACCGGCAAGCCGCCGGACGAGCCGGCGGTGCTGGGCGTGGCGCTGAACGAGGTCTTCGTGCCCATTCTGCAAAAGCAGTTTCCGGAAATCGTCGATTTCTACCTGCCGCCGGAAGGCTGCAGCTACCGGATGGCGGTGGTCAGCATCAAGAAGCAATACCCCGGCCACGCCAAGCGGGTGATGATGGGATGCTGGAGCTTCCTGCGCCAGTTCATGTACACCAAGTTCATCGTGGTGGTGGACGACGACGTCAACACCCGGGACTGGAAGGAAGTGATCTGGGCGATCACCACGCGCATGGACCCGGTGCGCGACACCACCTTGATCGAGCATACGCCTATAGATTATCTGGACTTCGCCAGCCCGGTGTCCGGCCTGGGCGGCAAGATGGGCCTGGACGCCACCAACAAGATGCCGGGTGAAACCAACCGCGAGTGGGGCGTGCCCATCGTGATGGACCAGGCGGTCAAACAACGCGTAGACGCGATGTGGCGGGATTTGGGTCTGTAGACGCGGAAGACAAGCGCCTGGCTTCTTCGAAGCCAGGCGGTTTTTACGACTCAACGCGTCTCAAGTACTTCCGCCTGCAGCAGCACGGCCTCGCGCCCCAGCAGCGGATGGGCTTTGAACGGCCCGGCCCGATAGCGAATGCGCGAACCAGTCCGCTGCTTCAACGCGGCCACTTCCGCGGCCCCCAGGCCCTGGCCGTCGGCAGCGGGCTGGATGACGAAGGTGCCTCCATCCCCCTTTTCCACCCCCAAGCGCACCAGCGGCGGCGCGCCGACGGCGACCAGGGTGCCCTCCTCCCACGGCGGCAGCGACATCGCGCCGGCGCCGGCGCAAAGGCCGAGCCACAGCAGCAGTCCGCGCATCATGGCTTGAGCAGGATCAGATGGCTGTTGGCCGGCACCGTCACCCGCGCCACGCCGCGCGACAGCGGCAGGCTCTGCTTATAGGTTTCCGCCGTCGCCAACGCGCTCCAGCCGATTTCCTGCGCCTGGAAGGGCACCGCCGGCAACAACAAACTCTTGCCGTTCGGGAAATACTGGTTGGCCGGCAGGCTCAGCGTCTTGGCCGGGAAGCCGTAACCGCTGGCCGGATTGCCGCCCAGCGCCAGCGTGGTGTTGAGACGCAGCATCAGGCTGCTGTAATCGCCGGCGCCCGCCGCGCGCAAACCGTCGTTCAAGGCCGCTTCGCCGGTATTGGCGCCGGTCACCCACGGCTTCATCACGCCCGCGCCGAACTGATGCAGCATCTGCATGCCCGCCGCCAGCGCCTTCGGGTAGCAGGTGTAATTCGACGCCGCCACGCTCCAGCCCTTCAAATTGCAAGCCGGCCGGCGCAGAAAGCTTTCGAAATCGCCGCCGCGGCGCAGGTCCGGATGGGAGTTGGCGTCGCTGCCGCGACCGCCGGTGAAGGTGTCCGCCGACACCAGATAGCCCATGGTCTGGGCCGCCAGCTCGTTTTCCCATACCGTAGGCTGACCGGAACCCGGCGGTTTGCGCAGGATCTTGTTGTAGGCGTAGAGCACATGCAGGTATTCGTGCGCCAGCGTGGACAGGGCCAGGCTGGGGCCATTGCCCTTCATATTCCAGTTGCGGCCCGGATCGGCCTGGGCGAAGGTGTCCAGGTCCACGAAGGTGGCCAAGGCCTGATTGCTCTTGCCCACCACGTCGCGGCACTCTTGGTCGCCGCCGCACATGGCCGGCGCGGCCGACGCCAGCAAGGCGTTGGTCCAGCGCACATAGCCGAGCAAGCGGCCGCCGCCGGTCTGATTCGGATCGTTCAGCCGGCTCAGCACCAGGTGCACGTCCTTGGTGTCGCCGGGCAGCGCCAGCGCGCGCCAGCCCGGATCGATGTCATTGCCCCAGGGCTCGCTGACGACCGAGGCTTCCAAGGGATAGACGCTGTTGGCGAAGCGCTCGGCCAGCGCGTCGGCCTGATCGCTGCCCACGCTGACGTCCAACCCGTCCTGCGCCCAGACGTAAACTTTGCCGCCGCCGTTGGGCAAATCGCGCATGGCTTGCAGGCTGGTGGCGCTATCGCCGTCCATATCGTGCCAGACCCGTTTGTCGCCGATCGCGTAGCTGGCCGCCTGCAAGCTCGCCTGCTCCGCCAGCAGCCGGTGCGAACCGGCGCCGCGCAGCGACAAGGCGCCGGAGCGGGCCGACGCGCCAACCGCGGCCATCACCGCCTGGCTCTCCGCCTCCAGACGTTCCGCCGCGGCGTCCGACCCGCCGCGCAGGCCGGAAGCGGCCAGCTTGGCCTGGCCCGAAGTGTCTCCGGAACTGATGCGCGACACCACCATCTGCCAGGCGGCGCTCAAGGGCTTGCCGCTGATAGACACCGTTTGCGCCTGCGCGCCGGTATTGGTGTACTGGTAGACGGAGCCGGACTGCGCCCTGCCGGCCGAGGCCGGCAAGCGGCACACATTGCCCGAGCACGTCAGCGCCGCCACTTCCGCGCCGTCCGTCGCCAGCATCCTGCCAGATGCCGACGTTCCGACGCTGGAACCGCCGCTGCCGGCGTTACCGCCGCCGCCACCGCCGCCGCATGCGCTCAGCAACGCGGACATCACGGACACAGCCAATATTGTTTTTGTGCTTTTCATCCCTGTAGTCATCCATTTCATGTATTGAGAATGAGAAAAAATACTAATTCCATTCCAATGGCAATGACTACGGCAAATAATTACCTTTTTATATGATATTTGTTTAGTTAGAGTGACAGAAACCTACGCGCAGCCGGCGGAGCACAAAGCCGGCAAGCCTGCTATCATCGCCAGGTCTTTGAATAAGGAGCAGTCATGTCCCTGCGCAACCCCAACTCCCCGCACCGCCTGAGCCGTCTGAAAACCCGCCAACGCAAGAAAATGCGTGTAGGCGAATTTCGCGAGCTGGGCTTTCATCTGATCTCCATGCTGCACGACGGCGCGGATTCCGAGGCGCTGCTGGACGCCTGGCTGATCCAGGTGGACGAGGCCGGCATCAGCTTCGGCGGCCATTTCGACGGCGCCGGCAAGCTGGAAGGCGTGGCCTTCCCGGTGGGCGAGGTCAAGATCAGCGACGAGCTGCGCCTGCAACTGCTGTCCTGGCTGCAAGCCCGCGCCGAAGTGAAATCGGTGGAAGGCGGCGAATTGATCGATCTGTGGCACAGCCGCTGATCCCTTTCCGTCCGACGTGAAAAAACCGGCTTGTCGCCGGTTTTTTTATGCCTGGACGCTTCGAGCCGCGGGCGCGATCAGGACAGCTTGCGGAACACCCGGTAGCCGATATAGAGCCAGGTTTCCCTGGCCAGGAAGCGGGACCAGCTGGACAGCGTGCGGTAGCGGCTGGATTGCGTGGGCGCGGGATAGGCGGTCAGGCCGATGTCGGTGGCCATCAGCACCGAGCGGCGCATATGCAGCGGATCGCTGACCAAGAGGAAGGAGCGGATGCCGAACTGGCTGCTCAATTCGCGCGCGTTTTCCAGGTTTTGCCAAGTGGTGCGCGACTGGTTTTCCGCCAGCATCGCCGTCATCGGCACGCCTTGCTTGGCGGCGAAGTCGCGGCCGACGTCGGCTTCGGACGGATAACCCGGTTCCGGCGTGCCGCCGGTGAACACAATCCAGCGCACCTTGCCGGACTTGTACAATTTGACTGCATGATTGATGCGCTCGCGGAACACCGGCGACGGGCGCTTGCCCCAGGCCGCCGCCCCCAACACCAGCGCCGCGTCGGCTTGCGGTTCGTTTGCGCTGCCGCCGAAATCGACGATGCTCCAGGCCACGTAGCTGAAGCCCAGCACCACCAGCAAAATCGCCAGCACAAAGCCTTTCAACATCAAACGCAAGTAGAGCATGGGTACCGCAAGTGAAGGGTGGAACGCCGATTGTACCCGCAAACCGGATGCAAGCGGCAAGGCCGCGCGCTCCGCGCCTACTTCTCCAATTCCCAAATCGCCGCCTGCAGGGACTCCATCCGCGCGGCGAGCGCCAACTGCGCGTCGTCCAACGCCTTGTTGTAAATGTCTCTGCCGATTTTGTCGGCGACGAAGTCCAACAGGAATTGCGCGTCGAACTGCCCCAGCTCGATGCCGAACTGGTCTTGCGCGTACTGTTGCAATTGCGGAGCCAGCGTTTGCAGTTGAGCGGGGGTCAACAAGGAATGATTGGCCATGGCGTGCCGCCCTGTGCGATGGAAAGCCGCGATTATGGCGGCTATTCGCCGATGCTGGAAGCGGTTTCCCCGCGCACGGCTAAAGGGACAGCGCCCGTCCCCATTGCAACAGGCCCGCCCGCCACTGGCGCTGGCCGTTCAATTGCCAGGCCAGCAGCCGGTCGCCGGCCTCGCCGCGCCAGAGGGGATGCGCCCGCATCTGGCTGAGCAAGGCCTCCGCCGCCTGGCTGTCGTCAAAGCATAGCGCCAGCCAGTCCGACCCCGCGCGCGTCAACACGCGGCGCAGCTTGTCCGGCCACGGCGCGGCGCCGCGCCACACCGTGGCGCCGTGAAAACAGCCCGAGCGCAGCCATTGCCGCCGGACGCGCCACTGTTCGGCGCCCAGCGCGCACAGGCCGCGCGGAAACTCCAGACCCCACCATAGCGCAGCGTGCATTCGTCGCCCTTTCATTGTGCATTGCACAATTTTTTATACCCGCATTCCGCGCCCGCCGCAAGCGCGGCCGGCCCCGATAAAAAAAACAGGCCGCGCAAGGCGGCCTGATCAAGTTGAAACGCTCACAACGATAAGTCAGACAAGGGAAAGCAATTACACGGTCACCCAGCGCGGCCGGGTCAGCTCTTCCGGCTTCAGCAGCAGATCCAGCTGCTCACGGCTCAGCAAGCCTTGCTCCAGCACGATGTCGGCGACGCTGGCGCCGGTGGCGTGGGCCTGGGCCGCCACATTGGTGGCCGCGGCGTAGCCGATGACGGGGTTGAGCGCGGTCACCAGGCCGATGGAGTTCTCCACGCTGGCGTGCAGGCGCTCGCGGTTGGCGGTGATGCCCGTGACGCAGTTGTCGGTCAGCGTGGCGCAGGCGGCCGCCAGGTGGGCCATGCTGCGGAACAGGCTGTAAGCGATCACCGGCTCGAAGGCGTTCAATTGCAGCTGCCCGGCCTCCGCCGCCATGGTGATGGTGACGTCGTTGCCTATCACCTCGTAAGCCACCTGGCTCACCACCTCGGGAATCACCGGATTGACCTTGCCCGGCATGATGGAGGAACCGGCCTGGCGAGCCGGCAGATTGATCTCGCCGAAACCGGCGCGCGGGCCGGAGGACAGCAGGCGCAAATCATTGCAGCTCTTGGACAATTTGACCGCGATGCGCTTGAGCACGCCGGACAACTGCACGAAGGCGCCGCAGTCCTGGGTGGCTTCGATCAGATTGGGCGCGGTCAGCAGGGTGTGGCCGCTCAACTCGGACAGATGCAGACAAGCCAGGCGCGCGTAATCCGGATGCGCGGTAATGCCGGTGCCGATGGCGGTGGCGCCCAGATTGATTTCCAGCATCAGCGCGCTGGCTTCCATCAAGCGCTGCTCGTCTTCCTGCAGCATCACCGCGTAAGTCATGAACTCCTGGCCCAGCGTCATCGGCACCGCGTCCTGCAGCTGGGTGCGCCCCATCTTCAGGTAGTCCTTGAACTCGTCGGCCTTGGCGGCGAAGGCCTCACGCAACGTCGCCATCCGGGTCAGCAGCTTGTTGGCGCCCCAGAACGCCGCCAAACGCAAGGCGGTCGGGTAAACGTCGTTGGTGCTTTGACACAGATTGACGTGTTCATTGGGATGCAGGTACTGGTACTCGCCCTTGGCGTGGCCCATTAGTTCCAGCGCGCGGTTGGCGATGACCTCGTTGGCGTTCATATTGGTCGAGGTGCCGGCTCCGCCCTGGATCGCATCCACCACGAACTGCTCATGCCAGCGGCCGGCGCGGATTTCCTCGCAGGCGGCGATGATGGCCTGGGCGACAGGCCCAGGCAGCAAGCCCAGATCGCGGTTGGCCTGAGCCGCGGCCTGCTTGATGCAGGCCAGCGCGCGGATCAGATCGCCGTAGCCGGCGATGCTCTGGCCGGTGATGGGAAAGTTTTCGACTGCGCGCAAGGTGTGCACGCCCCAATAAACGTCGGCGGGCACTTCACGATCGCCTAGCAGATCATGTTCGATGCGGGTCGTCATGGATGCTTCTCCTGATACGGATGACGCCACGCGCTCGCGTGGCTTGAAGCAGCGCACTCTATGCCATGCCGCGGCGGCTGGCCAATTCGAAATGCCGATAGGGTCATGCGGGAAATGCATAACCTTGGCGGGGGGCGCGCGTTCCCCGGCGCCCCCGCTCAGCAGGCCGGGTATTGATGCGTCAGATAGTCCCAGAAGGCCTTCAAGGCCGGGCGCTGTCGCTTCTGATCGATGTAGAGCCGGATCTCCATCTCCACCTGCCAGGACTCGTCGCCGGCGGCCGCCAACAAGCCCTCCTGCGCCTCCCGGCGCGCCGAGCTTTCCGGCAGGAAGGCCAGGCCGTGCCCTTCCAACACCATGTGCTTGAGCCCTTCCGCCATATCGGTTTCATAGCGCAGCGCCAGCTTGGCCGGCTGCGGCGCGGACTCCAGAATCAGGTCGCTCATCAGCCGGAAATAGGCGTTGCTGGCGTAGCCGAGAAAGGGCAAGGGCTGCTGCGCGCTGCCGGGCAGTTGGTAGCGCGGCCGGCCGGCTTCCGCGATCGAGAACGGCCTCAGCCGCTCGACGCCCAGCTTCAGCCCCTGATAGCGGGCGTCGGTCAGTTCCACCGGTTGCTTGGGATGGTGGTAGCACATCAATAGATCGCTGCCGCCTTCCACGAAGGCCAGCAGCGCGTCGTGCACATTGCTGGCCTGCAGCCTACAGGGCAAAGCGCCGTAACCGCGCTGCGCCTGAGACAGCCATTTGGGAAAGAAGGAGAAGGACAGGGTGTGCGGCACCGCGAACTCCAGCGTGCCCGCGGCCAAGGGCTGCAAGCCGCGCAGCAAGGCGCGGCTGGTGTTGAGCTGGGACAGCATGGCCACCGCCTGCTCGCGGAACAGCGCGCCGGCCTCGGTCAGCCGCGTCGGATAGGTGGTACGATCGATCAGACCGGCCCCCAACCAGCTCTCCAGCGATTTGATCCGCCGCGAGAACGCCGGCTGGGTCAGGTGGCGCAGTTCCGCCGCGCGGGTAAAGCTGCCGGTTTCCGCCAGCACCAGGAAGTCTTCAAGCCACCGAGTTTCCATCGCGCGCTTCCGCCAGAGTGATCAGGAGCTGGGATAGTAGCCTAAACGCGGCCCAAGAATCTGTTCACGATCCGCCGCGCCGCCTGAAACCCGACACGGAGAGCGCCGCCTCCAAGCCGGCGATGTTGACCTGTTGCAAACCCAAAGTCATAAACCGCGGTAGAATGACGCAACTACCTGGCACCATCCGCATGCATATTACTCACTTCATCTGGCAGAAGCTGCTGGGCATGGCGCCCGGCGAGATCCAGAGCGGCGATACGCTCTGGCTGCTGAGCCCTCGCCAGCACATGCCCTTGCTGGCGCAGCGACGCGCGCTGATGCTGGTCAACCGCTGCCGGCTGTTCGCCATCCTGTTTTCCGCGCTGACGCCGGCCTGGGCCTTGATCGACTTGCTGACCCTGCCCTATCCGCTGTCCCTGCAATTGGCGGCCCTGCGCCTGCTGGTGTCCGTCGCCTTCGTCGCGCTGGCGGTCTGGCAGCCTATGGACGGCCGCCTGCGCTCGGCCTATCGCGGCATCGCGCTCTTGTTCGCCATCCCCACCCTGTTCTACATCGCCTCCCACCTCTTGCTGCGTCGCTACCATCTGGAAGGCTTGTCCGCCGCCATCGGCGCCGGTTACGCCTTCCTGCCCTTCGTGCTGCTGGCCGGGCTGGCCATTTTCCCGCTGACCCTGCTGGAAAGCCTGGCTTTCGCCAGCCCGGCGCTGTTCGGCTTCGTGCTGACCAGCCTGCTGGACCTGAACGGCGACAATCTGCCCGGCTTCGGCGGGGAATTCTGGCTGCTGTCCTTGCTGGCCGGCGTTTCCGCCATTGCCGGCATCAGCCAGCTGGCCTTCATCATCGTGCTGGTCCACCAGGCGATACGCGATCCGTTGACCGGGGTCTTCTCGCGCCGCAGCGGCGAGGAAATGCTGGGCCTGCTGGAGTTGCAGGCTCAGCGCAGCCGGCAGCCGCTGAGCCTGGCCTTCATCGACCTGGACCACTTCAAGGCGATCAACGACCACTACGGCCACCTGGCCGGCGACCAGGTCTTGCGTCATTTCGCCGAGCTGATGGAAGGCAGGCTGCGACGCAGCGACGTGCTGGTGCGCTGGGGCGGCGAGGAGTTCGTGCTGCTGATGCCCGGCGCGCAGTTGGCCCACGCCGCCCAGGTCATCGCCCGGCTGCGCGCCCAGGGCCTGGGCGAGCGGCCGGAAGGCCATGCGCTGACCGCCAGCATCGGCGTGGCGGAGTTGTTTCAAGACGGCAGCGCCGACTGGCGAGCCTTGGTGGATTTGGCCGATACCCGCATGTACCGCGCCAAGCAGACCGGGCGCAATCGGGTAGTGATCTCCGGCTGAAGCTTTACCCGCCGGGCGACTTTCCTTATCGTGGGCGGCATGACCGTTCTGACCGCCCCGCTCCTTCCCCGCTCCCGCGGCGTCGCCGCCGCGCTGCTGCTCAGCCTGTTGGCCCATGGCGCGCTGCTGTGGCTGAGCAAACCCGGCGGCCGCCCGGACGCCGCCGCGGCCCCGCCGCTGCGGATACAGCTGCGTCCGCCGGCGCCGGCCGTCGTCCCGCCGCCGACGCGCCCCGCCACGCCGGAAGCCGCTGCCCGAAAACCGGCCGCAGCCCCGCGGCATTCAAACGCGGCGACGCACATCACGGCCGCCGGCCCCGGCAAACGCAGCGTCCCAAGCGGGCGCGACGCTTCTGCGCCCGCCACGGCCTTGACCTTGGGCGGCCTGCGGCAGCAAGTGCGCGAGCAAGCCGCCGCCGCGCCGGAAAAAATCGCCCCGCTGCCGGCCGACCCCGCCAAAACGAAATTGGCCCGCTCGATCGAGCGGGCCGAAAAACCGGACTGCAAAACGCGTTACGCCGGACTGGGTCTCTTGGCCATCCCGGTGCTGGCGGTGCAGAGCGCGCGCGAGGACGGCTGCAAATGGTGAGCCGCCCCCGGCTTCCTCAAGAGGCCGCGCTCGCCCGCGTCACCCAGTCCTGAGTGGCGTCGGCGGCGCGGAACTCGCGCACGGCCTGTTGCAGCAAAGCAAACGCCGTCGGCGCGTCCAGCCGCCCGCAGGCCTCGTCCATGCTCGCCAACAGATCCCGCATCTCCGCGTCCGACAAGCAGTATTCCTGAGCGCGCATGATGCGTTCGTGATCGGTGGCCAGCACGTTGTCGCCGATCAGCAACTCCTCGTACAGCTTTTCCCCCGGCCGCAGGCCGGTGATGCGGATTTCGATGTCGCCGCCGGGACGGGCCGCGTCCTTCAGCTCCAGACCGGACAGATGCACCATGCGCCGCGCCAGATCGATGATGCGCACCGGCTGCCCCATGTCCAGCACGAACACGTCGCCGCCGTCGCCCATCGCGCCGGCCTGGATCACCAGTTGCGCCGCCTCCGGAATGGTCATGAAGTAGCGGGTGATGTCGGCGTGGGTCAGCGTGATCGGCCCCCCGGCCTTGATCTGGGCGCGGAACAGCGGCACCACCGAGCCGGAGCTGCCCAGCACATTGCCGAAGCGCACCATCACGAAGCGGGTGGCGCTGCCGCGCGCGTGCCGGGTCTGCAGCGTCAGTTCCGCCATGCGCTTGGTGGCGCCCATCACATTGGTGGGGCGCACCGCCTTGTCGGTGGAGATCAGCACGAAGGTGTCCACGCCGCAATCCTCGGCCGCGCGCGCGGTGGTGTCGGTGCCGAACACATTGTTGACGATGCCGGCCACCGGATTGTGCTCCACCATGGGCACATGCTTGTAGGCGGCGGCGTGATAGACGGTGTCCACCTTAAAGGCCCGCATCACCTGGACCAGCCGCTGGTAGTCGGTGACCGAGCCCAGCACCGGGGTGCGCGCCGGCGCCGCGGCGGCGCGGCCCAGTTCCTGGTCTATCGCGTACAGCGCGTATTCGGACTGCTCGAACAGGATGATACGCGCCGGCTGGTTCTTGGCGATCTGGCGCACCAGTTCCGAGCCGATGGAACCGCCGGCGCCGGTGACCATCACCACCTTGCCGCGGATATTGCGCGCCAGCAGTTCGGGCTTGGGCGGCACCGGGTCGCGGCCCAGCAGGTCTTCGATCTCGACCTCTTTCAGCTCCTCCACCCGCGCCTCGCCGGACACCAGGTCCGCCATGCCCGGCAGCCGCTTGATCGGCACCCGCAGCAGTTCCAGGGTTTCCAGTATCTCGCGCTGGCGGCTGCGGCTGACCGAGGGCATGGCCAAGAGAATACATTTGGCCTCTAGGTCCTTGACCAGCTGCGGCAGATCCCGCGGCGGATGCACCGCCACGCCGCGGAAGGTGCGGCGATGCAGTTCGGGGCTGTCGTCGACGAAGGCCATCGGCCGATATTCGCGGCCGGCCTGCAGGGCCAGCATCAGTTGCACGCCGGCATGGCCGGCGCCGTAGATGATCACGTGCTCGCGCGGCGCGTCCACCGCGTCGATGCGGCGCACCAGGCCGCGCAGCAGAAATCGGCTGCCGCCGATATAGGCCATGGCGAACACCCAGAAGATGATCACCGAGGTGCGCGGCATCGCCCAGATATGAGCCATCTGCAGCACCGCCTGCAACACCAGCACCGACAAGGTCACGCCGGAGAACACGGTCAGGATGATCTTGTCGTCCAGATATTTGAGCACCGCGCGGTACAGGCCCAGCTTGATGAAGATGGGGATGGCCCACAGCGGCGGCACGATGAAGATCCACAAATGCGGGTTGAGCTTGGGATCCCAGTATCCGCCCAGGCGCAGGAAGACCGCGCTCCACAGCGCCAGCGGCAGCAGCAGCGCGTCCATCAGCGCCAGCATCGCCATCTTGTTGTGGCGGGAGAAGGCGAGCAGTTTTTCAAACATGGTCATTCTTTCGCGTCCGACGGCCGTTGATACAGCGCGTCCGGACAACATTCCTCATTATCTTGGCCGTCGCCCAGGCTCAGCAGCGCGAAACCGTGCGCCTCGTAGAAGCGGCGCGCGCCCGCATTGGCCTGGAACACCCACAGCCGGCAGGCCGGCGCCGGCGGCGTCAGCACCCGATCCAGCAAAGCCGCGCCCACTCCGACACCGCGATGCTCGGCGCCGACATAAAGCTGATCCAGCCATAACACGCCGTCTTGCAGCGATGCGGCGGCGAAGCCGGCGATATCGCCATGCCGCTCCGCCAGCCAGACATCGCCCGCCGGCAGCAGCGCATTGGCGAACCAGGCCTGCACCGCCGCATCACTATGCGCCAGCGGCGCGTAGCTCATCTCACGGCGGCAGGCCAGATAAATGTCCGTTAAAGCGACGGCATCGCCGGGTTCGGCCAAGCGGATGGAAATCGTCATCGGCTGACGATCTTCATCAGCGTGGCGACGATGATGCGGATATCCTCCGCCAGGCTGTGGCTTTCGGCATAGCGCACGTAATAGGCCAGTTTTTCCGGCAACACCTGCTCGATGTAGGCGCGCTCCGGGTCCTCGGCCCGCCCCAGGATTTCGTTCTCGTCTATCATCTTGATCGACGCCCAGTCGGTGATGCCGGGGCGCACCGACAATACGATGTCGCGGACTTCATCCGGATAGTGGGCGACGTATTTGGGCACCTCCGGCCGCGGGCCGACCAAGCTCATATCGCCGAACAACACATCGATCAACTGCGGCAGTTCGTCCAGCTTGGTCTTGCGCAGCAGGCGCCCGGCGCCGGTGACGCGCGCGTCCGCGCCCACGGTCAACTGGCCGTGGCGCTCGGTGTCCACTTGCATGGTGCGGAATTTGTGGATGCGGAACAGCGTGCCATTCCGCCCTACCCGCACCTGGCGGAAAAACACCGGCCCCGGCGAATCCAGCTTCACCCACAGCGCCACCGCGAGCAGCGGCAGCGCCAGTGCGACCAGGCCCAGGCCCGCGGCGACGATGTCGAAGCCGCGCTTCAGCAGCCGCGAACCGTGGCGACGCGGACGGCAGCACGGCGGCAGCAAGCCGCCGCTGTCTGAACCCCGCTCGCTCATGCGCTCAGGATCTCGCGCACCGCGGCGATGACCCGGCTCTGGTCATCGTCCGTCATCCGGGTGTATAGCGGCAGGGTCACTTCGGCCTCGAAGGCGGCGTCGGTCACCGGGAACTGTTCGCGCGTCAGCTGATAGCCATCGCGCCACACCGGCTGGCGATGCAAGGGAATGAAGTGCACCGAACAACCGATGCCCTTTTCCGCCATCCGGGCGATGAAGTCGTCGCGGCTGACGCCGGCCTCGGGCTTGATGCGCACCGGGTACAGATGCCAGGCGTGGTTGCTGCCCGCGTCCTTCGGCCGCGCCGGCAGGATCAGCGGCAGGTCGGCCAGCTCGCGGTCGAAACGCTGGGCCATCGCCTCGCGCAATTCTTGGAAGCGGCGGATTTTCTTCAACTGATGAATACCCATCGCCGCGGCAGTGTCCGGCATATTGTATTTGAAGCCCGGGGCCACCACTTCGTAGAACCAGGCAGGGGTCTTGGACACGTAGCGGTCGAAGGCGTCGCGGCTGATGCCGTGCAGACGCATCACCTTGCAACGCGCGATGATGTCCTTGTTCTTGGACACCACCATGCCGCCCTCGCCGGTGGTCATGGTCTTGTTGGCGTAGAAGCTGAACACAGTGACGTCGGAGTCCAGGGTCCCCACCAGCTTGCCCTTGTAATAAGTGGGCAACGCATGGGCGGCGTCTTCAACGACCTTCAGCCCGTGCTCGCGGGCAATGGCGATGATCTCGTCCATCTCGCAGGCGAGGCCGGCGAAATGCACCGGCATGATCGCCTTGGTCTTGGCGGTGATCGCCGCGCGGATCGCGTCCGGGCTGATGTTGAAGGTGGCCGCGTCCATATCCACGCATACCGGGTGCGCGCCCAGGTAGCGCACCACTTCGGCGGTGGCGGTGAAGGTGTAGCTGGGCACGATGACTTCGTCGCCGGGGCCGATGCCTATCGCTTCCAGCGCCAGGTGCAAGCCGGCCGTGGCGGAGTTGACCGCGATCGCCTCGACGCCGTCGCCGATGAACTGCGCGAAGTCGGCCTCGAACTGCTTGGTCTTGGGACCGGTGGTGACCCAGCCGGAGCGCAGCGCGTCGACCACTTCGTTGATTTCGTCCTCGCCGATGTCCGGCAGGGCGAAGGGCAAGAATTTTGTTTCGCTCATAGTATTCTTCGCTATCAGTTAAGCGCGCGGACTCGTCCAGACTTGTCCAAGCGACCTTGCAAACCCGGTAGGATGGACAAGTTCAAGAGCTTGCCCACGCACCATGCTCATTCCCCAAACACACCATCTCTCTCGCCCCCTGCCCAGTCCAACGGCAGACGGCCTTCACACACCCCGCGATGAAAAAACGCTGATCACTCACTCGCGAGCAAGCACCGCCTGCAAAAACCGCCGCGCCAGCACTGCGTAATCATGATGCTCCAGCACATAGGCCTGACCCGCCGCGCCCATGTGCGCGCGTTCCTCGGCCGGCGTCGCCGCCATCCGCCGCGCCGCGTCGGCAATCGCAGCCGGGTCCTCGGCGCCCACGCTGATGCCGGCGCCGGCGTCCTTCACCATATCGTTGCCGGCTTCCACCGAATGGATCACCGGCTTGGCGGCCATCAGGTAGTCGAACAGTTTATTGGGGTTGATGCCAAAGCGATAGATAGGCAGTTTGCGCCAGCCTATGAACAAAGCATCCATTTCGGCGAGGAAGCCCGGCACCGCGCGTTTGGCGATGGATGGCAGGAAGATGACGTTATCCAGCCCTAGCTCGGCCGCGCGCGCCGCCAAGGCCTCCTTGTCCGGACCGTCGCCGACCAGAACGAAAGTCACCGGCGCGTCCCGCATCAGCGCCGCCGCCTCCAGCAGGTAATCCAGCGCATTGGCCAGGCCGTGCCCGCCGGCGTAGCCGATCAGGAAGCGCCCCTGCGCTTTCAGCTCCGCCAGCCGCATCCGGTGCTCGGCCGGCAGGGCCTCGGCCTCGCCGCGCCATTCGGCGACGTCGACGCCGTTGGGGATCACCGCGTACTTTGCCGGATCCATGCCGTGCGCCACCATATAGTCCTTGGCGCAGGGCAACATGGACACCACGGTGTCGGCCTTGCGGTAGCCGAAATCCTCGGCCCATTGCAGCAGGCGGATGAAGGGATGTTTGGGCGACATGCCGCCCACCTCCACCGGCGTCAGCGGCCACAGATCATGCACCTCGTACACCAGCCGCGCGCCGGTCTTGGCGGCGATCCAGGCCGCCGGCACGGTGTCCAGCGGATAAGTGGAGGAGGCGATCACCACATCCGGCTTCCACTGCTTCAGATAGCGGCCGGACAAGCCCATCACCCGGGCCAGAAAGCTGAAGATATTGAGCACGCGGCCGATGCCGTTACCCTCGTAAGGGCGGGTCTTGCACCAGGTGTAGCGGATGCCGTCTATGTCTTCGTCCCGGTATTTGCCGTCCACTTGCGGATGGGTCTGGCGCAGATGGGAGACATCGGCGGCCAGCATATTGACTTCATGGCCGGCCTGCGCCCATTCCCGCGCCAGATAGTAGGGACGGAATTCCATGCCGTGCCGGGGACTGCCGGCATAGTGGTTGATGTAAAGAATTTTCATGGTTTACAAGGTTGCGTACAGCTTGACCAGCTTGTCGGCCTCGGCCGCCCAGCTGTATTTGTTCAATACCGCTTGCTTGCCGGACTCGCCCAGCGCCCGCATGCGCGGCTCGTCGGCCATCAGTTCGTTGACGGCGGCGGCGATGGCGGCCGGGTCCTGCGGGTCCACCAGCAGGCCGCAGCCGGCGTCGTCCACGATCTCGCGCCACACCGGAAAGTCCGACGCGATCACCGGCATGCCGGCGGCCATGTATTCGAACAGCTTGATCGGCAAGGCGTCGACGTAGTTCGGCGTAGGGAACAAGGTCACCAAGCCGATCTTGCTCTTGGCCAGCACCTCGGCCACGCCCTTGCGGTCCAGCACGCCGAGGTCGTTGACCCGCGCCCAACCCGGCCGCGCCGATACCCGGGCCTTCAGATCGCTCTCGCTCCACGGCCCGGCCAGGTTCAGCCGCGTCGCGGTGTCCGGCAAGGACTCGACAATGGGTTCGATGCCGCGGATGCGCGAGATGCCGCCGATATAGCACAGCTCGTTGCGGCGCTGCTCCCACGGCGTGTCGCGCACCAGTTCTTCCAGGATGGGGAAGTTGCACACGTCCAAGGCGCGCGCGCCCAGCTTCTCGAAGCGCTTGCGGATGTGCGGCGTCGAGGTCACCACCGCGTCGAAGCGGCGCGCCGCCCAATCTTCCAGCGTCTCGAAACCGCTGGACACCAGGGGGCGCACCGCGCCGGGTATCCAGTGCTTGGCCAGGATCTGGCGCGGCACGTCTTCGTGCACGTCGTACACCACCTTGATGCCGGCCTGTTTCAGGCGCAGCGCGGCGGGAATCAGTTCCGGGTCGTGGAAGTGGACCACGTCAGGGCGCAGCTTCAGCGCCGCCTGATACACGCGCTTGACGGTGCCGGTCATCCGCGCCAGACGGCCGCCGGTTTTGGGGCCGACATCGTGGAAACGCACGCCGCGGTTGATCTCCTCGCCCTGGCCGTCGGCCACGATCAGCGTCACCTCATGCCCGGCGGCGGCCAGGCTCGCGCACTCCTTGACGAAGATGCGGATGTCGTGACGCGGATGGGCGGAAGTGAGATGGGCAATTTTCATGGGTAAACCTTGTTTACGCCACGCAAACACACAGAAGGGACTTCGGCTTTACATCGCACCCTGCCTGCGGCAAGGCCTGCATAGGCTGGATATGGCGATGCCGTTTGGTCCCTGTCTTTCCGTGTGCTTCCGCGGCTAAATTCATTCCTTAAATCAGCTCCCGGTACAACTGGGCGAAGCCGGCCATATTCGGCTGATGCAAACCCTTGTCCGCCACCAGCCGGCGGTTGAGCGCGGCGATTTCATCCAGCCGCGCATCCTCGCCGGCCAGTTCCATCGCGCGCAGCAGTTCCTCGCCCAAGCGTCCGACGTCCTCGGCGATCACGCCGTTGAGGCCGTCTATCACCCATTCGCCATTGGCCGGCAGATTGGACAATAAGGGCAGGCAGCCGTGGCCCATCGCTTCCAGCAGGCTGACGCTGGTGGCGTCCGAACGCGGCACGCTGACGAAGACCCTGGATTCGGCGTACATCCGCCCCAGGGTCGCGCTGTCGACGAAGCCGGCGAAGTCCACGCGGCTCAGGCCCAGCTCGGCGGCCAGGCGCTTCAGGGCCTCGGTCTCGCTGCCGCTGGCGGCCACGGTCAGACGCCAGTCGCCGAAACGCTCGCACAGCTCCACGCTCTGCCAGGCGCGCAGAATGGCGTCGATGCGATAGAGCGGCTTGTGCAGCCGGCAGGACAGCACCCTCTTGCCCTTGTCCGCGCTGGCCGCCGGCTCCGGCATGGCGTCCATGCCGTAATTGAGCAGGCGGATGCGGCAGCCCTCGCCGGCCAGCTCGCGGATTTTCGCCGCCATGTGCAGCGAATCCGAGGTGATCGCGTCGGCGGCGGCCAGATTGGCGCGCACCATCGCCCGCATCAGCCGGCTGCGCTCCGGCAGCAAGAGCACGTCGGAGCCCCAGGCGGTCAGCACCATGGGCAAGTCCAGGCTGACCGCGGCGCGGCTGCCGTGCCAGGCCACGCTATTGGCCTGATGGATGTGCAGCAGCTGCGGCCGCGTTTCGCGCAGCCAGGCGCGCAGACGCGACACCGTGCCCAGCGCCGCCAGACGGAAATCCACGCGCAGGCTGCCGGCCAGCAAGGGGGCCACGTCGGCCGGAACCTCGCCGTTGCAGGCCAGGTAGAGCTGGTCCACATGCGGCGCGATGCCGCGCAGGAAACGCCAGGTGTGCACCGAGGCGGAAGCCAGCACCGCGACGCTGGCGATCTTGTCCCTCACCGGCTCAGTCATGCGCCCAGGCCTCGTACAAGGCCAGCAGCTCGGGATGTTCGTCCAGCCACTTGGCGTCCATCTCCCGGGTATCGCCCACTACCCGCGCCGGATTACCGGACAGGATGGCAAAATCGGGATACACGCCGGCCGGCACATAGCTGTAAGCCGACACCATGCTGCCCTTGCCCAGTTCCACGCCCGGCATCAGCACCGAGTGCGGGCCGACGAAGCTGTACGGGCCCAGCTTGGTGGGTTTTTTCAGATAGCCGACGTGATTGTTGCTCTCCAGATAGCGGTCGCCGTACAGGCGAATGGCCACATGGCTGGAGTGGGTCAGCAGCGAAACATAGTTGGTGATCTGACAACCTTCGCCGATGTAAAGCCCGCCGGAGGCGTCGATCAGATTGAAATGGCCGATGTAGACGTTGTCGTCCACCATCAGCTTGCCGACATGTTCGATTCGGGTCATGTTGGACACCCGGGTGCGTTTGAGGAACACCCCGTCGCCGCGGGTGAATCCATACACCATTCTGGGCTGCACCCACGCCGACAGGCGGAAACGGATGCGGCTGAATAGAGCGTGCCAATTCATCGGGCTGCCTTGTAAAGCCATGCAAAATAAGCCAGGAAATAAGCGGCCATCACCACCGACACCAGTTGGAAGGTGGGCACCGCGTCTTTCCACAGCGAAAAACCCGCCCACATCGTGCCCAGGAACAACAGGGCCTGCAGCAAGGACCACAGGAAGGCCTGACGCTGGCGGTTGATCACCGGCGGCACCATGCCCAACGGCGAGGCGACGAAGTGGAACAGGATGTAGAGCGACATCGCCTCCGCGTAGCGGCCGGCAGTGGCCCAGTTCTGGCCGAACACCAGCGAGAACAGGGGTTCCCCGGCCAGTTGTATCACCAGGAAGGGCAGCAAGGCCATGCCGCTCAAAGTCAGCATCATCTTGCGCAAAATCGGGCGCAGCGGCTGCCCTTGATTACGGGCGTCGGCCAGCTCGCGGTAGGCCACTTGCGCCACCGCCTGGCCGATCAGGGCCGCCGGCAGCTTCAGCACCCGCATCATCAGGCCGTAAAAGCCCACCGAGGCGGTGCCGGCCAGCATGGTCAGCGCCACCAGCGTCGCCGAATCCAGCAAGGCGGTGCTCAAGGCGTGCGGCGCATTGATCTTGGGAAACTCGATATAAGCGCACGCCACCTCGCGCATGCCGGCGCGGCTGAGTTCGTGACGCCAGGCGAAGCGGCCCTTGAGGTCCTGCCAGGTTTGCGCCAGCAAAGAGCCGAACTGGCCGGCGAGCTGGCCCAGGATCAGGCCGGCGGCGCCCGCCCCGGCCCAACCCAAGCCGACCTGGGTGGCCGCCATGCTCAGCGACTGCAGCATGCGGCCGTTGGCGTTGGCCTGGTAGCGGCGGTGGCGGTTGTTCCAGTTGGTCCAGGCTTGCATCAAGCCCGCCAGCGCGACGGACAGCGGCAGCAGCAGCAGCCAGGGCTCCAGCTCCGGCGCGCCCAGATGGCGGGCGATATGGGCATGGCCGTCGAAGGCCACCGCCACGCCCACCAACAAGGACAAGGCCAGCGCGCAGGCGATGGACAGGCCCATCAGATTGCTGGCCCGCCTCTCCTCGGCCGGCAACACGATGGCCATCTCGTAACGGGCGGTGGCCAGCACCGCCAGCGTGGACAGCCAGGAGACGTAGACCGCCTGCACCCCCACCTCGTGCGGATTGTACAGGCGGGTGATCAGGGGCGACACCAGCAGCGGAATCACCTGCGCCACCGCCGCCCCGGTAATCAGGGTGACGATGTGGCGGATGAAGCCGCTCTTGGGCAGGCGGGACAACAACAGGCCCATGCGCTCAGGCCAGAGCCTGCTTGACCGCGGCGACAATGGCGTCTTGCGTCGCCTCGTCCAGGAAGGGGTGCATGGGCAGGCTCATCACGCGGCGGCCGGCGGCCTCTGACAGCGGGAAACTGCCCTCGGGCAGGTTCAGATGCGCGAAGGCCGGCTGCAGATGCAGCGGAATCGGGTAATGCACCGCGGTGGGCACGCCCAGTTCTTTCAGCTTGGCCTGCACCGCCTCGCGATCGTCCACCTCGATGGTGTACTGCGCGTAGACATGGCTGTTGCCCTCGGCGATCACCGGCACCCGCGCCACCTCGCGCAGCAGCGCGCTGTAGCGCGCGCCGATGCGTTCGCGCGCCGCCACTTCGTCGGCGAAGCTCGGCAGCTTGGCCAGCAACACCGCCGCCTGTATCGTGTCCAGCCGGCCGTTGAGGCCGATGACGGGATGGTGATAGCGGCGATCCTGGCCGTGCACGCGGATCTCGCGCATTTTCTTGGCCAGCGCGTCGTCGTTGGTGAAGCAGGCCCCGCCGTCGCCGTAGCAACCCAGGGGCTTGCTCGGGAAGAAGCTGGTGCAGCCTATGGTGGACAGATTGCCGGACTTCTTGCCGCGCTGGCCGGCGCCGAAGCTCTGCGCGCCGTCCTCGATCACCGCGATGCCGTGCTTGGCGGCGATGGCGTTGATGGCGTCGAAATCGGCGCACTGGCCGTACAGGCTCACCGGCATGATGGCGCGGGTGCGCGGCGTGATCGCCGCTTCCAGCAGCGCCGGGTCCAGGTTGTAGCTGATCGGGTCGATGTCGACGAACACCGGCTTGGCGCCCAGCAGCGCGATCATCTCGCCGGTGGCGATGAAGGTGAACGGGGTGGTGATCACCTCGTCGCCGGGGCCGATGTCCAGGGCCATCATCGCGATCAGCAGCGCCTTGGTGCCGTCGCAAACGCCGATGGCGTGCTTGGCGCCGGTGTATTCCGCCAGCCCCTGCTCCACCTCCTTCACTTCCGGCCCCATGATGTACTGGCCATGGTCCAGCACCGCGTGGATGCGGGCGTCGATATCGGCTTTCAGATGCTGGTATTGCGCTTTCAGATCAATGAACTGGATGGACATAAGAGGATCAACCCCAAATCAATTTTTGAAAGATATCGCCCATATAGCGACACGCGGAACGACGGAGAAGCGCCCTGAAGCCAGGCCGCATCAGGGGGCTTGTCAGTCGTTCTTGAGCGGCGAGCAGTGATTGCCGCCCACCTCGTAATGCTTGGCGCAGGCCGGGCAGCTATGGGTGCCGATATCGTTGGCCAGTCGTTCGCCGCAGGAACACATCCAGCCAATGCGCTTGGCCGGCGTGCCCACCATCAGCGCGTAGGCCGGCACATCGCGGGTCACCACGGCGCCGGCGCCGATAAACGCGTACTCGCCTATGGTGTGGCCGCACACCACGGTGGCGTTGGCCCCGATGGACGCGCCTTTTTTCACCAGGGTGCGGCGGTATTCATGCTTGCGCGCAACGTGGCTGCGCGGATTGTTGACATTGGTGAACACCATGGACGGGCCGCAGAACACGTCGTCCTCCAGCGTCACCGCGTCGTAGATGGACACATTGTTCTGCACCTTGACGTTGTCGCCGATCAGCACGTCGTTGCCGACGAACACGTTCTGGCCGAAGGAACAGCCGGCGCCGATCTGCGCGCCGCCGCAAATATGAACCCAGTGCCAGACGCGGGTGTTCTCGCCGATCTGCGCGCCGTCGTCGACGATGGCGCTGGGGTGGATGATAGTCGAACTGGTCATAGGCTAAATACCTACCTCTATATTGCAATTAGGAGCAGCTGCTTGCCTTTTCCGTTTTTACAGGAATGAAATCCCCCTCAGGAGACATTTCATCCAAAACTAGCTTGCAGTACCTTGGAGAGGCTAATAGCGTTGGCTTCTCTGTGGAACCATCATAATAAAGAAGAGTGTAGCGTATTTGATAATCTTTGTTTACCTGAGGCACAAAGCTAAATGCGAAAGCACCGCACCGAACATTAAGATCGTTCAATCTATCTTCGATGGTCACAGGAACTCCTGCCTGAACTTTGAACTCATAATAAGAATAAGGATCCCAAGCCCCCACTCTCTTAAACTCACCCTTCTTTGGTTTAATCATACCAATATCTCTATCGGGATATCGATTATTCCAAAGAAAATCCAACTTCTTAGCATAGCCACTACCAGGCTTTGCATGATTACTACAAATTGAGTTTGGCGTAATAAAGGTTTCCTGCCCTGAAACCCTGATTCTTGCGAAGTTAGAGCTTGGCTCCTGATAAATAAGACGAGTCCGATTTGCATTTTCAATATAAGCACTCGAACAACCGGATAGCAATACAACAAAAAGGGTTAGAATGCATTTATTCATTTTATTATCCTAAAACCAAATCTAACTCAGCGACAAAAACTCCCATCGCGCAAAAAATACAACCGCCCCTATCTATTCACTTAAAAAATGAACAGCTCGTAGAGAAACCCCATCACTGGTGATGGCATTAAGTACAAATCTATTACTTACTGTATTTAATCTATGGAGAATATCAAAAATCAATAGTCCAAAGGCAGGCTGACGCGGCGGCCGTCGCGGGCGGACAGATACATCGCGATCAACAACTCCAGCGACTTCAGCCCTTCGCGGCCGTCGGTCTCCGGCTCGGCTTCGCCGCGCATGGTCTTGATCACATTGTCGTAGTACAGCGGGTGGCCGAAGCCGTAAACGCTGGTGGTGGCGTAGCTGGCCTGCTTGATGTCCTCGTCCATCGCGTGCGGCTCGGAAAACTCCCAGTGCTGGATTTCGTTGACGGCCATGCCGCCGACGCGCACCGAGCCCTTCTCGCCCAGGATGGTGATGCTGCCTTCCAGGTTCTTCGGGTAAGTCAGCATGGTCACGTTCATGCTGCCCAGCGCGCCGCTGCGCCATTTGACGCTGACGGTGCCGGTGTCCTCCACCTCGATATTGCGCGCCAGCGTCGCGGTGTAGGCCTGCACGCTTTCCACCGGGCCGATCAGCCAGTCCAGCAGATCCACGTAATGGCTGGCCTGGTTCATGAAGGCGCCGCCGTCGAACTCCCAGGTGCCGCGCCAGCCGGCCGCGTCGTAATACTCCTGCGGACGGGTCCAGAACACATTGACGTTGACCATGTAGACGCGGCCGAAGCGCTTCTCCTGCATTGCCCGCTTCAAGAGCTGCAAGGTGGCGTTGCGGCGGTTTTGCTTGACCACGAACAGATGCTTGTTGGCGCGGTCGGCGGCCTTGACCATTTCCAGGCCGTCTTCCCAGCGGGTGGCCATCGGCTTTTCCGTCATCACGTGGAAACCGGCTTCCGAGCAGGCGATGCTCTGGCTGGGATGCAGGCCGGACGGCGTGGTCAGGATCACGATGTCGGCGTCGGTCTTGGCCAGCATGTCGGCCAGATTGGCGTGGCCGCGCGCGCCGGTGCGTTCCTCCGCCGCCTTCAAGGCGGCCGGGTCGATGTCGCAGACATCCACCAGCTCGGCGCGGTCGGCGTGCTTTTCCAGCGCGCCGAAGTGGTTCTGGGCGATACGGCCGCAGCCCACCAGCGCAAAGCGGATCTTGCGGTCGGTAATCGGAGGAAGGTGCAGAGTGTGCATGAGTTTAAACCCTAAATTCAGTGAGCCACGGAAGCACATGGAACAACACGGAAGCCCCCAAATACCCAAGATACGAGAGAGCCCTCAAGTCATCTTGACCTGCGGGCTCCGGCTTTGTCCGTGTCTTTCCGTGGCTAAAAACAATCAGGCCTTGACGATATTGTCCGCCGGCTCCAGATACTTGCCGCGGCTGTCCACCACCAGCTGCGCGTGCGCCTTGATCTGCGCGTAGTCGAACTTGTCGTGGTCGGTGGCCAGCAGCACGCAGTCGTAGCCGGCGATGGCTTCATTGCTCAGCGCCACGCTGGACAGCTCGAAACGGTGCTCGCGCATCTTGGGGAACACCGGCACGTGCGGATCGCTGTAAGCCACTTCCGCTCCCAGATCGCGCAGCTTTTCCATCAGGAACACCGACGGGCTTTCGCGCATATCGTCGACGTTCTTCTTATAGGCGATGCCCAACACCAGCACGCGGCTGCCATTGATCGCCTTCTTGCGCAGGTTCAGCGCGGCGGCCACTTTGGACACCACGTAGTCCGGCATATTGCTGTTCACTTCGCCGGCCAGCTCGATGAAGCGGGTGTTGACCCCGTATTCGCGCGCCTTCCAGGTCAGGTAGAACGGGTCGATCGGAATGCAATGGCCGCCCAGGCCCGGGCCCGGATAATAGGGCACGAAGCCGAAAGGCTTGGTGGCGGCGGCGCGGATCACTTCGTGGATGTCGATGCCCATCTTGTCGGCGACGATCTTCATTTCGTTGACCAGGCCGATGTTCACCGCGCGGTGGATGTTTTCCAGCAGCTTGGTCATTTCTGCGGCGCGGGTGGAGGACACCGGCACCACCTTGTCGATCACCGCGCTGTACAACGCCACGCCGATTTCCTGGCAGGCCGGAGTTACGCCGCCGCACACCTTGGGAATGGTGCGGGTGGTGAAGTTGGGGTTGCCCGGATCTTCACGCTCCGGCGAGAACACCAGGAAGGCGTTGTCGCCCACCTTCAGGCCGCGCGACTCCATGCGCGGCAGCAGTTCTTCATCGGTGGTGCCCGGATAGGTGGTGGACTCCAGCGACACCAGATGGCCTTCGCGCAGATAGGGCACCAGGCTGTCCATGGTGTTGAGCACGAAGGACAGGTCCGGCTCGCGGTATTTGTTCAGCGGCGTCGGCACGCACAGAATCAGGGTATCGGCTTCCGGCACGCGGCTGAAGTCGGTGGTGGCCTCGAAGCCGCGCTCCAGCGCGGTGGCGATGCTGTCGGCGGAGATATGCTCGATATAGCTTTGGCCGGCCATCAGGGCGTCCACCTTGCCCTGGTCGATGTCGAAGCCCAGCACTTTGTAGCCGACTTCGGCGAAACGCAGCATCAGCGGCAGGCCGACATAGCCCAGGCCCACGATGCCGATGACGGCGGATTTGTCTGCAATCCGATTGAGCAGTTGCTGCTTGATCACGGTGTAAGTCCCAACAGTATGTAAATACGATAGCGGCGGACCGGACATTCAGGACGAGCGGCGCGGAAGCGAAATCGCCCGCGCCGCGCCTGTCCTAAACTGTCCGGTCCACCGCCATAAAGTTCATTCAACGGCAAGCCAGCTTGCCGTTTTCCGTTTCTGTCCGTACTGATCTGCCTCAGAGCTCTCTGCATCCGAACTCGTTTCGCGCAGCGCGCCATCCGTCCCAAGCCGGCGTGGCCGTAATGCCGGCATTATACGCCTCTTCCCGCGCGTCATTGGGTAAGCAAATGTACGCAGACGCCCCGCTTCAGACCAGTAAATGCCCCGCCGTGTGCTGATTGGTCATTTTCAAACGGCTGACGAAATCGACGAACTCCAGACCGAAGCGCCCCTCCAGTTCGTCGGCCCGTTTTTTCAAGGCCTCCCACTGCGTCAGCGTCGGGCTCTGGCGGAAAGCCATCACCGCCACATTGCCGTGGCTGGCCGCCGGCAGTTCCAGCACCCGGCCCTCGAACACGTTCAACAGGCGCTCGATGAAGGACTGATAACGCTTGTCCCCGCTCCACCAATTGGTGACGAACACGCCCTTGGGGCTGAGCGCGCGCTTGCAGTCCTCGAAGAAGTCCTCGGTGGTCAGCGCGTCGACGATCTGCAGGCCGTCGAAGCCGTCCACCAGGATGGCGTCGGTGGAGCCGCGGAAGATCTTCACGTAATCGGCGCCGTCGGCCTCGACGATCTCGAAGAAATCGCCCTCCTCCGGCAGCTGGAAAAAGGCGCGCGCCACCGCGATCACCTGCGGATTGATGTCCACCGCCACGCTGACCGCGTCCGGCAGGTATTCATCGATGAAGCGGGCGAAGGAGCCACCGCCCAGGCCGATCTGCAAAATATGCTGCGGCGCGTCGTTCCACAGTAGAAAACCCATCATCGCCCGGCTGTAACTGAGCACCAGATCGGCCGGGTCGTCCAGATCCATGGAACTCTGTATCGTTTCCGAGCCCAGGTGCAAAGAACGGATATTGTCCGCCTCCGAGATCTCCACCTCCGGCATTTCCTCCACCGCGGGGCGCACGCGGCGGCGGAACGGATGCAAGGCCCTACGCGCCACAGCCTGAGTCCTCTCCCGCCGGTTTGCGCGAATCCAGAATGCTGATGGTGCGTTTCTTCGGCGCCGCGTCGGCCTCGTCGTCCTGCGGCGGCGGCGGGTCGCGGAATTCTTCCTTGTCGAAAGCGGTGTCGCCGTCCTCGAACGGCGCGTCGCCGGTCTTCAGGCCGGCGAAGTCGAACAGGCCGGTGTCGGCCAGATGGGACGGCACCACGTTCTGCAACGCGCGGAACATGCTCTCCAGACGGCCGGGGAAGCGGCGGTCCCAGTCATTGACCATGTCCTTGACCACCTGGCGCTGCAAATTGGGTTGCGAGCCGCACAGATTGCAAGGAATGATGGGGAATTCGCGCAGCGCGGCATAGCGCTCGATATCCTTTTCGCGGCAGTAAGCCAGCGGGCGTATCACCATGTGGCGGCCGTCGTCGGACACCAGCTTGGGCGGCATGGACTTCAGCTTGCCGCCGTAGAACATATTCAGGAACAGGGTGTGCAGAATGTCGTCGCGGTGGTGGCCCAGCGCAATCTTGGTCGCGCCCAGTTCGTCGGCCACGCGGTAGAGAATGCCGCGGCGCAGCCGCGAACACAGGCTGCAAGTGGTCTTGCCTTCCGGCACCAGGCGCTTGACGATGGAATAGGTGTCTTCTTCGACGATGCGGTATTCGACGCCGATGGAATCCAGGTATTCCGGCAGCACGTGCTCGGGGAAGCCCGGCTGTTTCTGGTCCAGATTGACCGCCACGATGGAGAAATCGATAGGCGCGGACTTCTGCAAGCCGCGCAGAATGTCCAGCAAGGTGTAGCTGTCCTTGCCGCCGGACAGGCAGACCATCACACGGTCGCCCTCTTCTATCATATTGAAGTCATTGATGGCGTCACCCACATGGTGGCGCAGGCGCTTGGCCAGTTTATTGCCTTCAAACACGGCCTTTTTGGCCTTGTCGTCGAGGACGCTGCTTGCTTCGGACATGGAGTACGGCTAAGAAATTGAAAAACAGGCGATTTTACTTTTTTTCCGCGGCGAAATCCACGACGGCGAACAAGGCGCGCGCGCGGCCCGCCCGCGCAGCAGCTACAACACCACGCTGCGGCCGCCGTCCACCGCCAGAATCTGACCGGTGACGTAGCCGGCGTCCAGCAGCAGAAAGGCCACCGCCCGGGCGATGTCCTCCGGCACTCCGGTGCGGCGCAAGGGAATGCTGGCCTCGATCGCCGCGCGCTCCGCCGCGTCGAAGGACGCGTCGTCCTCCGGCCACAGATTCACTCCGGGCGAGACCCCGTTGACCCGCACCGCCGGCGCCAGCTCTATCGCCAGGCTGCGGATCAGCTGCGCGTGGCCGGCCTTGGCCAGGTTGTACACCACATGGCGGGCCATCGGCCGCTCCACGTGGATGTCGGCGATGCCGACAATGGCGCCGCGACGCTTGGCCAGCTCAGGCGCCAGCGCCTGGGACAGGAATAGCGGCGCCTTCAGATTGCTGCCCATCAGATCGTGCCAGGCCGCCTCGTCGATCCGGCCCACCTCGGTGGGGAAGAAGCTGGACGCGTTGTTGACCAGGCCGTCCAGCCGGCCGAACGCCGCCACCGCCCGCGCCGCCAGCGCCGGCAAGGCCGCCGTGTCCAGCAAATCGCCCTGCAGCAAGCGCGCGGAATCCGGCCGCGCCGCGTTCAGTTCCGCCGCCAAGGCCTCCGCCTCGCCGCGCGAACCGCGATAGTGCAACACCACCCGCAGGCCGCGCGCGTGCAAATGCCGGGCGATGCCCGCGCCCACGCGCCGCGCCGCGCCGCTGATCAGCGCCACCCGCTGCTCTCCTGTCGTCCCCTGATCCGCCATTTCCGCTCCTCTGAATCTTCGCCCGCCGCCGCAGGCTCCCACACGCGCCTTACGCCGCGATGACGCCGGCCGCGCGCTCTATTTCTTGCCCATGCACGGCTGGGCCGCCGCCAAGGCCGCCTGGCTGGACGGCGGCAAGACGAAACGCGCCACCAGCTTGCCGTGCTTGCGGCTGGCGCCGTCTATCGTCACCAGCAGTTCCTTATGCGCGGCGGACTGCCAGACGAAGAACTCGCCCCGCGACGGCCACTCGAACACGAAGCGGCCGCTCGCCTCGTACCAGCCGGCGAAATGACTGTCCACGCCGCGGCGCAAACCGGCCAGGTTCAGCTTGAGCTTGCGCCGCTCGCCCAAGCCGCCCGGCCCCTCGTACGGACGCACGTCCCAGCCGCCCAATTGATCCGACACGTGCAAGGACAGCCGCAAGGGCGGGCTGTCCGCGCGGCAAGCCACGTCCAAACGCGCCGGAAAGCGGCTGCGCCCCACCGTCGCCTCGCCGTCCAGGCTGGCCACTTGCAAAGGATTGTCCGGATACGGCTTCGACACCGCCCACTGCGGCGCCGCCAGCGCCGGCCCCAGCAACAGGCCGCCCGCGCAGCCGGCCATCCAACGGTAAAATCCGCTCACCCTCTTCTCCTGTCCGTCAGTTTCCACCACAATCGCGGCACATTGTAGCAGGATGACCGCCATGACCACCTTACCCGCCGCCAGCGCCGACGCGCTGGCCACCAGCCAAAGCCTTGTCCACGCCATTCAGGCGGAAATCCGCCAGCAGGGCGGCTGGATGCCGTTCTCCCGCTACATGGAGCTGGCGCTGTACGCGCCCGGCCTGGGCTATTACGCCGCCGGCAGCCGCAAACTGGGCGCGGCCGGCGACTTCACCACCGCGCCGGAAATGAGCGCCTTGTTCGGCCGCGCGCTGGCGCGCCAGCTGGCGGAACTGCTGCCGCAAACCGCCAATGTGGTCTATGAGTTCGGCGCCGGCACCGGCAAGCTGGCCATCGACATTCTCAGCGAACTGCAAGCGCTGGACGCGCTGCCGGAACGCTATTGCATCATCGATCTGTCGCCAGACCTGATCGAACGCCAGCAAAGCAATATCCGCCAGGCGCTGCCGCAACTGGCCGAGCGCGTGCAGTGGCTGAGCCAGCTGCCGGAGCGGCTGGACGGCGTGATCATCGGCAACGAAGTGCTGGACGCCATGCCCTGCGAGCTGATCCACTGGACCCCCGAAGCCCAACGGCGCGGCGTGGCGCTGGACGGCGAGCGCTTTGTCTGGGAAGACCGCGCCATTCAGGATCCGCGGCTGCTGCAACTGGCCCAGGCCATCCAGCCGCGGCACGACGACTATGTTTCCGAAATCAGCCCGGCCAATATCGGCTTCCTCCACACCCTGGCGCAAAAACTGGATCGCGGCGCCGTGCTGCTGCTGGACTACGGCTTCCCCGCCGCCGAGTACTATCACCCGCAGCGCCATATGGGCACGCTGATAGGCCATTACCGCCACCACACCGTGGACGATCCCTTCTTCCTGCCCGGCCTGATGGACTTGACCTGCCACGTCGATTTCAGCGCGGTGGCCCAGGCCGGCATAGACGCCGGCCTGGACCTGATCGGCTACACCACCCAGGCTCAATTCCTGATCAACGCCGGCATCACCCAGTTGCTGGAGCAGCTGGACCCGGCCGACGCCGCCGGCTATCTGCCGCAGGCCGCCGCGGTGCAGAAGCTGCTGTCGCCGTCGGAAATGGGCGAGTTGTTCAAGGCCATAGGCTTCGGCAAGGGGGTAAGCATAGACTGGAGCGGTTTCCTGCGCGGCGACCGCTGCTACACCCTGTAAGCCGGCGGCCGCGAGAATCTTGTTGACAGCCGGCTTTCGGCTGCGTATATTTCGCGTCTCGGTGCACTCGTGAATCGAAAAACGTGGCGAATTAGCTCAGTCGGTTAGAGCGACGGAATCATAATCCGCAGGTCCGGGGTTCGAGTCCCTGATTCGCCACCAAAATGAAAAGGGTCAGCGCAAGCTGACCCTTTTCGCATTCCCGCCGCCTTCGGCCCCTTCCCGTTTATCCACAGCCCCGCACGGCTACGCGAAGTTATCCCCAGCCTCCGCCCGGCTATAGTAAAGCATCCCCCGCCGGAGCCTCGCCATGCGCCGACTTTTCCGCCTCGCCGTCCACGGCCTGGCCTCTGCCGCGGCGCTATGCGCCGGACCGGTCCTGGCCGCGCCTCAACCGGCCGTCAGCGCCTGCGTCCGGGAATTAAGCGTCGGCTGGGACAGTTGGCCGCCTTACCACTATCTATCCGCGCGCCAGCAACTGGACGGCTACGCCGTCGCCGTGCTCAACGAAGCCGCGCGCCGGACCGGCTGCCGGCTCCACTACCAGCAAATGCCCTGGCCGCGGACCTTGCTGAGCCTGAAAAACGGTCTAGTGGACGTGGCGATGGAGGCGCTGAAAACGCCGGAACGCGAGTCCTTCGCCCACTTCGTCTGGGCCTACAGCCCCACCACCGTGCGCTTGTGGAGCTTGCGCGGCCGCGCGGCGCAATGGCCGACGCACCGGCTGGAAGATTTGGGCAAGCACGGCAAGCTCATCCTGGGCGTCACCCGCGGCGACAGCTACGGGGCCAGCCTGGACGCCTGGCTGAAACTCCCGCCGCCAAGCGTCAGCGTGGACATCGGGCCGACGCTGGACATCAATATCCAAAAGCTGCGAGCCAGGAGGCTGGACCTGTTGCTGGCCAACAGCGCGACCCTGCGCGCGGCGCTGCAGGCCCAACCGACGGGAGCGGAGATCGTGCCGCTCGCGCCGGTCTGGAATATCGGCGGCGCGTATTTCATCTTCAGCAAAAGCAGCGTGCCGCAGCCGGTGGCGGACGCTTTCCGGCAGGCCCTGACCGGCATGCGGCGCGACGGCTCGATCCAGACCTTGTATCAGCGCTACTTCGAAGCGCCGTATCCGGAGGAATGAGCCGGCGCCGGCCGCCTCACTCCGCGCCGCCGCCCTGCAGCCGCTCCGCCAGCGGCGACAGCAGGGTTTCCGCCAGTTGCGCGAACAGAGGATCGTCCAGGGGCTGTTGATTGCGGAAGGCCAGCGCGATCGCCGCCTCGTCCTTTTGCGCCATGCCGCCTTCGCGGACAAAGCCGGGGTCCCATTTTTCCAGCGCTTTCCGCATCGCCTTGTCGCGCCGCTCCGGCTCCGCCGCCAAAGCTTCGGCATACGCCCAGCTGGTGCGGCCGAACCAGGGCAAGGCTTGGTCCTGGCCCTGACGCCAGCGCGCCAGCCACGGCTCCAGCAAGGCCAAGGCCTCCGGCTCGTCCTCCAGCAGCAGGCTGCCCGTGTCGTCGTAGCAGGCGGTGCGGCAGACCACGCCCGGCGGCCGCGCCGCGCACAGAATCAGATGGCTCAGCCACAGGGCCACGCGCTGGGCGGCGTTGATCTTGCCGACGACGAAATCCAGCTGGCCTTCGGGGCGCAGCCCGGTGAGCTCGCCCACCAGGGTGAGGCCGGCCGCATGCAGATGAACCGGCTGCGGCGGCAAAACGTCCCGGCTCAGCGCGGCCGGCAGCCGCGCCGCCAGCTTGACGCTGGAACGCGCCTCCTCCACCAGCCAGGCCCGGCCCAGCGCGGCCGGCGGCAGCAGGCCGGCGGCGGCGACGCGCTCGCGCACCGGCGCTTGCGGACGGCGATGCAACATGGCGTCCACCAACTGCCTGCGCACCGCCTGGCTGGCGTCGCCGTCCACGGCGAAAGGCTCGCGCACCGGCAGCTCCTCGTCGCCGCCGAACAGGCGGATGGCGAGCCGGTCCGCCAGCCAGGCGCGCACCGGATTGCGCCAGAAACGGATGAAGTCGTGCAGATTGACCACGCCGCTGAGCGCCGCCGGCGGCAAGGCTTCGGCGAACGGCCGCGGCGCGGCCTCCGGCTGCGACAGGGCGGCGGCGAAAGTGGGCTCGAAGCTGGCCAGCCGCGGGTCCGCGCCGTCGTAGGCGGCGGGCGAGAACGGCTGCAGCGGGTGGCGCACCGTCAGCGCCCGGCCAAGATCCTGACCGCACATGGCGGAGAAGCAATCCAGCAATTCGGCGATCAGCGGCGAGGGCGGCAGGGTTTCGCCGCTGCGGGCGGACTGGCCCACATAGGACAGATAGAGCGTTTCCCGCGCGGAGAGAATGGCCTCCAGGAAGAGGTAGCGGTCGTCGAAACGGCGCGAGCGGTCGCCGCGGCGCGGATGGCGCGCCACCAGGTCGAAGCTGACCGGGCGTTCGTCGCGCGGATAAGCGCCGTCGTTCATGCCGATCAGGCACAACACGCGGAAGGGAATGGAGCGCATCGGCACCATCGCGCAGAAGGTGACGCCGCCGGACAGAAAGCCCAGCGGCGAGGCCAGGGTCAGTTTGCGTTTGAGCCAATCCCGCACCGCCGGCAGGCCCACCTCTTGCTCGAAGCCGGCCAGCTCGGCGTCCTCCGCCAGTTCCGCCAACGCGGCGCGCAATACCTCCAGCGCTTTCTCGTCGTCGGCGTCCGCGTCGAACAGCCGCTCGCAAGCCTGTTGCAAGCGCTCCGCCCACCGAGCCGGAGCGGCCGGACGCGCCCACTCCTCCGCCACGCGCTCCAGTTCGCGATAGCAGGCGGAAAAGCGCCCCAGCGCTTCCGCCAACTGGCCCTGAGCGCTGCTGTGCGGCAGCAGGCCGGCGTACAGGCCGCTGTCGTCGCCGGCCAAGGCCGGCGGCAGCACCGCGCCCAGCAACAGCCGGTCCAGGCCCCAGCGCCAGGTGAACAGCGGGTCCGCCGGCAAACCCAGCGCCGCCTTGTGCGCGGCGTCCCGTCCCCAGCGGATGCCGGCCTCGCGCACCCATTGCTGCACAAAGGGCACGTCGGCGTCGTCCAGGCCGAAGCGGCGCAACAAGGCCGGCGCGTCCAACAAGGCCAGCACCTGATCGGCGGCGAAGCGGGAGTCGGCCAGGTCCAGCAAGGCCGCGTAGCTGGCCAGCAGCGGTTCTTCGCGCGCGATGCGGCGGTCGGCGATGCTGTAGGGAATGTCCGGCGCCGCGTCCTCCTGCGGACGAGCGCCGAACACCGCGTCGATATAAGGCGCGTAGCTGTTGATGTCCGGGGTCAGCACGGCCACGTCGGCGGGATTGAGGCCGGGGTCCTCGCGGAACATCGTCAGCAAGCGGTCTTTCAATACTTCCAGTTCGCGCATCGGCCCGTGGGCGGCGTGGATCTGCACCGAATCGTCGTCCGCCGCCAGCGGACGCGGCGCGTCCTTGGGATCGTTCAATTGCAGGATGTCGCGCTGCAAGCGCGCCAGCAGCGCGTCGCCGCGAGGAATGTCGAATAGGGGCCGCGCGTCCAACTCGCTGTCTTCGGCGATCAGTTCGAAGAAATCGCGGCCCTGCTTACCCAGCGAGGCCAACAAGGGATGGCCCTCGGTGGCGAACAAATCCCCCTTCTGCTGCAGCTTGAGCTTGCGGCGGGCGTCGACGATGTCGCCCCAGTAAGCTTCGCAGGGATTGAGGGTGAACAGGCAGACGTCGGTAAGCTGGGACAGGCGCTTGACCAGGGCCAGATACATCGGCGCCAGGCTGGCGATGCCGAACAGCGTCACCCGCTCCGGCAGATGCTCGGCCCTGAGTTCGGCGAAGAACTCGTCCAGCATGCGCACGCGGTGGCGGCTGGGATCGCTGTCGGCAAGCCGCCGCCACAAGGCGGCCTGCCAGGCCTCGTCGTCGCCCAGGCCCAGCAACTGGCCGGCCTCCCAGGCGCGGATCCAATCCGGCCGGAACACCAGATATTGGTCGAAGATGTCGGCCACCTTGCCGGCCAGCTCGAAACAGGCGGCCTCGCCGCCCTCCAGATAGCGCGACAAAGCGAGAAAAGGCTCGCCCTCCAGCGTGGGCAGCAGCTCCATCAGCCGCCAGCTCAGCACTTCCGGCGCGAACGAGGATTTGCGCGGCAGATCCGGCATCACCCGCTGCATCAGCCGCCAGGCGAAGGCGGCCGGCAGCACGAAGTCCAGATTGGCGGCCACGCCGTTGCTGCGGGCCAGGTCCAGCGTGATCCAGCGCCCCATGCCGCGGCTCTGCACGATCACGGTTTCCGGCGCGAACGAGTCGGACAGCGGCAGGCTCTGGCTCATGCCGCAAAACAGCTGACCCAATTGCTCCAAGCGGTTGGACTGGTAAAGAAGCAGCATGCGGGGATAGGCGGTAGGTGAAATCAGCCCAAGTGTAGCATCCGCGGCCCGGATCGGCCGCATACGCCGCGCGCGGCAGATTATGCCGCTAGGCGACGCTCAGACGGCGGCTTGCTTCTCGCCAAGATATTTACAAAGCATATTGATGCCAATCAATACCAATGTGAGTCCAATAACGCTAAAATATGACGTTTATTTAGCAAGGCGATGTCGTGAGCGCATCCGTCCGGCCGCAAGGCCATTCCGGCTTCACCCTGATCGAGATGATGGTGGTGGCCGCCATCGTCAGCATCCTGCTCTTGGTGGCGGTGCCGTCTTATCAGCGCCATGTGCAGGCGGCCAAGGCCAATACCGCCAAGAGCGATCTGATGGCCCTGAGCCTGGCGCTGGAAAACCACAAACTGCTGCACCTGGCCTATCCCGCCGCCAGCGCGGACAACGCCAGCGCCATCCGCGCCGCTTTGGGCAATAACAGCTGGCAGCCGGCACAGCCTGAATTCAACTATCGCTACCAGCCGCAAGGCGGCAGCTTCCTGCTCACCGCCAGCGGCGTCAGCCCGCAGCTGTCCGGCTGCGTGCTGAAGCTCGACGGCGCGGATCAAAGCGCCAACACCAGCAGCGCCGACTGCCGGACCCAATGGTGACCCCGCCCCGCCGCCAGCGCGGCCTGACCCTGATGGAGCTGTGCGCGACGCTGGCGCTGATCGGCCTGTTGGCGCTGCTCAGCGTGCCGCTGGCGCAAGGCTGGAGCGACGCCCACAAACTGGCGCTGGGCCGCAGCCAACTGGCGCGGGCCTACGCCCAAACCCAGGCCGCGGCGCTGAGCAATCCGCTGGCGGCCGCGCCGGACCAGCCCGCCGCGGTGCTGATGTCCAGCGCAGAAGGCCAGCTGTGCGTCTTCGCCGGCACGCCGGCCAGCGGCAGCCAGGGCGAGCGTTGCCACGGCGCGGCGCTGTGGCGCACCGCCGCGCCGCGCCCGGTGAGCCTGGGAAAAAGCTGCCTGGCGACCCCGGCCGCGCAATGCCTGGCCCTGAACAACCAGGGCCAGCCGCTGGCGGCGCAGGCGGCCGGCGTCGCCTGCGGCACGCGGCCGGCCTACTGCATCCGCGGCGCGCAGCAGGAGCTCAGCGGTGATTTGTAAAACGCAAAGCGGCGTCAGCCTGCTGGAAAGCCTGATCGCCATGTTGCTGCTGATGCTGACCGGCCTCGGCATTGTTTTCGTCAACGCGCGCAGCCTGGGTAGTCAACAGCAGCTGCAACAGCATGCGCTGGCCCTGAGCAAGGCGCGGGAACAACTGCAACAGGGCGGCCTGCCCTGCGACAGCCCCAACGACTGGCCGCTGGCCAGCGGCGTCAGCGCCACCGCGCGGCTGAGCTGCAGTTCCGCGCCCGCGGTGACCCTGCGCGGACAGCCGCAGAACGGCGGCGCGGACATCAGCGCCAAGGCCGCGCTGAGCGGCCGGACCTTGCAGCTGCGGGACGCGGCCTCCTCCACCCTCAGTCTGAGCAATCATGAATAAGCGCGCCGCCGGCTTCAGTCTGCTGGAGCTCTTGATCGGCATGCTGCTGGCGCTGATCACCACGCTGGCGATGCTGACCCTCTACCGCCAGACCGCGCGCAGCGTGTTCGATCCGGACCAGGGCAGCGCCAAGCTGGCGCAGCGGGACGGCCAATTGATGGCGGCGCTGCTCAGCGTGCAGCAGCAGGCGCAGGAAGCCGGTTTCGGCGCCGCCGGCGGCCGCGAACAAAACCTTCAACTGCTGTCGATAAGCGATTTGAGCGTCGACGCCGACGGCGCCGTCTCAGCGCTTAGCGCCGCGCCGGCGGCTTCCGGCGCCGCCAACGCGGCGGTCTGGCGTTACCGTCCGCAATTGGACGCCGGCGCTTACGCCTGCCGCGGCGTGGCCAGCGTGGACGGCGCCGGCCAGAGCAGCGTGTTGTACCAGTTGCAGGCGGACGACTGCGCGGCCATCGCCGACGCGCTGACCCAGCCCTCGCAATGGCGGGCGCGGGCGCTGACCGGCCCGCTGCCGCCGCGGCACAAGCTCGGCATGGCCTTGCGGCTGGAACAAGCCTGCTGGCCCTACGCCGTCGCCGCGGCGGCGAGCCAGACCTTTCCGCAGCTGCTGCTCAACTACGACAACACGCTGCAAGGCGAGAGCCGCAGCTTCGCCAGCTGTCTGACCAATCTGGCGGCCCCCGCATGAAGGCCCGTTCCCTCCCGCCGCGCCGGCAGCGCGGCGTCGCCGCGGTGCTGATGGTGCTGCTCACCGGCATGGCCCTGACCGCGCTGGCGCTGGGCGGCATGCATCATCTGCGCGGCCAGCAGGAACTGACCCGCTCGCTGCGCGGCAATAGCGAGGCGCAATGGCGCGCCTGGACCGGTGCGGAACTGGTGCGGCAATACCTGTCGGCGCTGACACCGGCGCAAATCAAGGCGCTGGAGCTGGACGGCGCGGCGCTGAATCTGGAGCGCGCCAGCTTGCCGCCGGAAAGCCAGGCGCTGGCCGACGCCCTCCAGATCAAGCTGCTGCCGGCGCCCCGCGCCGCCGGCGCCGTGATCGAGGACGACAAGGTCGCCGCCTGGATCACCGCCCGCAGCGGCGACGCCACGGTGACGCTGGAGGTGGTCTACCAATTGAACGGCGCGCCGACGCCGCCGGCCGCCAACGCCGCGGCGCAAATCCGCGGCGGCCTGTCCACCAGCGGCAATATTGTGGTCACCGGCGCCAAGGACGCGCTCTTGCAAGTGGAAGGCGCGGTGGACACCAGCGGCAGCCTGAGCGGCGTCAGCGCGATCCAGGCCACCGGTGACATCCTGTTCCAGGGCAATCCGGCCCGCGGCGACGGCCAGGCTCCGCTCAGCCTGTGGAGCAACGGCGACATCCGCGTCAACAGCGGCCAGTTCCTGACGCTGAAAGCGCGCGGCAACATCGTCATGGGCAGCGGCAGCGACGTGGAGACCGCCGCCGCCAACGGCTCGGTCGGCAGCAGCGGCGAACGAGTGGGCCGGCTGTCCGCCATCGGCGACGTGACCCTGGCCGGCAACGTCGCCGTTTCCGCGCAATTGCTGAGCCAGGGCGATGTGCGCACCAGCAGCAGCAACCGGCTGAACGCCTTGCGCGCCCAGGGCCTGCTGGACAGCCGCGGCAACGCCAATATCGACGACGGCCTCATCGGCGGCGCCTTCACCCACAACGGCGCGCAGATCTTCGATGCCGCCGGCCAGGCGCGCCAGCCGCCGCCGAACACCGTGCGGGTGCGCCATCAGGCCGGGCTGAAAGTGCCGCTGGAGCCGGTGCCGGAGTTCCGCCTGGGCGCGACCCGCGTCAACGCCAACGATTACCGCGACGCCGCCAACCTCATCGTCTACTGGGATGCGGCGGACCGTTCCGCCGACGCGCTGCAGCGCATCCGCGTCCGGCTGCAACATGTGGCCGGCGTGCCGGACGGCGCGGTCTACCGGCTGGGCCGGCAGCGGGCCGACGACTGGCAGCGCAACGATCTGTGCCCGGCCTTGCAGGCCGACGGCAGGCGCTGCGCCCCGGTGGCCGGCCAGCCGGCCTTGCGGCTGTGCGAGAGCGACGCGGAGAGCTGCTTGTCCGGCAGCACCGCGCAGCAATGGCTGCTGCGCCTCAAGCCGCCGCAAGGCATGCTGCCCGGCGTGGCGCTGTTCGAAGGCAATCTGTCGCTGTACGGCCGGCTGGACAACGCCATTCTCGCCACCGGCCACATCGAAACCAGCAGCAATGTGGAACTGTGGAGCCTGCGCCAGGCCGGCGCGGCGCGCGTGTGCCGCAGCCCGGACTTCCCGGACGTCTATCCGCTGAACCACTGCGCCGCGGACCGGAACTCGCTGCGCGAATCCCCGCTGCTCGGCATCGCCCTGCTGGCCGGCGGCTACGACGCCGCCCAGGCCTTCGGCGGCGGCAAGATCCGGCTGGGCGCCAGCAACCGCATCCACGGCGCGGTGCTGGCCGGCGACACCCTGGACACCGCCGGCAGCACCCATATCTTCGGCCCGGTCAGCGCGGGGCTGCAAAGCCGCCCGCCCGGCGCGCCGCCGCCCTCCCGGCCGCTGAACAGCCTGGGCGCGGAAACCGTGATCGACATCAGCGGTCAGAACGGATTGCCGGGCGAAGGCGGCGGCGGCACGCCGAACCCGCAAACGGGCGCGGCCCGGGTATTATGGGCGCGCTATCGTTAAGCGCCGTCTAAGAACCTGTTTACGATCCGCCATGCCTTGCCAGAGCGTAAACCCGTTCTCACTCCTCAACTTTGGACGCCTATGTACCCTTATCTGATCGTCAAACACGCCCATATGGGCTTCGCCTATCTATCGATCCTGCTGTTCGCCGTGCGCGGCGGCCTGATGCTGGGCGACAAGCAACACATCCTGGCGCTGAAACCGGTGCGCATCCTGCCCCACGTCGTCGACACCCTGCTGCTGGGCTGTGCCATCGCCCTGGTGGTCATGGGTGGCTGGCCCATTCTGCAAAGCCCCTGGCTGCTGGCCAAGATCGTCGGCCTGGTGCTGTACGTGGCGCTGGGCACCATCGCGCTGCGCCGCGGCAAAACCCCGCAAACCCGCTTGATCGCCTTCCTCTGCGCGCTGGCGACGGTGTTCTACATTGTGCTGGTGGCCAAGACCAAGCTGGTCTTCCCTTTCTTCTAGGCCCTCCGCCTGCGCTTGACCCAGAACAAGGCCCCGCGACGCGGGGCTTGTTATCGTCGGCGGGTTTTGAACCGGACCGACCAAGATGGCTCTGCACACATTCCTGCCCGAGCTGGTCTGCCCCGCCGGCAGCCTGCCGGCGCTCAAGGCCGCGGTGGACAACGGCGCTGACACCGTTTACCTGGGCCTTAAAAACCAGACCAACGCCCGCAACTTCGCCGGGCTGAATTTCGACGACGCCAGCGCGCGCGAAGGCATCGCCTACGCGCACCGCCACGGCCGCAAAGTGCTGATGGCGATCAACACCTTCGCCCAGGGCGGCGACTCCAGCCGCTGGCGCGCGGCGGTGGACCAGGGCGCGGCGCTGGGCGCCGACGCGCTGATCCTGGCCGACCTGGGCCTGATGGCCTACGCCGCCGAGCGCCATCCGCAGCTGCGCCTGCACATGTCGGTGCAAAGCTCGGCCACCAATTACGAAGCCATCAACCTGGCGCGCGACATGTTCGGCATCCGCCGCGCGGTGCTGCCGCGGGTGCTGACCCTGGACCAGGTGCGCCATGTGATCGAGCACACCGACGTCGAGATCGAAGTCTTCGGCTTCGGCAGCCTGTGCGTAATGGTGGAAGGCCGCTGCCAGCTGTCCAGCTACGCCACCGGCGAGTCGCCCAACACCCACGGCGTGTGCTCGCCGGCCAAATTCGTGCGCTGGGAACCGGGCGAGCGGCGCATGAACGCCCGCCTCAACCACATCCTGATCGACAGCTACCGCGACGACGAACCCGCCGGCTACCCGACGCTGTGCAAGGGCCGCTTTCAGGTGCGCGACGAAACCTATTACGCGCTGGAAGAACCCACCAGCCTCAATGTGCTGGACATGCTGCCGCAAATCATCGCCAGCGGCGTGGCCGCGATCAAGGTGGAAGGCCGCCAGCGCAGCCCGGCCTACGTGGCCCAGGTGACGCGCGCGCTGCGCGAAGCGCTGGATGCCGCCGCCCGCGACGGCGCGCGCTTCCAGCCGCGTCCGGCCTGGCACCAGGCGCTGAACAAAGTGTCGGAAGGGCAGCAGCAGACGCTGGGCGCCTACAACCGGCCGTGGAAATGAGCGCCGCCCCCGATGGAAAACCGCCAATGACAAGCCTTAATCTGCAATTGACGCTGGGCCCGGTGCTGTTCTTCTGGCCGCGCGACACCCTGCTGGACTTCTACGCCGCCGCCGCCGACTGGCCGCTGGACCGGATCTATCTGGGCGAGGTGGTGTGCTCCCGCCGCCAGCAAATGCGGCCGCAAGACTGGATTTCGCTGGCGCGCGATCTGGCCGCCGCCGGCAAGCGCGTCACGCTCAGCTGCCAGGCGCTGCTGGAGAGCGAATCCGATCTGCGCCGCGCGCGCCAGTTGGCCGCCAACGGCGATATCGCGCTGGAAGCCAACGACCTGGGCGCGATCAAGCTGGCGCGGGAACACGGCCTGCCCTTCGTCGCCGGCCCGCATCTGAACATCTACAACGCCGACACCCTGAAGCTGATCCGCGACTGGGGCGCCGAACGCTGGGTGCCCCCGGTGGAAATGGACCGCGCCACGCTGGCCGAGCTCTTGGCGCGCTACGCCGAGATCGGCGCGCCCATCGCCACCGAGCTGTTCGCCTGGGGCAAGCTGCCCCTGGCCCTGTCCGCGCGCTGCTTCACCGCCCGTCATTACAATCTGAGCAAGGACGATTGCCAGTTCCGCTGCCTGGAACACCCGGACGGCCTCGCCATGCGCACCCAGGACCAGCAGGACTTCCTCACCCTCAACGGCATCCAGACCCTGTCCGCCGGCTGCCACAGCCTGCTGCCGCATTTGCGCGAGCTGGCCGCCATCGGCGTCGACGCCGTGCGCCTCAGTCCGCAGTCCCGCGCCACCGGCGATATCGTCGCCCTGTTCCGCCAAGCGCTGGACGGCGCCGACCCGGCGGCGCTGCAAGCCGCCAGCGGCCAGCACGCCGACGCCGAACTGGTGGACGGCTATTGGCGCGGCCAGGCCGGCAACCAAGCCATAGGAGCCCCCCATGCGCATTCCTGATCTCGCCCTGCCCGCCGCCGCCGCCGCGCTGCTGTCCCGGCTGCCCGCCGCGCCGCCGGCCTGGCTGCTGGTCGCCAGCCTCAATCAATTGGCGCGGCGCGGCGTGCTGCCGGCCGACATGGCGCTGCTGGCCGGCCGCCGCTTCGCCATCCGCGTGCTGGACGCCGGCCTGACCCTGCGCTTCCGCGCCGACGAACAAGGCTTCCACCGCGACCGGGACGACGGCGCCGCCGATTTGCAGCTCTCCGCCACGCTGGCCGACTTCGCCCGGATGATGCTGCGCGAGGAAGACCCGGACACGCTGTTTTTCCACCGCAAGCTGCTGGTTGAAGGCGACACCGAGCTGGGGCTCATCGTCAAGAATCTACTGGACAGCGTGGACTGGAGCGCCACGCCGCTGGCGCGCTTCATGGCCGTGTAATCCCCTGTTCAAGCTTTCGCGGCCGGGGATGAGGTAAGGCCGAAACCGCCGAGCAAGCGGGAGACGCGGATGGCGCGCAAGCCTTTCCAAGGCGTTTTCAAAGCCCTTTTCCATCCATCCCGCCGGCGCGCGGCGGACTTTGACGCGCTTCTTGGAGCGCCTCGCCGGCGCTCGCCCCTTGTGGCTGAGCCAAGTTTGGGCTAATCCGAAAAGAATCAACGCAATCAAGCCGCCTCCCGGCGGCCTGCACTCATCGGAAACGGCCCAAGCCCCATGAAGCCACGCCTGTTCAGCCTGCGGCAGATCTTGTTCGACTTGGCCATCCTGCTCATGGCCAATCTGCTGCTGCTCTGGCTGGCCCAGCGCTACCAACTGCTGTCCGCGCTGGGGACGGGGCCCGGCGACGGCAATGCGCAAACCATGGCGCTGGCGTTGCTGCTATGCGTGAACCTGGCCGTGTCGCTGGCGCTGTTCGCCTACCGCCGGGCCCGCGAATCCCACGCCATGCTGCAAGAGCTCAACACCATCGCCGGCCAGGACGCGGTCACCGGCCTGGCCAACCGCCGCCAGGCCAACACCATACTGGAGCGCGAAACCGAGCGCTCCTACCGTACCCGGCGGCCGTTTTCGGTGCTGCTGCTGGACATCGACCACTTCAAGGACGTCAACGACAACTACGGCCATCTGGCCGGCGACCAGGTGCTGGCCGCTTTTGGCCAGTTGCTGCAAAAACGCGCGCGCCAGCTGGACACGGTGGCGCGCTGGGGCGGCGACGAATTCCTGGTGATTTGCCCTGAGACCGAGCAAAGCGGCGCGCTGGCGCTGGCCGACGACATCCGCCAGCGGCTGGCTCAGACCGAGCTGCCAGCGGTGAAACGCCTGAGCGCCAGCATAGGCGTGGCCACCCAGACCGTGGACGACATGCCGGAAACCTTGCTGCACCGCGCCGACATGTATCTGTACGCGGCCAAGAACGCGGGCCGCAACCGGGCGGTGGGCGAAGCCGGCAGCGCCAGCCGCGAACGCCGCCTCGCCCCCGACGAATAACTCACAGCCCCAGACGGTCCCGGAGCCCGTACCACCACGCCCCCATGCTCAGCATCGGCACGCGGAGCGCGCGTCCGCCGGGGAAGGGGTAGTGCGGCAGACCGGCGAATTGATCGAAGCGCCGGCTGTCGCCGTGGATGGCTTCCGCCAGCAAGCGACCGGCCAAATGGGTATACGTGACGCCGTGGCCGCTGCAACCCTGAGAGTAATAGACATTGTCGCCGATGCGCCCGGCCTGCGGCAGCCGCGACAGGGTCAGCGAGAAATTGCCGGTCCAGCCGAACTCGATCTTGTAATCCGCCAACTGCGGAAAGGTTTTCAGCATCTTGGGACGGATCAGCCGCTCCACCTCGCCCGGATCGCGCGCGCCGTACACGGTGCCGCCGCCGTACAACAGCCGGTGGTCGGCGGTCAGCCGGTAATAATCCAGCAGGAAGTTGCAATCCTCGACGCAGTGGTCGCCCGGCAGCAAGCTCTTGGCCAACGCCTCCGGCAAACGCTCGGTGGTCACCACCTGGGTGCCGCAGGGCAGGCTCTTCTCCGCCAGCGCCGGCAGCAACTCGCCCAGATAGGCGTTGCCGGCCACCACCAGGAAGCGGCAACTGACCTCGCCGCCGGCGGTCTCCACTCGCACCCGGCCGCCCGGATGAATCTTCAAGACCGCCGACTGCTCGAAAATCCGCCCGCCCAGCGACTCCAGCGCCGCCGCCTCGCCCAAGACCAGGTTCAACGGATGGATATGCCCGCCCCAATTGTCCAGCAAGGCGCCGGCGTACTGGTCCGACGCCACGATGCCGCGCATGCCCTCTCGGTCCACCAGTTGCAGGCCGGTATGGCCGTAGCGCTCCCACAGCCGCTTCTTGGCCGCCAGCTCGTCCAGCTGCTTCTGAGTGAAGGCGGCGAACACATTGCCGGTTTTCAGATCGCACTGAATGCCGTATTGCGCAATGCGCTCGCGGATGATGCGGCCGCCTTCGAAAGCCATCGCGCCCAGCGCCTCGGCCGCCGCCCTGCCGTGCCGCCGCTCGATCACGTCCATGTCGCGGCTATAGCTGTTGACGATCTGCCCGCCGTTGCGGCCCGACGCGCCCCAGCCCACCCGCGCCGCCTCCAGCACCGCCACCTGATAACCGCGCTCCGCCAGATGCAGCGCCGCGGACACCCCGGTGTAGCCGGCGCCGATCACACAGACGTCCACCTGCTCCGCCCCTTGCAAGGATGGACGCTCCGGCGATGGATGGGCGGATGCGGCGTAATAAGAGCTCGTGTGTTCCAGTCTGGCCGGCGCGTTCATGGCTGTCTCCTTGGCGAAGCGAACGCGGAGCGTCCGTTCATGATTGGTATAAAAATACAATACACGTGCTCATTATATTTAACAACACCTGGGAGAAAGGATGGGTCGCGGCGACAAAAAGACATGAAAAAAGCCAGCGCAAGCGCTGGCTTCGGGTTCAGACGGAGACGGGATCAGATCGCGTTTTTCTGGGCCGCCTTGCGCTTGGCGCTCAAATCCAGGCCCGGCAGGTCCGCCATGATGTCCGGATGGTCGGCCAACTTCTCCACCACGAAATCAACGAAGACCCGGGTACGCGGCGCGATGTGGTCGCGATGCGGGAAACAGATGTAGATAGAACGCTCCAGCGACACCATATCGGTCAGCACCGGCTCCAGTTCGCCGGAGCGGATCAGATGCACCACCTCATGGCCCGGCAACTGGGCCACGCCCATGCCCAGCCGCGCCAGCTCGGCCACCGCCTCCATCTCGTTCAGCGTATACGTGCCGTTGACCTCCAGCGGAATCCGCTCGCCCTTGCGGTCGAACTCCCACTTGAACAGACGGCCGGACGTGGGGAACTGGAAGTTGATGCAATCGTGGTTGCTCAACTCCTCCGGCGCGCTCGGGCGGCCGTGCAAATCCCAGTAGCCGGGCGAGGCCACCACATAGAGCGGCATCTGCGCCAGATTGCGCGCCACCATGCGGCTGTCCGGCATCATGCCGGAACGCACGCCCACATCGTAGCCGTCCTCGATCAGATCGCTGAAATGATCGTCCAGGCCGAAGAAGACCCGCACCTTGGGATAGCGCTCGCAGAACTCGCCCATGATGGGCAGGATGAAACGCCGGCCAAAGGAGTTGGGCATGCTGACCCGCAGATGGCCGGCCGGCTCGTCGCGGCTGGCTTTCAACTGATTGATCGCCGAATCCAGATTGTTCACCGGTCCGCGGCACTGGGCGTAGAAACGGCGCCCGTCCTCGGTCAGCGTCAATTGGCGCGTGGTGCGGTTGAACAGGCGAACCTCCAGTTCCTGCTCCAGCCGGGCGATGCTCTGGCTGATAGCGGCCGGCGATACGCCCAGCTTGCGCGCGGCGTCGGAGAAACTGCCGTTTTCCGCCGTGGTCATGAAGACCATCAATGCTTTTAAGGTGTCCATAATCAGGGATGTTCCAGGCTCGGCATCGCCTACCCTTCACGCCCGGACGGACGCCCTGGATTTGACAATGCTGATAACATTATTAAGTAGTATCTCTTTAAAAAGGGTACACCATACCCTTTGATGATTAAAGAAGAACTTGCAAATTGTTGTGAATGCATCTTCATGGACAAATCCACGCCAGGAACAGAACCGACCGCAGCTTCCCCACTGCACCGCTCGCGGAGCGCACTTTGTCATATAGTTTTACAGCTTAGTTGAAAATACATTGCCCTATTTTCTATGCAATCCAAGTATGCACCTGATTCGGTCTGAATGCCATGAGTTTGTTGCAACAGACTCAATGAAACAGCATCAAGTTGGCAACAATATGCCGCCGCCCCGCCCGCGTCGCCCTTGAGCGCCACAGCCGGCCCCAATCCAGCATAAGTCATGCGCTGTCGCAAACAACATGACATTGCGCTCCCAATGGCCAGGTTTTCGCCCCGGAATCCAGCCTTCGCCGTCGTCAAAAGCGCCTCGCTTGATCCGCGTCAAGTTATCGCCACCTCAGCCACACAGCGCACAAAACACAATTTATAGTGGCGCTCATTCGATAACTTCACTAGATATAGAAATGAGCACAGCCTCCGCGCCCACCGCCATGGTGGATGCCATCTCCGCGATCGACGAATATCTGGACCGGGCCGACTGGCGGGTCAACGCCAACGCCAATCAGGGCTACAGCCTGGGCGGCCTGATTCTCAACATCGCCGGCAAACTCACCGCCAATTACTGGCTGGAGCGGGTACTGGCGCCGGAAGCCGCCCTCGCCCACCGCCAGGGCGATCTGCACATCCACGATCTGGACATGCTGTCCGGCTACTGCGCCGGCTGGTCGCTGCGCACCCTGTTGCAAAATGGCTTCAACGGCATTCCCGGCAAGGTGGAATCCGCGCCGCCGCGCCACTTGTCCTCCGCCTGCGGCCAGATCGTCAACTTCCTCGGCACCTTGCAAAACGAGTGGGCCGGCGCCCAGGCCTTCAGCTCCTTCGACACCTATCTGGCCCCCTTCGTCAAAAAAGACGGGCTGAGCTACGCGGACGTGCGCCAGTGCGTCCAGGAACTGATCTACAACCTCAACGTGCCCAGCCGCTGGGGCACCCAGACCCCGTTCACCAATCTGACCTTCGACTGGACCTGCCCGGACGACATCGCCGAGCAGATTCCAGTGATAGGCGGCGAGGAAATGAGCTTCCGCTACGGCGATTGCGCGCGCGAAATGGCGATGATCAACCGCGCCTACATCGAAGTGATGCTGGCCGGCGACGCCAAAGGCCGCTCCTTCACCTTCCCGATTCCCACCTACAACATCACCCGCGACTTCGACTGGCACGGCGAAAACACCGATCTCTTGTTCGAGATGACCGCCAAATACGGTCTGCCCTATTTCCAGAACTTCGTGAACTCCGACCTGGAGCCGCAGATGGTGCGCAGTATGTGCTGCCGGCTGCAATTGGACTTGCGGGAACTGCTCAAGCGCGGCAACGGCCTGTTCGGCAGCGCCGAACAAACCGGCTCCGTCGGCGTGATCACCGTCAATTGCGCGCGTCTGGGCCACCGCTTCGCCGGCGACTACGCCGCGCTGCTGGCCGAAACCGACCGCTTGCTGGAATTGTCCCGCGACGCGCTGGAGAAAAAACGCGGCGAAGTGCAAGCGCGGATAGACGACGGCCTCTACCCCTACACCCGTCACTTCCTGGGCTCGCTGCGCAATCATTTCAGCACCATAGGCGTCAACGGCATCAATGAAATGATCCGCAACTTCAGCGGGGACCGCATCGACATCACCAGCGAGGAAGGCCACCAACTGGCCTGCGACTACCTGGATCACATCCGCCAGCGCATGGTGGAGTTCCAGGAAAGCACCGGCCACCTGTACAACCTGGAAGCCACCCCGGCGGAAGGCACCACCTACCGCTTCGCCAAGGAAGACCGCAAACGCTACCCCGGCATCCTGCAGGCCGGCAGCGACGCCCATCCTTATTACACCAACTCCAGCCAACTGCCGGTGGGCTTCACCGACGACCCCTTCGAGGCCCTGCAGCGCCAGGAACAGCTGCAGCGCAAATACACCGGCGGCACCGTGCTGCACCTTTATATGACCGAGGCGGTCAGCAGCGCCGACGCCTGCCGCGAACTGGTGCGCCGCTCGCTATCCCGCTTCCGCCTGCCCTATATCACGGTCACCCCGACCTTCTCGATCTGCCCCAAGCACGGCTATCTGTCCGGTCACCATGAATTCTGCCCGCGCTGCGACGCGGAACTGCTGGCGCGCCAGCCTTCATAAGCCCTTAAGAAAGGAAAGCTCATGACTCCCCCCACCCGCCTCCCCGGCCAAGACGCCGCCCCGCTCAACGACGAACAGCGCACCCGCTGCGAAGTCTGGACCCGCGTAATGGGTTATCACCGCCCGGTGCAGTCTTTCAATATCGGCAAACGCGGAGAATTCGACGAACGGGTCTGCTTCAGTGAACACGCCGCCCGCTGACCCCGCAGCAGCCCGCATCGGCGGGCTGACGCCGTTCTCCAGCTGCGACTGGCCGGGCAAACTGTGCGCCGTGGTCTTTCTCGCCGGCTGCCCCTGGCGTTGCGGCTATTGCCACAATCCCCACCTGCTGCGGCGCCAAAACGGCGAAACCCGCTGGCCGGACACCCTGCGCTGGCTGCAAAGCCGGGTCGGCCTGCTCGACGGCGTGGTGTTCTCCGGCGGCGAACCGCTGCAGGAGCCGGCGCTGCCGGCGCTGCTGGAACAGACCCGGGCGCTGGGCTTCGCCACCGGCCTGCATACCGGCGGCGCGTATCCGCAGCGCTTGCGGCGGGTGCTGCCGTTGCTGGATTGGGTCGGCCTGGACATCAAGACCGATTTCGGCGCCTATCCGGCGCTGACCGGCTTGCCCCGCAGCGGCGAGCAGACCGAGGCCTCGCTGCACTGTTTGTTGCAAAACAACAGCAATTTTGAATGTCGCAGCAGCATACATCCGCACTGGCACAATGAGTCCCAACTGGCCGCGCTGGCGCGGCGGCTGGCGGCGCTGGGCGTCGCCGACTATCACTGGCAGCAACTGCGTCCCCCGCCCTCCTTCGCCCTGCCCCCGGCTCCGGCCGGCTGGCCCGCGCCGCAACTGATAGAAGAGATCGCGCCTTTGTTCCAGCGCTTCAGTTATCGGGAACACTGACAGAAGGTCCAGTTTTCCAAGCTTGTCCCGGCGTCTTCCTTATGACGCCCCAACTTCCCGCCTAGTTTGTCCCCCGCCAAATAGCACCAAATAAGTCATTGATCAATATAATTATTTCTACTTACGGATTTTTGGACAGGCAATTTGTTATAATGTCGGCGACGAATGCAACAGTCGCTGTTCTTGGCACCAGAACAAGGAGTTAGCGCTTCCCATGCCTTTTGCATGTGGGCTACTATCCAGCAGCGTAAAACCACAAGATCAAGAAAGATTTGCTCATGGTCATCTCAAATTCCGCGATAGCACGGCCGCTGCCCAGCGGCTTGTCCGCGAGTCAGCAATGGACGTTGCTGGAATGGATTCACCTTGCAGGACAAATCGAAACCGAAGCCGAGCTCAGGGCTTTCCTTGACGTCATCATCAGCCAGGCGCCTTCCGAGCACATTGTTCTGGCTTTGGGTCGAGTCAACCAACAACAGCAGATCCAACGCTTGGAACGCGTGGTGAACGTTAGTTATCCGGTTGAGTGGACCGAGCAATACATGAAGGAAAACTACTCCCAATGCGACCCCATTCTGCGCATTCACTTGGGTCAGGGCCCGGTCTCGTGGAACGACAGGTTTAGCCGCGCAAAGGGCAAGGATGAGAAGAAATTCATTGCCGAGGCCTCGTCCGTCGGCTTAGGCGATGGTTTGAGTTTTAGCGCGGTGTCGCAACGCAACAACCTCGGCTGCATTTTCTCGCTGAGCGGCAGCGAAACGATTAATGACAGCAATCTGGTGGCCATGCTGGATTGCCTGACTCCGCACTTGCATCAGGCCGCGGTTCGCGTAGCGAATTTACCGCCGGCAACTCCCAGCTCCATGCCCCTGTCCCAGCGGGAATACGATATTTTCCACTGGATGAGCCGCGGCAAGACCAACTGGGAGATCGCCACCATTCTGGATATCAGCGAACGTACGGTGAAGTTCCACGTCGCCAACGTCATCCGCAAGCTGAACGCCAACAATCGCACCCACGCCATTGTGCTTGGCATGCATCTTTTGCCGCCTCCTGGTCTTGTCGTCAGCGGCCCTTAGCCTAATCGTGTCAAATTAGATGCGGCATTGAGGCGTGCTGCGCTTCAAATTCCCGCCAAGCGCGAGCCAATTCCCTTGGCGCCTCAATGCCCTTCCGCAGCCCCAGGATGAACTCGGGCTCCGCCTGAGACCAGTCCACATAGCCGGCCATGGAAAGCACCCCGCCATCCAGATGCATGGGTACGCCCACCGGCACCACGGGGAAGCCCATCCGGACAATATGTCGGTAAAAAACCGGCTCAACCACGAAATACATGCGTTCGATGCCTCGCGGCAACGACCATTCCAATAGGCTCAGATAGAGCAAGCGCCCAACTTCCTTCATTTGCTGCGGCGAAATGCGTTTGTCTACCGCAAAGCGAGTGATCTCCGCTGTTCTCGCGCCTTTCAGGATTTTCTCGCCCGAGGCCAGTAATCGGGAAAATTCTCTCTCTATCATAAAAGGGTGCGTGCCATGGGTCAGACGCACCGACCCTAATACCCCATGCATGTCTTGGACGGCGAGATTGTCGGAAAAATCATCATACTCGTCACGGTCCAGGCCATCGGCGCTTGGCGCCACCCAGTGCAGCTGTTCGCGAAAAACATGATGACGGAATTTCAACAAGTCCGTCTCCCGATCCATTCCATTCACTCTGCTGATCAGCGTATTGCCTAGCTTGATAGGAAAAAAACGCGCCATAACTATCTCCTAATCCGTTTTTCTAACCGCAGAGGCAATGTAAGTGCTGGTTTCCACAGAGAAATCTGACCGAATGGCCAGGAAATGGAGTTGAAAGATGTGCTAGCCGTTTTTGGCGCGGCCCTTTAGTGCCCTCGATGAAAAAAAGCCTATGCAATCCATTTTTCGTCAAAATGTAATGACAAGGCCATAATCAGAAAATCAAAAACAAATGACTTAGAAATATCCTTACTGAAATCAAAAGCTTGCACTCTCTTATCCTAAGCATAAAAATACTCAAGTCATTGAAGCGTCAATAGTTTTTCCGAGTTAAAAAGCGAGCCATCCTTAGTTTTTTGCTCTAGAGCAAAGACTCTTAAGGCCGCCATGCCTAAGATCGCCTTTTATTCATCCGCCCCGGCATCGTTGCTAAATGACCACAAATTTCCCGCTCTACGCTCCCTTGCAGATAGGACAACGCGTCCTGCTTCCCATCGTGCAGGGCGGCATGGGCATAGGCGTCTCAGCCAAAAGCCTGGCCGGCCATGTCGCGCGCGAAGGCGCGCTGGGCACAGTCGCCAGCGTCGACCTGCGTCATCTGCACGCCGATCTGGTCGAGCAGTCGCAATACGCGCGCGGCCAGGCCGAGCTGGACCGCCTCAATCTGATCGCGCTGGATCGCGAAGTGAAGGGCGCGCTGTGCTACGCCCAGGGCCGCGGCATGGTGGCGGTCAATGTGATGAAGGCCGTGGCCTCCTATCCGGACTATGTCCGCCAGGCTTGCGAATCCGGCGCCGACGCGGTGGTGATGGGCGCCGGCCTGCCGCTGGATCTGCCGGACATGACCGCGGGCTTTCCCAAGGTGGCCCTGATTCCCATCCTGTCCGAGGCGCGCGGCATCGGCATCGTGCTCAAGCGCTGGATGAAAAAGGGACGGCTGCCGGACGCCATCGTGATCGAGCATCCCAAGCACGCCGGCGGCCACCTGGGCGCGGCCAGCCTCGCCGAACTGGACGCCGAGCGCTTCAGCTTCCAGAAAGTGCTGGACGACACCCGCCAGCTGTTCAAAAGCCTGCAACTGGAGAGCGAGCGGATTCCGCTGATCGTCGCCGGCGGCGTCAACAGCTTCGAAAAGATGAAGGCCTGCATCCAGGACTTCGGCGCGTCCGCGGTGCAGATAGGCACCGCCTTCGCCGTCACCCGCGAGGGCGACGCCCACGACAACTTCAAGCGCACGCTGGCCGAGGCCAAGCCGGAAGACATCGCGGAATTCATGAGCGTGGCCGGCCTGCCGGCGCGCGGCGTGCTGACGCCCTTCCTGAAAAGCTATCTGAAGCGCGAGGCCAAGCTGCAGGCCAACGCCAAGGCCGATCCGGCGCGCTGCACCCAAAGCCTCAACTGCCTGAGCGCCTGCGGCCTGCGCGACGGCGTGGCCAAGATGGGCCAGTTCTGCATCGACCTCAAACTGGCGGCCGCTTTCCGCGGCGAAGTGGGCAAGGGCCTGTTCTTCCGCGGCGCCGATCCGCTGCCCTTCGGCAGTTCGATGCGCAGCGTCAGCGAAACCATCCGCTACTTCCTGACCGGGGAGAAGCCGGCCGATCTCGCCGCGTCATGAGCCGGCGCTAAAGACGCCGACAAGACAAAGCCCCGCTCTGCGGGGCTTTGTCGTTCAAACCCAGGCATGCCGGGCGCCTCCTCAACAAGAGGCTCAGAAAGCGGGGATCACCGCGCCCTGATACTTGCTCTCGATGAACTTGCGCGCTTCCGGGCTGGCCAGCGCGGCGGCTAGCTTCTTCACGCCGACGCTGTCCTTGTTGTCGGCGCGCGCCACCAGCAGGTTGGCGTACGGCGAAGTGGTCTCGATGAACAGCGCGTCGCGCTTGGGATTGAGCTTGGCTTCCAAGGCGTAGTTGGCGTTGATCAGCGCCAGATCCACCTGCGGCAGCACGCGCGGCAGCGTGGCGGCTTCCAGTTCCTTGATCTTCACCTGCTTGGCGTTGGCCGCGATGTCCTTCACCGTCGGATACAGATTGTTGCGGTCCTTCAGCTTGATCACGCCGCCCTGGTCCAGCAGCAGCAAGGCGCGGCCGGCGTTGGTCGGATCGTTGGGAATGGCCACGGTCGCGCCCTTGGGCAGGTCAGCCACTTTCTTGAACTTGCTGGAATAAGCGCCGAACGGCTCGATGTGCACCGGCTTGCTGGCCACGACCAGCTTGGTGCCGCGGTCCTTGTTGAACTTGTCCAGATAGGGGATGTGCTGGAAGAAGTTGGCGTCCAGACGCTTCTCGGACACTTGCAGATTGGGCTGCACGTAGTCGTTGAACACCTTCACCTCCAGCTTGACCCCTTGCTTGGCCAGGGTGGGCTTCAAGGCTTCCAGGATTTCCGCGTGCGGCACCGGAGACGCGGCCACGGTGACGGTCACCGGATCGGCGGCCAGCGCCTGCGCGCCCCACAGCGCGGCGACGGCGGTAAAGGCGAAGCGAGCGATATTCTTTTTCATGATGCGATTTCCTCTATTCAACACAATGTTGGGTTCAAATCTCTTGGGTTTCCAATGCGGCCGCAGCGCCGGGCGCTCAGAGCCAACTCACGATCTCGCGAGCTCAGGCGAGACAAGGCGTTGCGGCTGAGAAAGCGGAATGTACGCGTGGTACATGAGCATTTCGAAGCCTTTTTCAACGCCGTATCGCCGACGCGCAGCAGATCGTGAACAGGTTCTCAGCCGCGTTGACAGCGCAGCACCAGCCGGTCGCCAAAACTCTGGATCAACTGCACCAGCAACAGCAGCAACACCACGGTCACCACCATCACCTCGGTCTGGAAGCGCTGGTAGCCGTAGCGCACCGCCAAGTCTCCCAGGCCGCCGCCGCCGATGACGCCGGACATCGCGGTGTAGGACACCAGCGCCACCGTGGTCACCGTCGCCGCGCCCACCAGGCCGGGCAAGGCCTCAGGAAGCAAGACATGGCGCACGATCTGCCACAGGCTGGCGCCCATGGATTGGCTGGCTTCTATCACTCCGCGGTCCACTTCGCGCAGCACGTTTTCCACCAGCCGCGCGAAGAAGGGCGAAGCGCCGGCCACCAGCGGCGGAATCGCGCCGGCCACGCCGATCGAGGTGCCCACCAGCTTCAAGGTCAGCGGGATCATCACGATCAGCAGAATCACAAAGGGCAAGGAGCGGAACACATTGACCAGGAAGGACAGCGTCGCGTACAGGCGCGGCCGCGACAGCAATTGCCCCGGCGAGCTGACGTACAGCACCACGCCCAGCGGCAGGCCGAACAGCACGGTGAACAGCAGCGAGGCGCCCAGCATGGTCAAGGTGTCCAGCGCGGCCTGGCCTATCTCCAGCCAGTCCATGCTCAATAATTGGGCCCAGTCGAAACCTTCCATCACAGCACCTCGCAACGCACGCCCAGACGGGCGAATAACTCGGGCAGGCTCTCCAGCGGGGCCTCCGATTCGATCACGCCGGCCACCAATTGGCCGAACGGCGTGCCCTTGATCTCGGACAGCGTGCCGCTGACCAGATTGAAGCGAGCGCCCGCCTGCTTGCCCACCACGTCCAGCACCGGCTGCAAGGTGGGATCGCCGACGAAGGTCAGCTTGATCAGCGGCGCGTCCACGCGCTGCTGCCAGGTCTGGCGCGCCTCTTCTTGATACAGCCCGGTTTCCGCCAGCAGGCCGCGGGTCACCTCGTGCTGCGGATGCAGGAACACGTCCAGCACCGGCCCCTGCTCCACCACACGGCCGTGCTCCAGCACCGCCACCTGATCGCACAGCTGGCGGATCACGCGCATTTCATGGGTGATCAGCACAATGGTCAGCCCCAGCTGACGGTTGATGTCCGCCAGCAAGGTCAGAATGGAATCCGTGGTTTCCGGATCCAGCGCCGAGGTCGCCTCGTCGCACAGCAATAATTCCGGGTGATTGGCCAGCGCGCGGGCGATGCCGACGCGCTGCTTCTGGCCGCCGGACAGCTGCGCCGGGTATTTGTCGCGGTGGCCGGCCAGGCCCACCAAGGCCAGCAGTTCTTCAACGCGGGCGTCCATCTCGGCCGCGGACGCACCGCCGGCCAGCTCCAGCGGAAAACGCACATTGGCGGCCACGGTGCGCGACTTCAGCAAATTGAAGTGCTGAAACACCATGCCGATGCGCTGACGGCGCAATTGCAATTGCCGGCCGTCCAGCGCGGTCAGGTCAGTGTCGCCCAGGCGCACCGCGCCGCGGTCCGGACGTTCCAGCAGGTTCAGGCAGCGCACCAGGGTGCTCTTGCCCGCGCCGGAGCGGCCGATGATGCCGAACACCTCGCCCTTGGCCACGCGCAGGCTGACATTGTCCAGCGCCGGCACGTCGCGGCCGTCCACCCGGTAATGCTTGTATAAGTTCTCTATTTCAATCATGCCTTGCCTCTGAATCCCGCCGTCCGTCAACGCCACTGCCTGGCGATTGCGAATCAGTCTATAAGCAAGTCACATAAAACCTAAAGAACTATAAATTTAATCATTTATTCAAATTAGAAATATAAGGAGAAATCGCCGCGGAATTGACCCCGCTCACCCCCGTCCCCGGGGATTTTTGCTACATTGTGTCTTTGCTTGCCAACCGAATACAGCACGTCATGACCGCCTTTACCAGCTGCAACCCCGCCACAGGAGAAGTCGTCTACACCCGCGCCGCCTGGCCGGAATCCCAACTGCCCGCCGCCCTGGCGCAGCTGCGCCAGGCCCAGCGCCATTGGCGCGAGCTGAGCGTGGCCGAGCGCGCCGCGCAACTGCTGCGTCTGGCCGACCAATTGCAGGCCCATCGCGAAGAACTGGCCGGCCTGGTCACGCTGGAAGTGGGCAAGCGCACCGCGGAATGTCTGGCGGAAATCGACAAATCCGCCCAGCTGATCCGCTACTACGCCCAACTGGCGCCGGAACTGCTGGCCTCGCTGGAGATTCCCACCCAGGCCAGCCGCAGCGGCGTGGCCTTCGAACCGCTGGGCACGGTGCTGGCGGTGATGCCGTGGAATTATCCGATCTGGCAGGTGCTGCGCTTCGCGGTGCCGGCGCTGATGGCCGGCAACGCCTGCCTGGTCAAGCCGGCGCCTTCGGTGCCGCAATCCACCCAAGGCCTGCTGGAGCTGGCGCGCGCCGCCGGCCTGGCGGTGCTGGACGTGGCCTGGATCGACCATGATCAAGTGGAAGAAGCCGTCCGCCAGTGCGACGCGGTGGCCTTCACCGGCTCCACCCAGACCGGGCGCGCCATCGCGGCGCTGGCCGGCCGCCATCTGAAAAAGACCGTGCTGGAGTTGGGCGGCAGCAATCCCTTCATCGTGCTGGCCGACGCCGATGTCGCCGCCGCGGCCCAGGACGCCGCCAACTCCCGTTTCCGCGACGCCGGCCAGAGCTGCAACGCCGCCAAGCGCATGATCGTGGCACCGGAAATCGCCGACGCCTTCATCGAGGCCTTCTGCGCCGAAGCCGCCAAGCTGCGCGCCGGCGATCCGCGCCACCCGGCCACCACCTTGTCGCCGCTGACCCGCGCCGACCTGCGCGAAGCGCTGCACGCCCAGGTGCTGGACGCCGTCGCCCACGGCGCGGAACTGCGGCTGGGCGGGCAGATGCCGGCCAGCCCCGGCTTCTTCTATCCGGCCACGGTGCTGGACCGGGTCAATCCGGACTGTCGCGTCTACCACGAGGAAGTGTTCGGCCCGGTGGCCAGCATTTTGCGCGCGCGCGACGAGGCCGACGCGCTGCGGCTGGCCAACGACACCCCCTTCGGCCTGGGCGCCAGCATTTACAGCGCGGACAAGGAACGCGCCTGGACGCTGGCGCGGCAGATCGAAGCCGGCAGCGTGTTCATCAACCGCCATACCAGCTCGGACCTGCGCCTGCCTTTCGGCGGCGTCAAATCCTCGGGCTATGGCCGCGAGCTGTCCGAGTTCGGCCTGTACGAGTTCGTCAACGTCAAGACCTACTGGCAGAAATAAGCCCGCCGGCGGCCGACCGGCCCTCAGTCTTCCGCCGGGAAGCGCGCCACCAAGGCGTCGCGACGCGCCTGCCATTGCAGCAGACGCTGTTGCAGGGCGAGCAAGGCTTCGTCCTGGCGCGCCCATTCCTCCACCAGCTTGCGTTGCTCGCTCATCGGCGGCACGGGCAGCGGCATTTCCGCCAGCGCCTCGAAGCCGAACTCGACGCCTTCCACCGCCGCGCCCAGCCGCTCCAGGCAAAAGCGCCAGCCTTCCGACTGCCGGTAGCACTCCAGGAAAGCCGGCGAGATCCGCGCCTCGTCCAGCGCGAAAGCCTGCTGATCCGCCGCGGCCAGCGCCGGGGCCTCCCCGACGTGCCGCGCCAGCGCGCCCTGATACAAGCGCGCCGGATCGTAGGCGAAAGCATTGGGCGGCAAGGCCGTGCCCAGGCCCGCGCCGGCCCGGCGCCAGCTGCCGCCCACAGTGGCCTCCAATAATTCGCCCTCGGCGGCGGCGGCCAGCGGCGCGGCCAGTTCGCCCAGCTTGCACACCTCCCAGTTGCCGGGAATCACCCCCAGCGCGCTGGGTTTGAACGATTGATGCGGGCTCCACTTGCCCATGCGCCGGGTGCCGTAGCCGCGATTGAGCAAGGCCTGGATGCGGCTGGGGCGCAGCTTGCGCTCGGCCGCGTATTGGCTGGACAGCAATTCCAGCTTTTCGTCCGTCAAGGCCAGGCAGCCCTCCAGCTCGCCCTCCTCCGCCCGCCAACCCTCTTCTTCGCTGAAGAAGGCCGCCAGCCGCGCGTCCAGCGCCTGCTCCTGCTCCGTCAAGGCGGCCAGCTCAGTGGCCAGCGCCTCCGCGTCCACCACCTCGGCCGCCTCGTCCTGGGCGAAGTAGCGCTGCACGTTCAGATTGCCCCGGTGGCCTTGCTTGATCTCGCGCAGCCCCACCAGGCGCAGATAGTCCGGCTCTTCCGTTTCCTCGTCCACCGCGGCGCGGTAAGCGCGCAGGATATGTTCGATGTCCTCCTGCCGCAGCGTGTTTTGCACCCGGCCGCGGCCGTACTCCTTGCTGGCGTCGACAATGATCACCTTGTTGCGCAGGCCCGCCGGCTTGTTCTTGTTCAACACCACCACGCAGGTGGGCATGCCCGAGCCGTAGAACAGCGCCGGCGGCAAGGCGATCACCGCCTCGATGCGGTCGCCGGACTGGCCCTGGCTGCCAAACAGCAGGCCGTTGCGGATGCGGCCCTCGTCGCCGTCGCGGAACAACACGTCGTGCGGCATCACCAGCGCGGCGCGGCCGTCCTCCTTCAGCGTGGCCAGCACATGCTGGACGAAGGCGTAATCGCCGAAGCTGCGCGGCGGAATGCCATAGCCGAAGCGCTGGTGCTCATCCACCAGCTTCTTGTAATTGGGCTCGGCCGGGCGCTTGCGGCGGCGCTTCTTGCCGTCGGCCGGCGGCGGCTCCGCCGCCTCGGCCTCCAGCGGCGCCCACCAGTTTTTCACCGTGAACGGCAGTTGCGCCACGATGCGGTCGAAGCGCGGCAGCAGGCCCTCCGGGCTCAGATGCCTGGGCTCCACCAAGGTGTCCCCCAGTTCCAGACTCATGTCCACGCCGTGGAAATAAGCGCACAGCTTGGCCATCGCCCAGGTGGCCGGCAGCTTTTCCTGGCCGAACAGCGCCGCGCCGCCGTCCGGCTGCCCGCCCAGCATGCGCCAGGCGTCCAGCAAGGTGCCGGCCGCGCCGCAGCTGGGATCGTACAGGCTGTGGCCCGGCAGCGGCTCCGCCAGCCGCAACAGCAACTGGCTGACCGGTCCCGGCGTGGAAAAGGCCCCGCCGCGCTTGCCGGACTCCGCCGCGTAGCGGCGCACCAGCCCTTCGCAGACCTCGCCCAGCCGGGACGGCGCCTCCAGATCGGCGTCGCCCAGCTTCAGCGCGCCGATATGATTCATCAAGGGATGCAGCACCTCGTCGCTCAAGCGCTTGTGGCCCTGGTATTGCGCCACGCTGAGCACCCCGGCCAGCGCCGGTTGATGCTCCTCGACGGCGGCCACCGCCTTGTCCAGCGCCTCGCCTATGCCCTTCTTGCGCTCCTGCAGGCCGGGCCAGCGCGCCGTCTGCGGATAGATCCCGTATTGCTCCTGCACCACGCCGTCGGCGCGCTTGCGGCTCATGCCCTCGGCCGCCACCAAGGCCTGTACCCGCTCCACAAACACATCGTGCAGGCGCTTGAGCACAAACAGACCGAACACGTGATTCTTGTAGTCGTACAGGTCCACTTGCTCGCGCAGCAGTTCCGTGGACGCCCACAGCGCCTGTTCCAACTGGTCCGGGGATAGCAAAGTCATAAGCCGACAACCAAATTAAATGACAAACCCGGCCATTTTAGCCGCATCGCCGGCCAGCGTCGGCAAAGAATGGTCGCGCCGAGACGCTTCATGACAAGACAATTCATCTCCATGTCATCCGCCCGTCATCCCGCGCGCCTAGACTGCGGCACTTCCCGCATCGCAACGTACGACACCATCATGACATTGGCCAAACGTCTGTGGCTGACCATCCTCGTCACTCTCGCCAGCCTGGCGCTGGCCCTCATCCTCACCGGACAACAGTTGAGCGGCCTGACCCGCGCGGTGGACCGCCACAGCGCGCGTCAACAATTAAGCGCCGGCCTGTACCAACTCAAGGCCGGCGTGCTGCAGCTGTCGCGGCTGGACCCGCTGCTGCCGGACAGCCCGGCGCGGCTGCGGGAAACCAGCCTGACCGTCGCGCGGCTGACCGGCGAGATCGCCGCCGGCCTGCCCGCCAGTGAAGCCGCCGCCTTCCGTCAGGCCGTGGGCCGGCTGTGGCAGGATTACGAGCGCAATCTGAGCAGCGCGCTGGCCATCGCCGAGACCGCGCCGCAGGACGCGCTGTCCATACCGGAACAGGCTTGGCAGCAAAGCTTGCAGCCGCTGGCGGCCCTGCTGGACCGCCAGCAGGCGCAGGAGCAAAACCGGCTGGCCCAGGAAACCGCGCAACTGCAGGACACGCTGCAAGGCCTGGCCTGGCTGACCCTGGGGCCGCTGGCGCTGGCCAGCCTAGTGGTGACGGCGATGCAGCTGACGCTGGCGCGGCGGCTGAAACGGCAGTTGCAAGCGATGGCCGCCTCCGCCGACGCGCTGGGGGAAGGCAATCTGGCGATGCGGCTGCCGGCCCAGGGCCGCGACGAGCTGGCCGCCACCGCCGGCCGCCTGAATCAGTTCCTGAACAAGCTGAGCGATTTGCTGCGCAGGGTGGAGGCCGACGCCCGCCGCAGCGGCGCCGATTGCCAACGGCTGCAATTGCTGACCTTGCAAGCGGCCGACGCCAGCCGCCAGCAAAGCGCCAAGGCCAAGCTGAGCAACGAGGCCGCCCACGCGGTGGCCGACAGCGCCCAGATCGTGGCCGGCCATCTGCAACAGGCGGACGCCCATACCCGCCAGGCGGCGGACGATACCGGACGCGCGCGCGAACTGGGCCGGCTCAACGCCGAGACGATGCGGACGCTGGCCGACAATATGGGCTGCGCGCAGACGGAAATGCGCCAGCTCCAGCACAGCCTGGACGACATCGCCGGCGTCAGCGGCCTGATCCGCGACGTGGCCGAACAGACCAATCTACTGGCGCTCAACGCCGCGATCGAAGCCGCGCGCGCCGGCGAAAGCGGCCGCGGCTTCGCCGTGGTGGCCGACGAGGTGCGCAAATTGTCGGAGCGCACCCGCGCCGCCACCGGCAGCATCTTCGACGCGCTGGGCCGGGTGGAAGGCGCCACCGGCTCGCTGCACGCCGCGCTGGAGCAGGCCGGCGGCGCCTGCGCCGACAAGCTGGATTCGCAGCAGGCGCTGGATCAGGCGCTGCTGCAAGTGGACGCCGGGCTGGAGCGCTTGAACCGCTTGATGGCCGACATCCGCGAACACAGCGCCGCCCAGGCCCGCGCCGGCGGCGACATCCGCCAGCACGGCCACGAGGTCGCGCATCTGGCCGCCTCCATCGATCAACAGATGCAGCAAGCCGCGCCGGTGATGCAGCACTTGGCCGCCGCGGCCCAGGACTTGAACCAGACCCTGAGCTGGTTCCGCATCGACGCGCCGGACCCCGCCCCTTCCCCCGCCGCGGCCCCGGATTGGCCGCTGCGGCAGCAGCCGGCCTAGCCGCCGCGCCGGCGGCAATTAGGCAGGAAATTGCCGCCGGATCAAACATAGAGCATTTATTCAAGGCAAACGCTTGCCATTGGCCTAAGCGCGCAATAGATCGCCCTTTGATTCGCCATTTTCAATCTTTTGTCATGTTTGAAATAAGCTAGCGAGTACATTTCGTTACATACTGTAATGAAAAGCAAAGGTAGATTAGCCCCCTCTTATAAAAGAGCACATCAGACCGGGCCCACCCGGCACCCGGGACAAGCTCGCCGACGCCCTCCGCGCCGGCGTCTCCAGCGCACCGACACCGCCCCGCTCCGCCCCCGTCCGCACAAGGACGGCGGAGCCGCCGCGCCGTGGCCGGAACTTGTCCCCATCGCTTGCCCGCCGCGTCCGGAGCTGACTCCGCCGGACCGTCGGGTTTTCAGAAGCTGTTTACGATCTCGCGAGCCAGGGCGGGACAGGGCGAAAGCGGCTTCAGCATTCTGAAGCGGTACTCGCCGTGTGACGCCTCACGACGCGCAGCGGATCGTCAGCAGGTTCTTTTGACAGGAGATACCTTTGACACAGCAACACTCCCGCCATATCGGCCCCATCGCCCTGATGCTGACCGGTCTGGGCTCCATCATCGGTTCCGGCTGGCTGTTCGGCGCCGCCCACGCCGCCCAGATCGCCGGCCCGGCCGCCATCGTCGCCTGGATAGTCGGCATGGTGATCATTCTCTCCATCGCGCTGAGCTACGCGGAACTGGGCGCCATGTTCCCGGAAAGCGGCGGCATGGTGCGTTACGCCCGTTACTCCCACGGCTCCCTGCTCGGCTTCATCGCCGGCTGGGCCAACTGGATCGCCATTGTCTCGGTGATCCCGATCGAGGCCGAGGCCTCGGTGCAATACATGAGCTCCTGGCCGTATCCCTGGGCCCAGCAGCTGTTCTCCAACGGCGAACTGACCCCGCCCGGCCTGATGCTGTCCGCGCTGCTGGTCATCGTCTACTTCATGCTCAACTACTGGGGCGTGCGCCTGTTCGCCAAGGCCAATAGCGCCATCACCATCTTCAAGGTGATCGTGCCGGCGCTGACCGTGGGCGCGCTGATCTACAGCGGCTTCCACCCCGGCAATCTGGGCGGAGACACCCCGGGCGGCTTCGCGCCCTTTGGCTGGGCCAGCGTGATGACGGCGGTGGCCACCAGCGGCATCGTGTTCAGCTTCAACGGCTTCCAAAGCCCGATCAACCTGGCCGGCGAGGCCCGCAACCCGGGCAAGAGCGTGCCCTTCGGCGTGGTGGGCTCCATCCTGCTGGCGGCGGTGATCTATGTGGCGCTGCAAGTGGCCTTCATCGGCGCGCTGTCGCCGGCGGACCTGGCCCACGGCTGGCAGGGTCTGAACTTCAGCTCCCCCTTCGCCCAACTGGCGATGGCGCTGGGCCTGAACTGGCTGATGCTGCTGCTGTACTTCGACGCCTTCGTCAGCCCCAGCGGCACCGGCGCCACCTATATGGCCACCACCTCGCGCATGATTTACGGCATGCAGCGCAACGGCACCATGCCGGAGATCTTCGGCCGCATCCACCCGCTGTACCAGATCCCGCGTCCGGCGATGTGGTTCAACCTGGCGATCTCCTTCGTGTTCCTGTTCTTCTTCCGCGGCTGGGGCACGCTGGCGGCGGTGATCTCGGTGGCCACGGTGATTTCCTACCTGACCGGCCCCATCAGCGTGGCCTCGCTGCGCCGCTGCGCGTCCGACCTGCCGCGCCCGCTGCGCCTGGCCGGCCTCGGCGTGATCGCGCCCTTCGCCTTCGTCTGCGCGTCCCTGGTGCTGTACTGGGCGCGCTGGCCGCTGACCGGCGAGATCATCTTCCTGATCGTGGCCGCCTTGCCGGTGTACTTCTGGTATCAGGCCCGCGCCGGCTGGCCGGAATTCGGCCGCGAGCTGAAAGGCGCGCTGTGGATGGTGCTCTACCTGCCGACGATGGCCCTCATGTCCTATATCGGCAGCCGGGACTTCGGCGGCATCGGCCTCTTGCCCTACGGCCCCGACATGGCGGTGGTGGCGGTGATCTCGCTGGGCTTCTACTACTGGGGCGTCAACAGCGGCTGGCGCACCCGCTATCTGGACGCCGAGCACGACGCCGGCGCGGTGGCCGATATGGCGGCCGCCGAGAGCGCGCCGCGCGGCAAGCTGGCCGGCCAGCAAGCCTAAATCCTACCGGGGGCCGCTCCGTCGGCCCCGCAGCGGGCGGCTCCGCGCCGCCCGCGCCGTCTTATTCCCTATCGTCCTCCGCTCCCAACTCCTTCCCCAAGGCATCCAGCAAAGGCATCAGCGCGCGCGCCGCGGCGCTGCGATACGCGTCTTTGCGCGTCAGCGCCGCCGCCGTGCGCGCCGGCAAGGGCGTGCTCAAGCCCACCGCGCTCAGCGCCGGATGCTGCCGTGTGATCGCGCGCGGCAAAATGGTGGCGCAATCGCCGTGGCGGACGATTTCCATCACCGCGCTGATGCTGTTGGCCTGGACCGCGATCCGCGGCTTCAGACCCAGCGCCAGGAAGTAACGATCGATATGGCCGCGGGTGGCAAAATCCGCGCTCAACAGCGCCAAGGGCGCCTGCGCCAGCGCTTCCGCGCCTATCGCCCCCGCCCGACGCCATGGATGGCCGTCGCCCACCACCACGGCCAGGGTTTCCCGGAACAAGGGCCGCGCGTCTATCTCCGCCGAGCGCGCCTGATCGAAAGCGATCCCGACATCGATCTCGTCCTCCAGCAAGGCCCGTTCAATCGCGTCCAGCGTCGCCTCACGCACGCATAGCTCTATGCCCGGATAGAGCCGGCGCAGCCGCGCCGCCAGCGGCCCCAGCAGATAACTGGCGAAGGTCGGCGTCATCGCCAGCCGCAAGCTGCCGCGCGACAGATCGCCCACGTCCCGGGTGGCCCGCTGCGCCGCCTCCAGCTCGCGCAGCGCGCGGCGCGCGTATTCCAGATAGGCGGCCCCGGCGTCGGTGGGCCGCACCGTCCGCCCGCTGCGGTCCAGCAACTGCGCGCCCACCGTCTCTTCCAATTGCTTGATCTGCTGCGACAGCGTGGGCTGCGACACATGCAGCGCCTCCGCCGCCCGGGTGAAATTGCCGTGTTCGGCCACCGCTTGCAGATAACGGATATGTCGAAGGATCATGCGTCCAAACTATAGGAAATAATTATGGAAATCATTCTATATCGGTCTTGGACCCTATGATGAAAAAGCTTCATCCTTGGCGCATCCCTTCCCCGCCAAGGAGCAAGCCATGCAAGCCCTCATCGACGGTTTTCTGAAATTCCAACAGGAAGCCTACCCCCAGCGTTCGGCGCTGTTTCGCCAACTGGCCGACAGCCAGGCCCCCGGCGCGCTGTTCATCACCTGCTCGGACAGCCGCGTGGTGCCGGAGCTGCTGACTCAGCAAGAGCCCGGCGAGCTGTTCGTGATCCGCAACGCCGGCAATATCGTCCCCAGCTACGGGCCGGAACCGGGCGGCGTCACCGCCTCCGTGGAGTACGCGGTGGCGGCGCTGGGCGTCGCCGACATCGTGGTCTGCGGCCATTCCGACTGCGGCGCGATGACGGCGATCGCCAACGGCCGCTGCCTGGACCATCTGCCAGCGGTGGCCGGCTGGCTGCGCCACGCCGACTCCGCCAAAGTGGTGAACGCGGCGCGCCATCACGACGACGCCCGCCAGCGGCTGGACGACATGGTCAAGGAAAACGTCGTCGCGCAGCTGGCCAACCTCAAGACCCATCCCTCGGTGGCGCTGGCGATGCGCCAGGGCCGGCTGACCCTGCACGGCTGGGTCTACGACATTGAAACCGGCGCCGTCCTGGCCCTGGACCACGCCAGCCAGCGCTTCGTTTCCCTAGCGGATTTTCCGCTGACCCGCGCCGCCTGAAACCGGCGCCTCCCGTAAACCTGAAGAAAGGACCACACCATGCAACACGCCAATATCCACCAAGACCCCCGCCTGGAATTGACCGCCCGCGCCCTGGCCGCCAAGGCCTTGAAAGACCTGAGCTGGGAGCAGTTGGCCGCCGGTACCGGCCTCAGTCTGGCCTATGTCACCGCCGCCGTGCTGGGCCAGCACGCGCTGTCCAAGCTCGCGGCGGAGCTGGTCTGCGAACGGCTGGGCCTGAACGCCGCGGACGCTCTGCAGCTGCAAACCATTCCGCTGCGCGGCAGCATTCCCGGCGGCATTCCCACCGACCCCACCATTTACCGCTTCTATGAAATGATCCAGATCTACGGCACCACGTTGAAGGCCTTGGTGCACGAGAAGTTTGGCGACGGCATCATCAGCGCCATCAACTTCAAGCTGGACATCCGCAAAGTGGAAGACCCGGACGGCGGCGAGCGCGCAGTGATCACCCTGGACGGCAAGTTCCTGCCCAATAAGCCCTATTAAGCAACCGTTCACGCCCGCAAGGGCGTGAACACGTTCTGACGGCTTCCCCCTACCCAACGCGGCCCCAACCGTAGGGTGGGAGGAGCGCAGCGATACCCAGGCGGAAACGGGTGCAAGGACAGCCGGCTACGGCGTTTCCCACGCGGCGCGTTGGCGTTGGACGGCGTCAGGGTCCGGTATCGGCGCGCCCACCAGCGCCAGACGGGCGGTAGTTACGTTGCGGAAGCCCGCCAAGAGATAACATCGCTGCGCGCAGAGATCGCGGCTGCTCCATTTCCCGGACGCCCACATCGCCAATAAGGCGGCGCGGGCCGGCTCGTGCTTGCCCTGCCACCGGCTCCAATAATAAAAATCCGCCAGCGCCCGCTTGATCTGCCGCTGAACCGCCGCGGTGTTGTCCGGATGGAGCGGGTTGGTGTCCTTCAGCGCAATCACTCCCAGGCGCATCTCGTAATCGACGATTAAACGCGCCGCGCCTTTGAGCGCCTCATTGTGTTGGATCAGCAGCTTCATCATGGCCATGCCCTCCCTGTCCAAGCGTCACAGCACGCCGTTGACGTGCTCCAGACCGCGTTGCAAACGCTGCTGTATCGGCTCCAGCAAGGCCAGCGCTTCCTCGCTGCTGAACAGCAAGGGCTCGTCGCGACGTTCCAGCAAGGTCAGCAGCGCCAACAGCCCGGTGTGGGCGGCGCGGATGTCCATCACCCCGCTCAACAGGGCGGAGTCCAGTTGGATATAGCAATCGTTCAATTGGCGGCCCAGCTCACCCAGCAGCAGCACATTGCCGGCGGCGGCGGGCAAGCGCTGAGCGCAGGAATGCAGTTGCTCCATTACCGGCGCGGCGGCGGGTTCGGGGCGTTCTCCTGCGCCATGGGGGTAGGCGGGAGGGGGCATTGCGGGGGGAAAGGTAGAGAAGGTCATCACGGTCTCCATGTCATCTTTGGAAACCTGCCCAGGCGAGGCTAGGGCAGGCACATGACAAGGTGGCAAGACCGGCTAGCTTCTTCCAAAGAACCGGCAGTCCAGAGGACTCCCTGCCACGGCCCGCCCCGAATGGGTACGGCGTGGCAGCAGACGTAACGGCGCCAAAGCGGACCGTTGTGTCTGCGGGAGAGTTAAATGATGGGCCTGCAAACCCTGCGCCGTGTGATTGGACACGACGCGGGACCAAGCCTAAACAGGCTGGCGAAGACCGTCAAGGGAGGACGCCGGCAGGAAACAGCGCGCGCGGGATAGCCGCAGGCCGGATCAGGGAGGGAGGTGTATGGATTGATCAATCCGCTGCATAAGCTCGGGACTGGCCTGCTTGCTGCACATGATGTAGCGCTTAAGCCCCTCGGGAATGTCCTTGAATGTCAAAATCGTCAATTTTGTTGAATCGATTTCTTTTTTCTGCAGCAGAAATTTGTAATCCTCGACATCGATCAGCATATAGTCGGCACGTTGAGAGACGATCATTTGAGCCAGTTCGCCCGGTGTCACCGTCGAATCCATCACGGCGGCGGCGGCATGATCAATCATCGCATCCAATTCTGTGCCGTAAGACACGCCGGAAACTTTGCCAAGCTTGAATTCATGGCTGGCGAACAGCGCTTTTAACGTGCCCAATTTCTGGATGTTTTTCGCGGATTTGACGTTCGCCAATATCAGATGCGGCTTGTCTTGATGAATGGCCGAGGAAAACAAGGCAAAGGCCTCGCGCTCAGGGGTTTTATACCAGCCTGGGGAGCAAATCAATTTCTTATTGGCTTGAATATTACTGAGAATGCGTTTGGCAGGCACTTCCTCAAACTCCGCCGGCACGGCCGCGCGGTGTAAAATTTCAATGGTCCGCTCCAATAAAAAACCGGCCGGTTTTCCATTTTGGCTATAGCTGTAGGGTGGTTTGTCCCGATACTGCAGGGATAGAAGCTGCTCCGCCAAGCAGCTTGGCGCGCCTCCCAGCAATAAGAGGGTAAAGAGCAGCCGCTTAGCCACGAGTCCTCCAGAGGCATTCCGTAATGCAAGCGAGCATGACGCCTTGTGTCGTTTGAGCATGGGGGGCATAAGAACGTGGGCCGTTAAGCGGGATGGGCAGCGCCTTTGTCACAGGGCTTAAGGTCGAATCTTGTGAAGATAAAGATTTAAAACCGCTGTGATGGATCCACTATAGGATTATTTTGACCTGATGGCGGATTGGCGCCGGAGCCGGGGCGCAAAAAACCCGCCGATTCGCACCGGCGGGTTTGGTCTGCGGCAACGTCGCTTACAGCGCGGCCAGCGCGGCGTCGTAGTTCGGCTCTTCGCCGATCTCGGCCACCAGCTCGCTATGCAGCACCTTGTTGTCCTTGTCCAGCACCACCACCGCGCGGGCGGTCAGGCCGGCCAGCGGGCCGGAGGCCAGCTTGACGCCGTAGTCGGCGGCGAACTGCGGGTTGCGGAAGGTGGACAGGGTCACCACATTGTCGATGCCCTCGGCGCCGCAGAAGCGCTTCTGCGCAAACGGCAGGTCGGCGGAAACGCAGAGCACCACGGTGTCGGCCAGCTTGGCCGCGCGTTCGTTGAACTTGCGCACCGACATCGCGCAGGTCGGCGTGTCCACGCTCGGGAAAATGTTCAGCACCTTGTTCTTGCCGGCGTAGTTGTCCAGTTTGACTTCGGCCAGGTCGGCGGAGGTCAGGGTCAGGGCCGGGGCTTGCTGGCCCTTGGCCGGCAGCGCGCCAGCCACTTCAACCGGATTGCCGCGCAGAGTAACGGTAGCCATGTGGGAATTCCTCATTTGGTTTCAGGGGGTGAATGCCTCCTAGTGTGCGGCAGCTTGGCTGAAATTCAACCCCTCCCAAAGTAGGGCCAAGCCGGTATTCAGACCCCGGGCCGGCTGCGCAGCCGCTCGGCACGGCCGCGCAGCCACTCCAGCGTCAGCAGCATCAGCACCGAAAACCCGATCAACAGCGTGGCCGCCGCGGCGATGGCGGGGCTGAGGTTTTCGCGTATGCCGCCGAACATCGCCCGCGGCAGCGTCGCCTGGCCCGGCCCGGCGACGAACAGCGTCACCACCACCTCGTCGAAGGAGGTGCCGAAGGCGAACAGCGCGCCGGAAATCACCCCCGGCGCGATCAGCGGCAGCGTCACCTTGAAGAACACCCGCAGCGGCGACGCGCCCAGGCTGGCGGCGGCCCGCACCAGATTGCGGTTGAAGCCCTGCAACGTGGCGCTGACGGTGATCACCACAAAGGGCACGCCCAGCGCCGCGTGCAGCAGCACCAGCGTCAGATAGCTGTTGTCCATGCCCAGGGGCGCGAAGAACAGATAGCCGGCCACGCCGACGATCACCACCGGCACCACCATGGGCGAGATCAACACCGCCATCAGCAGGCCCTTGCCGGGAAACTCGGCGCGGGTCAGACCGACGGCGGCCAGCGTGCCCAGCGTCATCGCCAGCACGGTGGCCAGCGGCGCGACGATCAGGCTGTTCTGCAAGGCGCGCATCCACTCCGCCGAGGAGAAGAACTCCTGATACCAGCGCAGGGAAAAGCCGCTGAGCGGATAGACCAGGAAGGCGCTGGCGTTGAAAGACAGCGGGATGATCACCAGCACCGGCAGCACCAGGAACAGCAGCGTCAGGCCGCCCAGCAGGCGGTGCAGGTAAAACCACAGCCGTTCTTCCGGCAAGGTGTGATGGCTTGGCATCGGTTTGGCTCTCCAGTATCGGTTGGGTCCAGGCGGCGGTTCAGCCCAGCCGCAGCCGTTCGCTGCCCACCAGCCGGTGGTAGACCGCGTACAGCAGCAAGGTGGCCGCCAACAGCAGGCCGCCCAGCGCGGTGGCCATGCCCCAGTTGATGGTGGTGTTGGTGTAGAAGGCGACGAAATAGCTGACCATCTGGTCGTTGGGGCTGCCCAGCAAGGCCGGGGTGATGTAATAGCCTATGGACAGGATGAACACCAGCAGGCAGCCGGCGCCCACCCCGGCCACGGTCTGCGGCGCGTACACCCGCCAGAAGCCGGCGAAGGGGTGGCAGCCCAGCGAGATCGCCGCGCGCAGATAGCTGGGAGAGATGCCCTTCATCACGCTGTAGATGGGCAGAATCATGAAGGGCAGCAGGATGTGCACCATGGCGATGTAGACGCCGACGCGGTTGAACACCAGCTGCAACGGCTGCTCGATCAGGCCCAGGCTCAGCAAAGCGGCGTTGATCAGGCCGCCGGACTGCAGCAGCACGATCCAGGCGGCCACCCGCACCAGCACCGAGGTCCAGAACGGCAGCAGCACCATGATCATCAGCAGATTGCTGCGGCGCGTGGGCAGGCTGGCCAAGAGATAGGCCAGCGGATAGGCCAGCAGCAGGCACAGCGCGGTCACCACCAGGCTCATCCAGAACGTGCGGGCGAACACACTCAGGTAAATGCCCTGATCCGGCATCGCGCGGCTGAGTTCGCCCAGGTCGTCGATGCGGTGATCCAGCGCCGCCAGCAGATAATACGGCGTGTAGGCGGACTGGTTGCGGCGTATCGCCAGCCAGTAGGCCGGGTCGCCCCAGCGTTCGTCCAGCTCGGTCAGCGCCTGCTTGAACGAGGCCGGCGCCGGCTCCAGCGGCAAGGCGCGCGAGGTCTTGCCCAGCAGGCTGCGGTAGCCGGGCACCTCCATATTCAGCCGCTTGCCCAGATCGCCCAGCGTCTGGCGCTCGCCGGCCAGCCGCACATCGTCGGCCAGCGCGCGGTAAGCCGCCTCCGGCGGCAGCGATTTGCCGTCCCAGGCCGCCAGCGCCCGCACCGTGCGCGGCAGCGAACCCGCCACTTCCGGGTTGTCCACGCTGCGCAACAGCAGCGCGCCGATGGGCACGATGAAAGTCAGCAGCAAGAACAGCAGCAGCGGCGACACCAGCGCCAACGACTTGAGCTTGCCCAGCCGCTCCGCCCGGGCCAGCCGCGCCTTCAGAGGCCGCTCGTCCGGCGCGGACGCGCGGGAATGGGATACCGTGGAAGCCGTCATGGCCTTACTCCGTTATGGCCGCCGAAAGGCGGCCTCCGCTAAATGAAGGATGAGCGCCCTACTTCGCCGCCCAGGCGTTGAAACGCTGCTCCAGGTTCTCCGCGTGGTCGGCCCAGAACTCCAGATTAATCTTCAGCGCGTCCTTGATGTTCTGCGGCGCGGTCGGCAAATCCGGCAGCTCGTTCTTGTCCAGCAGCGGAATCGCCCGCTTGTTGCTGGGACCGTAGGCGATGTTCTGCGAATAAACCTTCTGGTTTTCCGGCTTGCTGGCGAAGGCGATGAACTGGTAAGCCTGGTCGCGCTTGGGCGTGCCCTTGGGAATCGACCAGTAATCGAAGTCGTAGAGATTGCCGTTCCACACCACTTTCAGGTTCTTGCCCTCCTTGCGCGCCACCGCGATGCGGCCGTTGAAGGCGGAGCTCATCACCACATCGCCGGAGGCCAGGTATTGCGGCGGCTGCGCGCCGGCCTCCCACCACTGCAGATAGGGCTTGATCTGGTCCAGCTTCTTGAAGGCGCGGTCCACGCCGGCCGGCGTGCCCAGCGCCGGATAGACGTCCTTGGCGGCCACGCCGTCGGCCAGCAGCGCAATCTCCAGCGTGCCCTTAGCGCCCTTGCGCAGGCCGCGCTTGCCGGGGAATTTCTTCAGGTCCCAGAAATCCTTCCAGCCGGCCGGCGCGGTCTTCAGCTTGTCGGCGTTGTAGGCCAGCGCGGTGGACCAGACGAAGATGCCGATGCCGCAGGGCTGGGCCGCGCCGGGCACGAAGTCGGCCTTATTGCCGATGCGCGCGTAATCCAGCCGCTCCAGCAGGCCTTCGTCGCAGCCGCGCACCAGTTCCGGCGACTCCACTTCCAACACGTCCCAGGACACGCTCTTGGTGTCCACCATGGCCTTGAGCTTGGCCATTTCGCCGTTATATTCGCCGCTGACCAGCTTGAGCCCGCTGCTCTTCTGGAAGGGCGCGTAATAAGCCTTGGCCTGGGCGTCCTTGTTGGCGCCGCCGTAGGAAATCACCGTCAAATCCTTGGCCGAAGCCGCGCCGGCCAAAGCCAGCGCGGCGCCCAGCAGCATGCATTTTTGTTTAAACGCCATCCTCATTCTCCTTGTTGACTGCATCGTGACGCCGGCCAAGCCGGCGTGGCTTTCAAAACCGACCATCAACGCAGGGCCCAGGCATTGAAGCGCTGCTCCAGGCTTTCGCCGTGATCGGCCCAAAACTCTATATCCACCTTCAAGGCATTCCTCATGTTCTGCGGCGCGGTCGGCAAATCCGGCAGCTCGTTCTTGTCCAGCAGCGGAATCGCCCGCTTGTTGCTGGGACCGTAGGCGATGTTCTGCGAATAAACCTTCTGGTTTTCCGGCTTGCTGGCGAAGGCAATGAAGCGGTAAGCAGCGTCCTTGTTGGGCGAGCCCTTGGGAATGGCCCAGGAGTCGAAGTCGTACAGGCTGCCGTCCCAGACGATTTTCAGTTTCTTGCCCTCTTTCTGCGCCGCGGCGATGCGGCCGTTGTAGGCGGAACTCATCACCACGTCGCCGGAGGCCAGGTATTGCGGCGGTTGCGCGCCGGCTTCCCACCACTGGATATGCGGCTTGAGCTGGGCCAGCTTCTTGAAGGCGCGCTCCACGCCGGCCGGCGTGGCCAGCAGGCGATACACGTCCTTGGCCGGAACGCCGTCGGCCAGCAGAGCGATCTCCAAAGTGTATTTGGCGCCCTTGCGCATGCCGCGCTTGCCGGGATAACGCTTCACGTCCCAGAAATCGGCCCAGCCGCGCGGCGCGGTCTTGAGTTTGTCCGCGTTGTAGGCCAAAGCGGTGGACCAGACCAGGGTGCCGATGCCGCAGGCTTGGGCCGCTCCCGGCAGGAAATCCGCCTTATTGCCGATGCGCGCGTAATCCAGCCGCTCGAACAGCCCTTCGTCACAGCCGCGCGCCAGCTCCGGCGACTCCACTTCCAGCACATCCCAGGACACGCTCTTGGTGTCCACCATCGCCTTGAGCTTGGCCATTTCGCCGTTGTACTCGCCGGCCAGAATCTTGATGCCGGTGGCTTGCTGAAACGGCTGGTAATAGGCCTTGGTCTGCGCCGCCTTGCTGGCGCCGCCAAAGGAAATCACGGTCAGATCCCGGGCCTGGGCGGCGCCGGCCAATGCCAGCGCGGCGCCCAGCAGGATGAACCCTTGTCCAACTGCCATCCTCATTCTCCTTATTGACTGCATCGTGACGCCGGCCAGGCCGGCGTGGCTTTCAAAACCGACCATCAACGCAGGGCCCAGGCATTGAAGCGCTGCTCCAGGCTTTCGCCGTGGTCGGCCCAAAAGTTGAAATCCACCCGTACCGCGCTTTGCAGATTTGCCGGCGCGGTGGGCAGTTCGAGTTGTCGCGCCGGCGCCAACAGCGCCATCGCCTGGCGATTGATCGGGCCATAGGCCATCTGTCGCGAATACGCCGCCTGGGCTTCCGGCCGGCTGGCGAAAGCGATGAAACGCCTTGCCGCCGCGCCCTGTTGCGCGCCCTTGGGGATGGCCCAGTAGACAAAGTCATACAGGCTGCCGTCCCAAACTATCTTCAGATTCCGGCCCTCTTGCTGGGCCGAGGCGATGCGGCCGTTGTAGGCCGAGCTCATCGCCACGTCGCCGGAGGCCAGGTATTGCGGCGGCTGCGCGCCGGCCTCCCACCACTGGATATAAGGTTTGAGCTGGGCCAGCTTCTTGAAGGCGCGCTCCACGCCGGCCGGCGTGGCCAGCAGGCGATACACGTCCTTGGCGGCAACGCCGTCGGCCAGCAAGGCGATTTCCAGCGTGTATTTGGCGCCCTTGCGCATGCCGCGCTTGCCGGGATAACGCTTCACGTCCCAGAAATCGGCCCAGCCGCGCGGCGCGGTCTTCAGCTTGTCCGCGCTGTAAGCCAGCACATTGGACCAGACGAAGAGGCTGATGCCGCAGGGTTGCAGCGCGCCATCGACCACCTCTGCGCGCGCGCCGGCCAGCGCCGGGTCCAGCTTTTCGAACAAGCCTTCGTCGCAGCCCCGCGCCAGTTCCGGCGCTTCCACCTCCAGCACGTCCCAGGACACGCTCCGCGCCGCCACCATCGCCTTGACCTTGGCCATTTCGCCGTTGTATTCGCCGGCCAGCACCTTGATGCCGGTGGCGCGCTGGAAGGGCTGGTAATAGGCCTGAACCTGGGCGGCCTGGTTGGCGCCGCCGAATGACACGATGGTCAGCGCCTGCGCCTGACTGGCCGCCAGCGCGGCGCAAGCCAGAAGCAAGGATTTACCGTGTATCGCCATGACCCCTACCTCCTTTATGTCAACGCCGCTTGCCCGCTGGCCGGGCCGCGGCAGCCGCCCGTCCCGGTCAAAGTTTGTAGCCGGGATCGAGCCGGTCCAGCAGGCGCAGCAGCGCCGCCCAGGCCAGGTCGACGAACCTATCGTCCTTCAGCTCCCGCTCGCCCACCTCGCGCTCCGGCTCGTTGAACTGGCGCTCGGTCCGCCGGCAAACCGCCACGGACGGCAGGCGCAAGGCTCCGGCCGCCTGCGCGCTCAGCTGGATGTCGCAGGCCTTCTCCAGGTAGTACATGCGCAGGAAAGCCTGCTTGACCGTCTCCCCCACGGTCAGCAAGCCGTGGTTGCGCAGGATCAGCACCGGCTTGTCGCCCAGATCCCGCACCAGGCGCGCCTGCTCGTTGAGGTCCAGGGCGATGCCTTCGTAATCGTGGTACGCCGCCTTCCCGTAGAACTCCATCGACATCTGGTTCACCGGCAACAAGCCCTCCGCCAGCGCCGCCACCGCGCAGCCGGCCCGGGTATGGGTGTGCAGCACGCACTGGGCATCCGGTCTTGCCGAGTGGATGGCGCTGTGGATGACGAAGCCGGCCGGATTGACCAGGGCGTCGTTCTCGTCCAGCGCCCGGCCGTCGAGACCGATCTTGACCAGGCTGGACGCGGTGATTTCGTCGAACATCAGCCCGTAGGGGTTGATCAGGAAATGGTGTTCCGGCCCTGGCAAGCGCACCGAGATATGCGTCGAGATCAGATCGCTCATGCGAAAGTGCGCGATCAGCCGATAACAGGCCGCCAGTTCTCGACGTAGTTGCCGCTCCCCTTCCGACTCCACGGGCTGGGCGGCTTGCTGCGGGGCAGGGCTGAGCTTTGCTGAGCGTTCCATCATGACCTCGGTGTGTTGTGCATCCGCCCCCATCCGGGGGGCCAACTGGCGACGCCGGCGGGCGCCGCGGCAACCGCGCTTACTTGGACTTGGCCACCCAGGCGTTGAAGCGCTGCTCGAGCTCCTCGCTCCTGTCCACCCAAAACGCCGTGTCCTCGCTCAGCGCCACCGCGAGATTCCGCGGCGAGGTCGGCAGATCCCGGCTCCTTGTCGCGTCCAGCATCTGGATCGCCTTGCGGTGGGTGACGCCGTAATCGATGGTGTCGGCATAGACTTTCTGATTGGCCGGCTGCGTGGCGAAGCGGATGAACTTCAGCGCGTCGTCCTTGCGCGGGCTGCCCTTGGGAATCGCCCAGTAGTCGTAGTTGTAAACCGAGCCGTTCCAGACCGCCTTCAGGTTCTTGCCTTCCTTCCTCGCTTCGGAAATGCGGCCGTTATAGGCCGAGCTCATCACCACATCGCCCGAAACCAGAAACTGCGGCGGCTGGGAACCGGCTTCCCACCACTGGATGTTCGGCCTGAGCTGGTCCAGCTTGCGGAAGGCCCGATCGACGCCCGTCGGCGTGGCCAGTACCTTGTAAACGTCCTTCGGGGCGACGCCATCCGCCATCAGCGCGAACTCCAGATTGTCCTGCGCGCCCTTGCGCAGACCGCGCTTGCCCGGGAAGGTCTTCACGTCCCAGAAATCCTTCCAGCCGGCCGGCGCCGTTTTCAGCTTGTCGGCGTTGTAGGCCAGGACGATGGACCAGACGTTCATGCCTATCCCGCAGCTTTGCACCGCGCCGGCGAGAAAATCCGCGGGCTTGCCGATCTTGCTGTAATCCAGCTTTTCGAACAGGCCTTCGTCGCAGCCGCGCGCCAGCGCCGCCGGCTCGACCTCAACCACGTCCCACGACACGCTGCGGCTATCGACCATGGCCTTGATCTTGGCCATCTCGCCGTTGTATTCCGCCCCGATCACCTTGATGCCGGTCTCCCGCTGGAAGGGGCGGTAATACGCCTTGTCCTGGGCGGACTTTCCCGCGCCACCGAACGAGATCACGGTCACAGCGGCCGCCATGGCTTGGCCCGCGAAAGCCAAACCCAGGGCCGTGACGGCCAGCTTGATGCTTGCAGACATTCCAGGTCCTCCTGTGCAAAGGGAGCGGCGTCGCGCCTTGCTATTCGTGAACCAGCGGATCGAGCGCGCGCACATGCTCCACCTGCCAGCCCAGCGGCACCACGTCGCCGACGGCGAGCGTGGCGTCCAGTTCGGCGATGGCTTGTTTGACGAAGAAGTTGGGCTTGCCGCACACCTCCATGCGCACGCGCACGTGGTCGCCCAGATAGATGAATTCGGCCACCCGGCCGGAGAAGCGGTTGTCGCAGCGCTCGCTATGGCCGTTGAGCAGGATGCGTTCGGGCCGGATGGACAGCGACACCGGGCTGCCGGCCTCGCCCACCTTCACCGCCAACGCCGTCACCCGTTCGCCGCGCTCCAGTTCCACCAGGCAGCGCTCGCCGTCCTGGCTCAGCAGGGTGCCTGGCAAGCGATTGTTCTCGCCGATGAAGTTGGCGACGAAGGCGTTGTCCGGCCGCTCGTAGAGCTGGGCCGGCGCGTCGATCTGCTGGATTTCGCCCTGGTGAAACACCGCCACCCGGTCCGACATGGTCAGCGCCTCGCCCTGATCGTGGGTGACGTAGACCACGGTGACGCCCAGCCGCTGATGCAGATGCTTGATCTCCATCTGCATGTGTTCGCGCAATTGCTTGTCCAGCGCGCCCAGCGGTTCGTCCATCAGCACCAGCTGCGGCTCGAACACCAGCGCGCGCGCCAGCGCCACCCGCTGCTGCTGGCCGCCCGACATCTGGCCCGGATAGCGGCCGGCGAAGGCGTCCAGCTGCACCATGGCCAGCGCCCGCTTCACCTTGTCCTGGATGTCCGCCTTGGACACCCCGCGCACCGACAGCGGGAAGGCCAGGTTTTCCGCCACCGTCATGTGCGGGAACAAGGCGTAGTTCTGGAACACCATACCGATGTTGCGCTTGTGCGGCGGCACCCGGTTGAGGGAGCGGCCGGCCAGCTGGATCTCGCCGCCGGTGGGGGTTTCGAAACCGGCCAGCATCATCAGGCTGGTGGTCTTGCCGGAGCCGGACGGCCCCAGCAGGGTGAGGAATTCGCCGCGGCGGATGTCCAGGTTCAGGTTTTTGACGATGAGGTTTTCGCCGTCATAGCTTTTCTGGACATTGAGGAAGCGGACAAGCACATCGCTGGCTGCGGACATGGCGGCGACACCTGAAAGTGAATGCGTACGCCAACCATGCTAGGGAGCGCGGCGCGCGCCCGCCATCGGCGGGCGGCGGATTTTGCCGTCGGGATAAACGGCGCGCGCTGTAGGGAAATTCTTAGTGCGCCGCAGCAGCCAAGCGCGTTAAAACAGCTGATGCTCGATCGCGTAGCGCACCAGATCCGCCAGCGACTGCGCGCGCAGCTTCTGCATCAGCCTGACCTTGTGGGTGCTGACGGTTTTGGCGCTGATCGCCAGCAGCTGCGCCACCTCGTTGACGTTGGCCCCCTGCGCCAGGCGCTGGAACACCTGGAACTCGCGCTCGGACAACTGGGCGTGCGGCGGCCTCTCGTCGCTGAGATTGACTTCGAACACCAGCCGGTCCGCCAGTTGCGGGTCGATGTAGCGGCCGCCGCCGGCCACCTTGCGGATCGCGGTCAGCAGCAGCGCCGGATCGCTGTCCTTGGTGGCGTAGCCGGCGGCGCCGGCCTTGAGCGCACGCGCCGCCATCTGCACCTCGTCGTGCATGGACAGCACCAGGATGGCCGGCGGCTGCGCCAGCGCCCGCAAGCGCGGGATCACGTCCAGGCCGCTCAGGCCCGGCATGGAAATATCCAGCAGCAGCACATCGCAGGCGGCGGCGCGCAAGGCGTCGAACACCGCGGCGCCGTGGGCGGCTTCGCCGACCACTTGCAAATCGTCGGCCAGGCCGATCAACTGCTTGATGCCTTCGCGCACGATGGTGTGGTCTTCCGCCACAATCACTCGAATCATGTCTTCTCCTCCCCTTCATCCGGCCGCAAGGGCAGCCGGGCCGTCAAACTGCAGCCCTGTCCCGGCGCGCTGGCCACGTCCAGGCCGCCGCCGAACATCAGCAGGCGCTCGCGCATGCCCACCAGGCCGTAGGAGCTGCCCGCTTCCCCCGGCCGCCGCTCGAAGCCCTTGCCGTCGTCGATAATGCTCAGCACCAGTTCTCCCGGCAAGGCCTGCAAGTGCAGCGTCACCGTGTGAGCCTCGGCGTGGCGCATCACATTGGTCAGCGCCTCCTGCAACACCCGGAACAGGCCCACCGCCTTGGCGTCGTCCAGGCGCAGCGGCGTGTCCGGCACCAGTACCAGACAGGGTATGCCGCTGCGGGCTTCGAAGCGGCGCGCCTGCCACTCCACCGCCGAGGCCAGGCCCGCGTCCAGGATGGGCGGCCGCAGCGCGGTGGCCACGTCGCGGACCAGGGCGAAGGTCTGGGCGATCAGCTTCTTGATGCTGGCCAGCCGCTCCGCCGCCGCGCCCTCCGGCCGCCCCAGGCTCAGTTCCAGCATCGAGGTTTCCAGCTTGAGCACGGTCAGCACCTGGCCCAGCTCGTCGTGCACCTCGCGCGCGATATGGGCTTTTTCCTCCTCGCGCACCGTTTCGAGGTGGGCGGCCAGATCGCGCAGCATGGCGCGCGACGCGCTCAGCTCCAGTTCATTGCGCTTGCCGGCGCTGATATCCCACAGGATGCCATCCCACACCATGCCCGTCGCGCCGTGGCGGCGGGCGCTGGCGCGCAGATCGGCCCAGCGCTCCGCGCCGTCCCGGGTCAGAATCCGGCCCTGCCAGCTCCAGTCGCGCTGCTCGCGCCAGGCGGCTTGCCAGCTGTCGCGCAGCGCCGCGGCGTCCTCAGGGTGCGCCAGCGCTTGCAAGCCCTCCGGCCGCGCCAGCAAGTCCGCGGCCGGGTAGCCGGTCAGCGCCAGGCTGGCCTCGCTGACGAAGGCCAGCCGCGGGTCTTCCGCCGCGTCGGCGCGCTCCAGCCGGAACACCAGGCCCGGCACATTGCCGGCGATGCCCTTGAAACGCGCCTCGCTCTCCCGCAGGGCGGCGCGCGCCTGCCGCTTTTCGGTGACGTCGTGCATAAAGGCCACCAGGTAGTCGGCGCCGCCGAAGCGCAGAAAACTGAGCGAGACGTCCAGCGGCAGGCTGCCGCCGTCGGCGCGCAGGCTATCGGTTTCAAACTGCAGCAGGCCCCGGCTCCGCGCCCGGCCCCACAAATCCAGCCAGCCGTCCATGTCCAAGCCCGGCTGGAAGCGAGACAGCGGCTGCCCCACCGCCTCCGCCTCCGCGCACCCCAGCATCGCCAGCGCGGCCTGATTGGCGTAACGCAGCCGGCCTTCCCAGTTCAGCCACAGAATGCCCACCGTGCTGTGATCCACCGAGAACTGGGTCAGCCGCAAGGCCTCTGCGCCGGCTTCCCGCTGGGCCAGCGCCTGCCGCGCCGCCGCCAGCGCTTGCCGCGACTGCCGCTGCTGCCGGCCCTGCCACAGCAGCGCGCCGGCCAAGAGCAGGATGAGCAGCAGCGAGACCTGGCTCAGCCTGCGCCAAAACGGCAGGCTGTCGGCCAGCGGCGTCGGCTCCGCCTGCACCCAGCGCGTGTAGAGATGGCCGCGCTGCGAGGCCGGCAGCGCGCTCAAGGCCCGGTCCAGCAGCATCGCCAGCTGCGGCCAGTCCTGCCGCGACGCCACCCGCAACAGCCGGGTGGCGCCGCTGTCGCCCACCGCGCGCAAGTGCGAGAATTCCGGCTCGCGCAGCAGCTGGTTCAGCTGCGCCTCGTCCACCACCGCGTAATCCGCCCGCTGCTGCTGCACCTGCTGCAGCGCGTTGCGGTCCGAGCCGGCCGGCAAGCGCCGCAAGGCCGGATAATTGACGGTCAGAAAGGCCGCCGCCGCGCCCGGTTCGAGCACCGCCACCCGCGCGCTGTCCGGCAGTTGTTCCAGTTCCAGCGCCGCCGCCGGCTCGCCGCGCCCGACCAGTTTGTAGGGGATGCGCAGGAAGGGGCCGGAAAACAGCCAGTAACGCAAGCCGGCCGGGGTTTGTTCCAGGCCGGGCGCGACATCCACCCGCCCCGCCCGCGCCGCCGCGCTCAACTGCGTCTTGTTCGGATAGAAGGTCCAGGCCAGTTTGAGGCCCAATTCGGCGGCCAGCCGGTTCATCAGTTCCACATGCGCGCCGCTCAGCGCCTGTCGGCGCGCGTCCAGCACCGCGTACGGCGCTTGCGGCACCACGCCCACCCGCAGCACCGGGTGCCGGCTCAGCCAGTCCCGCTCCGCCGTCGACAGGCTCAGCGCCCAGCTCGCCGGCGCCAGCCATAGCGCCGCCCATCCCGCCATCCACAATAAGGCTCTCAATGCGTCTCTCCGGCGCGCCGGACGGCGCGCATGCCACCATACTGTGGCAGCGCGGCGACGCTGTCTAAAAAATCAAACACAAAGCGGGAAAGTCTGTGGCAAGCGGCGCAGGCGACGGGCCTGGCGGGACGGCGACGGGAGGATTGAGAACGCGGGCAGACGCGGCGACGGCCCGGAGAATGGTTCCAGGCTTCGAAAATGCGCCGCCGCCGGCCGGAAAACGCGAATTGCTCTGCATCGCCGGCGGCGACATCAGTATACTGTGACGCTATTCGAAAAATTGTCGAAAATACTAAGCAGAGGCCGACAAGGGCACGCCACCGAGGTTACAGGCATGGATATTGGATTACGCGTCAAACAAGTGCGCGAGCACTTCGCGCTGTCTCAACGCGAGCTGGCGAAACGGGCCGGCATGGCCAACGCCACCATCTCGCTGATAGAACAGAACCGGGTCAGCCCGTCCATCAGTTCGCTATTGAAGCTGATTCAGGGTTTCCCCATGACGCTGACCGAATTCCTGACCTTTGGCGAACCGCCTCCTAGCGACCCTTACACCTTCCGCCGCGAACAACAGCCGGATCTGGGCCGCGACGGCCTGAAGCTGCTGATCATCGGCGCGTCCAATCCCAATCGCCAGATGCGCATGCTGCGCGAGCTGTATTCGCCGGGCGCGGACACCGGCAAGGAAATGATCACCCATCCGGAAGGCGAGGAATGCGGCGTGGTGGTGCGCGGCAGCGTGGAGCTGACCGTGGACGGCCACATCAGCATCCTCTCCGCCGGCGACGGCTATTACTTCCCCAGCACCCTGCCGCACAAATTCCGCAATATCGGGCCGGACGAGGCGGAGATCATCAGCGCCAACACCCCGGCCAACTTCTGATAATCCGTTTACGATCCGCTGCGCGTCGAGGACGCCTTACACGGTGAGTACGGCTTCGAAATGCTCATCTACCGTATGGCCATTCCGCGTTCTCGGCCGCTTTCGCCTTGTATCGCCTTGGCTCGCGAGATCGTAAACAGGCTCTAAGGCCGGGTCAGGCCCGGCCCATCCCCGCCAAAGCCTGCCGTCCCAGCCGCTGCGGCAGCAGGCTGCCGGCCACCATGCCGACAATGCTGAAGCCCAGGCCCACCAGTTGCGGCGGCCAGAACGGATCCGCCGGGCCGAACCAGTCCAGCGCCAGCCAGCTGCCCAGGCCCAGCGCAATGGCCAGCAAGGCGCCCTGCGGCGTGGAACGCTTCCAGAACAGGCCGGCGAACAGCGGCGCCACCGCCGACACCAGCGTCACCTTGTAGGCGTTGCCCACCATCTCGTAGATGGTGGCGTCGGACAAGAGCGCGAACACCGTGGTGACGATGGCCAGGCCCACCACGGTCAGCCGCATCGCCAGCAGGAACTGGCGGTCCGACATCACCGGGATGAAACGGCTGAGCACGTTCTCGGTAAAGGTCACCGACGGCGCCAGCAAGGTGCCGGACGCGGTGGACATGATGGCGGACAGCAGCGCGCCGAAGAACATCACCTGCGCGAACAGCGGCGTGCGCTCCAGGATCAGGCTGGGCAGAATCATCTGCGCGTCCTGCTGCATCCAGCGGCTCACCATGGTCGGATCGATCAGCGTGGCGGCGAAGCCGATGAAGATGGGCAGCATGCAGAAGGTCAAATACAGGCCGCCGCCGACGATGGACGCGCGCGCGGCGACGTTCTCGTTCTTGGCCGACATCACCCGCTGGAAGATATCCTGCTGCGGAATGGAGCCCAACATCATGGTCAGCAAGGCGCCGACGAAGCCGACCACGTCCTTGGGCGCCATGCTGGGAATCATGGTGAACTTGTCCTGCGCCGCCGCGTGCTGCAACACCTTGACCGGGCCGCCGGCCATGTCGCCGATCAACCAGGTCAGATAAAGCAGGCCGGCGACGATCACCGTCATCTGGAAAAAGTCGGTCAGCGCCACCGACCACATGCCACCGAACAGCGTGTACACCAGCACGATGCCCGCGCCCAGCAACATGCCGGCGTTGGCGCTGATCGCGCCCTGGGACAGCACGTTGAACACCACGCCCAGCGCGGTCAGCTGCGCCGCCACCCAGCCCAGGTAGGAGGCGATGATGCACAGCGACACGAACAGCTCCACATTGCGGCCGAAGCGCTGCTTGTAGAAATCGCCTATGGTCAGCAGATTGAGCCGGTACAGCGGCCGCGCGAACAACAGGCCCACCAGCACCAGGCACATCGAGGAGCCAAACGGGTCTTCGACGATGCCGGCGAAGCCCTTGTCGATGAAGGTGGCCGGAATGCCCAGCACCGCCTCCGAGCCGAACCAGGTGGCGAACACCATGGCGGTGACGATGGGAAACGGCAGGCTGCGGCCGGCCACGGCGAAATCGCGGGCGTTGCGCACCCGGGTGGCGGCGTAGAGGCCGATGCCCACGGACAGCAGCAGATAGACGACGACGAAGCCAATCAACATGGGAAGGATATTCCTCTTCTTCTGGCGGCGCGCGCACGCGCCAAAACGGCGGCCCAAAAGCAAGAGGCCGGCGGGGGTGCCTGACACCCCGCCAGCCTCTCTCAATTCCTGAAAACCCTGATATCTTGCCTTTGCCATCAAGGGTTTGGGGGGCGATGATAACGCAGCTTTTTCCCGCTGTGTACCCATCGCCGGGCAGTTTTTTCACACCCGCCCCAATTTGCCCGAATGTCATTACCGGCGCGCCGCCGCCCGCCGGTATTTTCCGCCGCCCGCCCGTCGGCCAAGCCGGATTTCCGCGCCCGTTTTCAGCGGGCCGGACGGCCGGCGCTCAGTCCCCCCAGTCCTCGATGAACAGCGCCTCTTGCTCCACCTTGCACTGCTTCTCCTGCATCTCCATCGCCAGGCCGTGCAGCAAGGGCGGCAGGCCGCCGCCCATCAGGCGCGCCAGCTGCGCCTGCTCCGCCTCGCTCAAGGGCTGGGCGCCGTTGGCCAGGGTCAGTTGCTCCGGCTGCATCCGCCACGGCGACCACGGCCGTCCGGCCTGCTCCGCCACCTGGCCGGCGGCCATGGCGACGGCGATGCCGGACGGGGCCAGGTCGCAGGCGATCTGCACCGGCACCCGCAGCAGGGTCAATAAATGGCGCACCGCCTCGCGCCAGCGCTGATGCGGCTGGCCCGGCACCCAGATGGTCAGCACCGGCAGCGCCTGCTGGCTCAGCGTCTGAAACACGCTGAGATTCTCCACGATGCGCACGCTGCGGATCGCGCCCTCCACCGCGCTCACGCTCATCAAGGCCTCCGGCCCCAGGGCCACGCCTTGTTGCAGCAAGGCGGCGGACAGCAGGCACTGCTGCCCGACCCACAGGCCCAGCGGCCCGGACAGGAAGACGTGCGGGGTGTGACGGGCGATGCCGCAGGCTTCCAGATCGATGCCGAATTCCGCCAGCCATTGCCGGTCCGCCGCGCCGAAGGCTTTGCTGCGCCCCAGCGCGCGCTGCGAAAACTGGCGCTCGGTGCCCCAGCAGCCGTCCAGCAGCCATTGGTCCAGCGCCTGGGCCAGCTTCAGCCGGCGCTCCAGCGTGGAGGATTGCAGATGCGGGCTCAGGCTTTCCGCCAAGCCCAACAGCAGCGGATGGCGCGGCTGCCAGCCGCGCCACAGCTCCACCACCTCGGTCTGGGGCCGCGCGTCGGCCATGCCCAGCAAATGGCGCAGGCCGTACATGTCCAGCCATTGCACCCAGAACGGTTCCAGCTGACTGAGGCGCAGGCCGGTTTCGGCGTGCAGCTCCACCTCGCACCAGCCGGCCTCCAAGAGCCGGCGCAGCAGGTTTGCCGCCAGGGCGTGACTGTCCGCCAGCGCGAGCAGGCTGCTCCAGCGCATGCGATTGCGGCGCGATTTGAGCCAGCCGTCCACCAGTTCCTGCTCCTCCTGGCTCAGCAACAGCGGCTGCGGCGCGGCCTGCGGCGTCAGCAGCAGATTATGGCCGCGCGCGCCCAGCGGGGTGCGGCGAACGGAATCGGGATCGATCTGGGACAGCCAATGCGACATAGCGGGCGACTCGGTGAAAAGGCGGATGAGGAATAGACCATTTTTCCGCCAGAAATTCAATGCCGCGCCGCGTATCGGGAGCCGGCCCTCAAGCCGCTTGCCAGGCGATCACCCGGTCCCGGCCGCCGGCCTTGGCCTGGTACAAGGCCTGATCCGCCCGGTGAAAAGCCTGCTGCAGCCCGCCGTTCCCCACTTGGCAAACGCCGGCGCTGACCGTCACCTGGCCATGGGAAAAAGGCGCGGCGCGCACCTGCTGGCGGAAACACTCCAGCCGCGCCTGCCCCGCCGCGTCGCTGCGCGCCGCCAGCAGCACGCCGAACTCCTCGCCGCCGATGCGGCCGTAAATCTGATCGTGGAAGGTCTCGGCCAGCAAGGCGCTGACATCGCGTATCGTCTGATCCCCCACCGCGTGGCCGTGGGTGTCGTTGATGCACTTGAACAGATCGATATCGATGATGGCCAGATAGAAGGCGATGTCCTCGTGCCCCAGCGCGTATTCCGCCTGTTGCAAAAAGGAGCGCCGGTTGGGCAGGCTGCTCAGCGAATCGTAAAAGGCCTGCCGCCGCAGCTTGTTCAGCAGCAGGTGGTTGCTGCGCAGGGTTTGCACCACCTGCACATGCACCAAGACCATGCCGCCGATGATGAGGGCCAGAAAGCCGAAGCCGTAAATCGTCTGTTCGCCGCCCAAACGCAGAAACACCCGCGCCGGGTCGAACACCAGCAGCAGCAGCCCCCAGAAGCTCAAGGTGTGCCATACGCTGGACATGCTGATCGACATCACCAGCGCGGACACGCCCAGCGTCGGCAACAACAGGAATTCGCCGTAGCCGCCGGCATCCAGCGCGCGCTTCATCGCCAGGCAATAGCCAATGGCGAACAAGACCTGCCACAACAGCAGGGAACGGCCGCGCCGCGCCCAGATCTGCAGCAGGATCAGTCCGCCCAGACCCAGGCCCACCGCCAGAAACAGCCACCCCGGCACCATGCCGCCGTACAGGCGGCGCACCAGCAGAAAGCCCAGCGCGGCCAACACCCCCACCCCCTGAAAGCCCAGGCTGCGCCATTGGAAGGCGTCGATCAGATAAGCGTCGAAATCTTGTTCCAGCGGCCGCACCGGCGCAGGTATCGTCATCGCATCATGCTCCCGCCCACACGCGTCTGACATCGCGTCTTGCTGTGGTATAGGCGCCTGGACCGCCCCCATGCAATCCTCTCCGGGGCCGGCTGGTCCCCCGCTCTCCCGGAGGCTATAATCGCCGCCTTCGACACCGCGCGGCTCCGGCCGCGCGCTTTGCTTTTTGTCTTCCATGGATTGGCCCGCACCCGATGTCCGCAGTCTGTCGCCGGCAGGACGCCATTGTCCTGCGCCCGATGCAAGTTCAAGATTTTCCCGCCGTGCTGCAAGTTCAGCAACACTGCTATCCGCCGTCGCTGATCGAGAGCCGGGACGCGCTGGCCTCGCGCCACCGCCTGTCGCCGGACACCTGTTGGGTGGCGGAGCGTCCCGGCCAGCTGCTGGGCTATGTGTTCGCCCATCCCTGGACCGCCGGCCGGCCGCCCAGCCTCAACCGCCCGCTGGAGAGGCTGCCGGACGCAGTGGACACCCTGTTCATCCACGATCTGGCGCTGCATCCGGACGCGCGCGGCCACGGCCTGGGGCCGCGGCTGGTGCAAACCGTGCTGGGCCAGGGCCGGCGGCGCGGGCTGCGCCAGGCGCGGCTGGTGGCGGTTCAGGGCGCCGCGCGCTATTGGAAACGCTTTGGCTATCAGCCCTGCGCGCGCGACGATTACACCCGCCGGGCTTACGGCGAAGACGCGGTCGGCATGCGGCGCTCCTTGTGAACGCAGGGTGAACGCGGGCCGCGTCGGCGCGCCAAAACGCCTATGCTGCAAGGAAGATTTGGCCAGCCCCATGGCCAAGCTATGATAGAATCGCGCGCAACGTATTCAATTCCTTATGAAAATACTCATAGTCGCCCTTTGCGCGGCATGGCTCGCCGCTCCGGCCCTGGCCGGCCGTTTGCTGCCGATGGAACTGAAGGCCGGCACGGTCCGCGCCGCTAACGACGCCACCATCGAGTTCGTCAAGAAAGACCGCTCCTTGCTGGAAAGTCTGCTCGGCATCTTCATCCGCTCCGAGCGCCAATTCCCGTTGGCGCCCGGTCTGCGCATCTTCGACGAGAACAACCGCTTCCTGCTGCGCGGCCAACTGGACAATCTGGAAGGCCGGCCGGTGGGGGTCACCTTCAATATGCAAGGCCAGATCAACCGGATCTGGGTGCTGCGCCCCGAGGAAGTGGACTTGCTGAAGCAAAGGGAAGCCGAAGCGGCCGCCCAGCCGTCCCAATAAACTCAGCCGCTCGCGGCGCGCTTGTCGGGTCCGGCCCGGCGGCGAACTGAAACACGCTGGAATCTAGCTGCAATGAAAAAGGTATACATCAAGACGTTCGGCTGCCAAATGAACGAGTACGACTCGGACAAAATGGCCGACGTGCTGTCCGACTCCGAAGGCATGATCAAGACGGACAAGCCGGAAGAAGCCGACATCATCCTGTTCAACACCTGTAGCGTGCGCGAAAAGGCGCAGGAAAAAGTGTTTTCGGACTTGGGCCGCATCCGTCCGCTGAAAGAGGCCAAGCCCGATCTGATCATCGGCGTCGGCGGCTGCGTGGCGTCGCAGGAAGGCGAAACCATCGTCAAGCGCGCGCCTTACGTCGACGTGGTGTTCGGCCCGCAAACCCTGCACCGCCTGCCGGACCTGATCAAATCGCGCCAATCCAGCGGCAACTCCCAGGTGGACATCTCCTTCCCGGAAATCGAGAAGTTCGACCACATCCCGCCGGCCAAGGTGGAAGGCGGCGCGGCTTACGTGTCCATCATGGAAGGCTGTTCCAAGTATTGCTCCTTCTGCGTGGTGCCCTACACCCGCGGCGAGGAAGTCAGCCGCCCCTTCGACGACGTGCTGACCGAAATCGCCGGTCTGGCCGTCCAGGGCGTCAAGGAAATCACCCTGCTGGGCCAGAACGTCAACGCCTATCGCGGCATGATGGCCGACGGCGAAATCGCCGACTTCGCGCTGCTGCTGGAATACGTGCACGAAGTGCCGGGCGTGGAGCGCATCCGCTTCACCACCAGCCACCCGCGCGAGTTCAGCCAGCGCATCATCGATTGCTACGGCAAGCTGCCCAAGCTGGTGTCCCATCTGCACCTGCCGGTGCAAAGCGGAGCCGACCGCGTGCTGGCCGCGATGAAGCGCGGCTACACCGGCCTGGAGTACAAATCCATCATCCGCAAACTGCGCGCGCTGCGGCCGGATCTGTGCCTGTCGTCCGATTTCATCGTCGGCTTCCCCGGCGAGACCGAGGCCGACTTCGAACAGACGCTGAAGCTGGTCAAGGACATGGAAGTCGACTTCAGCTACGTGTTCATCTACAGCCCGCGTCCGGGCACGCCGGCGTCCAATCTGCCGGACGACACCCCGCACGCGGAAAAAGTGCGCCGGCTGGAAGCCCTGAACGAGGTGATCGAGGCCAAGGGCTTCGCCATCAACCAGGCGATGGTGGGCACGGTGCAGCGCGTGCTGGTGGAAAGCGTGTCCAAGAAGGACGCCGCCATGCTGGCGGCGCGCACCGCCAACAACCGCGTGGTCAACTTCGCCGGCCACCCGCGCCTGCTCAATCAGATGATCGATCTGCGCATCACCGAAGCCCGCCCCCACTCGCTGGTGGGCGAGGCGCTGATCGCGGAAACCGCCTGAGCATGACGCCCGTCCGCCATTTTTTCGCGCCGGCCGCCGCGGGCCGGCGTATGCTTGGCGCTTTCCCTTCACGCTAACGCCGCCATGTTCATTGTTTCGCTAAGCTACATCGCCCCGCTGTCCGACATCGACGCGCAGCTGGAAGCGCACGTCGCCTGGCTGCGGCAGGGTTACGCCGCCGGCCTGCTGCTGGCCTCCGGCCGCAAGACGCCGCGCACCGGCGGCGTGATCCTGGCGCGCGGCGAACGCGCCGAGCTGGAAGCGCTGCTGGCGCGCGACCCCTTCGCCGTCGCCGGCCTCGCCCGCTACGAAATCACCGAGTTCCACGCCAGCATGAGCGCGCCGGAACTGGATTGTCTGCGGAACATTTGATGAGCGCCGCAGCCCTAACCCTTGTCCATCGGCCGTCCCGCCCCGCGGCGGGCCGCCGACAACGACCCAGACTACGAGCCGCATGACTACATCGCACGCCGAACCCCTGAGCTTCAACCCTGTCGACAATGAACGGCTGGCCCGCCTGTGCGGCCCGCTGGACGAAAACCTGAAACAGATAGAAACCGGCCTGGACGTGACGGTGCAGCGCCGCGGCGAAAGTTTCCGCGTCCAGGGCGAACAGGCCAAGACCGCGGTGGAGGCGCTGACCCGGCTCTATCTGCTGGCGGAAAAACAGGAGCTGTCGATAGACGACGTGCAACTGTGCCTGGTGGAACTGCGCCGCCACGCGCCCCACGGCGCCGCGGCCGCGACCGACGACGAAGACGCGCCGGTGCTGGTGACCCGCCGCGGCGATCTGCGCGGCCGCACGCCGCGCCAGAGCCGCTACATCAAGGCCATCCAGCAACACGACATCACCTTCGGCATCGGCCCGGCCGGCACCGGCAAGACCTATCTGGCGGTGGGCTGCGCGGTGGACGCGATGGAGCGCGACGCGGTCAAGCGCATCGTGCTGGTGCGCCCGGCGGTGGAGGCCGGCGAGAAGCTGGGCTTCCTGCCCGGCGACCTGGCGCAGAAAGTGGACCCGTATCTGCGGCCGCTGTACGACGCGCTGTACGATCTGATGGGTTTCGACCGCGTGACCCGGCTGTTCGAAAAGAACCTGATCGAGATCGCGCCGCTGGCCTATATGCGCGGCCGCACGCTGAACAACGCCTTCATCATTCTGGACGAGGCGCAGAACACCACGCCGGAACAGATGAAGATGTTCCTGACCCGCATCGGCTTCGGCTCCAAGGCGGTAATCACCGGCGACGTGACCCAGATCGATCTGGCCCGCCATCAGAAAAGCGGCCTGGTCGAAGTGGAACGCATCCTGGACAAGGTCCGCGGCATCCATTTCCACCATTTCCAGAGCGACGACGTGGTGCGCCACCCGCTGGTGCAGAAAATCGTCGACGCCTACGACCAATACCAAAGCAAGCAAGATGAAAAGAGCCAAGCGTAACCCGCTGCTGGCGCGGCTGGCCGCGCGCCTGGAACTGAGCCTGGACGTGCGCAGTCAAACCGCCGCGCTGCCGCGGCCCGCCGATCTGCGCCGCTGGAGCCAGGCGGCGCTGCAAGCCGGCGTCAAACAGGCCCAGGTCAGCATCCTGATCGTGGATGCCGACGAAGGCCGCCAAATGAACCATGACTACCGCGGCAAGGACTACGCCACCAATGTGCTGAGCTTCGCCCTCAACGAGGGCGAGCCGGTGCCCGGCCTGCCCTTGATCGGCGATCTGGTGCTGTGCGCGCCGGTGGTGGAAAAAGAGGCCGCCGAGCAAAACAAGCCGCTGCAAGCGCATTACGCCCACCTGTTGGTGCACGGCATGCTGCACCTGCAAGGCTTTGACCACGAACAAGACGACGAAGCCGAAACCATGGAGGCGCTTGAAACCGTCATCATGCAGAGGCTAGGATATCCCGACCCTTATCGAGAGGAGCAGTTCTAAGAAATGGAAGACCCCAGTAAACCGCGGCCGACTTGGCTGGAACGCCTGTCCACCATGTTGCTGCGCGAGCCGGAAGATCGCGAAGAGTTGATCGAGCTCTTGCACAACGCCTTCGAGCGCAATTTGCTGGACGCGGAAGCGCTCGGCATGATCGAGGGCGTGCTGGAAGTCAGCGAGCTGACCGTGCGCGACGTGATGATTCCGCGCAGCCAGATGAACGTGATCAGCTGCGACGACCCGATCACCCGCTTCCTGCCGATGGTGATCGACTCCGGACACTCGCGTTTTCCGGTGATAGGCGACAGCAAGGACGACGTGCTGGGCATTCTGTTGGCCAAGGAACTGTTGCGCTATTTCCACGCGCCGGCCAGCTTCGACTTGAAGGCGGTGCTGCGCCCGGCGGTGTTCGTGCCGGAGTCCAAGCCGCTGAACGTGCTGCTGCGCGATTTCCGCGCCACCCACAATCACATGGCGGTGGTGGTGGACGAATACGGCGGCGTGTCCGGCCTGGTGACCATCGAGGACGTGATCGAGCAGATCGTCGGCGACATCGAGGACGAATACGACACCGAGGACGACGAGGAAGACATCCTGCCGGTGCGCGGCCATCAGCGCTACCGGGTCAAGGCGCTGACCGAGATCGAGGACTTCAATCATTACTTTGAAACCGATTTCGAAGACGACGACGTCGACACCGTCGGCGGCCTGGTGATCTCGCTGACCGGCCACCTGCCCAAGCGCGGCGAGGCGGTGGAAGCCGCCGGCCTGCGCTTCACCGTGCTGCGCGCCGACAACCGCCGCGTCGACACCCTGCTGGTGGAGCGGATTCAGGCCGGGGAAACCAGCGAGGTCTGAGAAGCGGCGCGCCTTCCGCTTCGCGGCGGAGGCCTGGCTTGAGCACGGCTGAGAAACGCCCATGCGCCGCCTGCGCATTGCGCTTTCCCAGCCGTTTCGGCCTTGTCTCGCCCACGCTCGCAAGAGCGTGAACAGACGCTGAACGCCGCTGCCGGAAGCCGGCGGCCGGATTGGGCTTGGAGCCCGCGCCGCCCGCTCCTAAGATGAAGATCAGCTATTTGACAATCCGTCGGCCGGCTTTTGCCGGCCGGCTTCGCCTGATGCCTACCATGCGCACTTTACTGGTCCTGCTGGCAGCCGCCTTGGCTGGCAGCCTCACACTGTTCGCCTTCGCCCCCTATCGGCTATTCTGGATCATGCCGCTGTCTTTGGCGGCGCTGGCCGACCTGACTCAACGCCACCCGCAGCGCGCGTTCTGGATCGGCTATGTCTGGGGTCTGGCCGCCTACACCAGCAACTTCAACTGGATCTACAACAGCCTGCACGACGTGGCCGGCCTGCCGGCCTGGATCGCCCTGCCGCTGGTGCTCTTGCTGCCGGCCTATCTGGCGCTCTACCCGGGCCTCGCGATGTGGCTGAGCGCCCGCGTCACCGCCAAGCCGTGGCAGCGCTGGCTGCTGGCCTTCCCGGCGCTGTGGGAACTGGGGGAATGGCTGCGCGGCTGGGTGCTGACCGGCTTCCCCTGGGCCGCCGCCGGCTACTCGCAGATCACGGAAAGCCCGCTGGCCGGCTATACGCCGCTGGGCGGCTCCCACCTGGTCACCTACCTGGTGGCGCTGTCCGCCGGCGCGCTGGCCTTGATGGTCCACAGCGGCTGGAAGATGCGCGCCGGCCTGCTGGTCGCCGCGCTGGCGGTGTGGGGCAACGGTTTCTGGCTCAAGAGCGTGGAATGGACCCAGCCGCAGGGCAAGCCGATCAGCGTGGCGCTGGCCCAGGGCAATATCGCTCAGGAACTGAAATGGTCGCCGGAAAACCTGGAAGAATCGCTGCGCGTGTATTACCAGCAAGTGGCCACCACCCGCGCCGATCTGATGCTGCTGCCGGAAACCGCGCTGCCGCTCTTCCTCGACGACCTGCCGTCCGGCTATCTGAGCATGATGGAAGGCCAGGCCCAACGCGCCGGCATGGCGCTGGCCACCGGCGTGCCGCGCCGCACCAACGACGGCCGCGGTTATTTGAACGCGGTGGTGGCGCTGACCACGCCGGGCCGGCCCTTCTTCGCCAAAGACCATCTGGTGCCCTTTGGCGAGTTCATCCCGGTGCCCGGCCTGATCGGCTGGATCTACCAGTTCATGAATATGCCGATGTCCGGCTTCAGCAGCGGCGGCGCCAATCAGCCGCCGCTGGCGCTGGCCGGCGAGAAGATCGCCTTCAACGTCTGCTACGAGGACAGCTTCGGCGAAGAGCTGACAGGCCCGGCCTCCCAGGCCAGCATCATGGCCAACGTCAGCAATCTGGCCTGGTTCGGCAAGAGCGTGGCGATGAGCCAGCACCTGCAGCTGTCCCAGGCCCGCGCGATGGAAAACGGCCGCTACATGCTGCGCGCCACCAATAACGGCATGACCGCCATCATCCGCCCGGACGGCGAAATCGCCGCGGTGGCCGCGCCCTACACCCGCCAGGTGCTGCAGGGCTTCGCCCAGGGCCGCCAGGGGCTGACGCCCTATATGCGCCACGGCAATATGCCGGTCTTGATAGGCTGCGCGGCGCTGCTGCTGCTGGCCATGCTGCTGGGCCGCAAACACCGGCCCTGAGCCTTGTAGCCCTCACACCGCAAACGCGCGATGTTTCCACACAGGAACATCGCGCGTTTTGACATTCGGCCCCGGATTCCCGATCATCATTCGCCGGCGACGCGAAACCGGTCCCGTACCGGACACACACCAAGAAACGACGCGCCGCCTCTACAAGGGAAACACCATGAACGAGAGAAAACTGGAAGCCGGGATCGTCACCAACTTTTCCGAGCGCATGAGCTACGGCGGCTATCTATGCCTGGACGAGCTGCTGGCCTGTCAGAAACCGCTGTCCAACCCGCCGCATCACGACGAGTTGCTGTTCGTGATCCAGCATCAGACATCGGAATTGTGGATGAAGCTGATGCTGCACGAGCTGCAGGCCGCGGTGCGCTTCGTCCAGCAGGACACGCTGGGCCCCAGCTTCAAATGCCTGGCGCGGGTCAAACAGATCCAGCGTCTGCTGTTCGAGCAATGGGCGGTGCTGGAAACGCTGACACCGTCGGAATACATGGAATTCCGCGACGTGCTGGGCAATTCCTCCGGCTTCCAGTCGCATCAATACCGCTCCATCGAATTCCTGCTGGGCAACAAGAACCAGGCGATGCTGAACGTGTTCGCCCACGAAGCGGACAAACACGCTTCGCTGAAGGCCATCCTGGACGCGCCCAGCCTGTACGACGAATTCCTGCGCCATCTGGCGCGGCGCGGCCTGCCGGTGCCGGCCTCCAGCCTGGAACGCGACTGGTCGCAGCCCTATCAGCGCAACCCGGAACTGATCCCGCTGTTCAAGTTGATCTACGACCAGCCCCAGCAGCACTGGGAAGCCTATGAGATGGCGGAAAAACTGGTGGACGTGGAGGAATACTTCCACCTGTGGCGCTTCCGGCACATGAAAACGGTGGAGCGGGTGATCGGCTTCAAGCAGGGCACCGGCGGCTCCAGCGGCGTGCGCTTCCTCAAGCAGGCGCTGGAGCTGACTTTCTTCCCGGAGTTGCTGGACGTGCGCACCGAGATCGGCCGCTAAGAACCTGCTTACGATCGGCTGCGCGTCGCGACGCGTTGCACGGTGAGTACCGCTTCGAAACGCTCATGCAGTAAACCCGCATTCGGCGTTCTCAGCGGTTTTCACCTTGTCTCGCTCTCGCCCGCGAGATTTCGAATCGGCTCTAAGGCCGCCTAGCGCGCCGCCGGCTCAACAGCGGAAGCGCGACACCAGCCCGCGCAGATTGCCGGCCAGCTGGTTCATGTCCGCCAGCGCCGCCGAAGCGGTGGACGCCGCTTGCGCGTTCTTGCTGGAGCTCATTGCGATCTGTTCGACGTACTGGGCGATGTCCTGGCTGGCGGTGCCCTGCTCCTTCAGCGCGTGGGAAATATCGTTGACCACGCCCAGCACCCCGCCGGCGCTCTGACGGATCTCGCCCACCGCCTCGCCGCCCTGCTCGGCCAGTTCCAGGCCGTTCTTGGCGCGCCGCACCGCCTCTTCCATCGAACCGTGAGACTGGGTGGAGCTTTGCTGGATCTCGGCGATCATGCCGGCGATCTCCTCGGTGGCCTGGGCGGTGCGTTCGGACAGCTTGCGCACCTCGTCCGCCACCACCGCAAAGCCCCGGCCCTGCTCGCCGGCGCGCGCCGCCTCGATCGCCGCGTTCAACGCCAGAAGATTGGTCTGATCGGCGATGTCCTTGATCACCTGCATAATGCCGGAGATCACTTGCGCCTTGTCCACCAGCTCGTTGATGGTGCCGGCGGCCAGTTCCACCGACTCATTGATGCGGCGCATTTCCGCCACCGCGCGCGAAATCACCTCGCTGCCCTGCTGCGACGATTCGCCGGATTGCTCGGACAGATTGCGGGCGTCCTGAGCGCGGTCGGAAATATGGTTGATGCTGACAGTCAGTTCTTCGATCGACGCCGCCATCGAGGTGGCCGCCTCGCTTTGCTTCTCCGAACCGTTGGCCACTTCGCTGGCGTGGCTGCTGACGTCGGCGCTCATCTCCGACACCCGGCTGGCCGCGGCGGCGATGTCGCCCACCAGCTGCCGCAACTGCCCCTGCATGCCGGCCACATTGGCCAGCAGGCTGTCGCGGTCGCCGGCTTTCACCGGCACGTCCATATCCAGCTGTCCGGCGGCGATGCGTTTGACGATGTCCACGGTGACCGCCGGCTCGCCGCCCAGCTGGCCCAGCACGCTGCGCATGATGTAGCCGCCGAGACCGGCCAGCAGCAGCAGGATCACGCCGACTTCCAGCGCCAGGTTGAACAGCGATTTGTGATAGGCGGCCGCCACATCGTCCAGATAGATGCCGGTGCCCAGCACCCAGCCCCAGCCGGGCGAGGTCATCAAATAGGAGATCTTGGGCTGCGGCGCGTCGAAGCCCGGCTTGTCCCAGACATAAGCGGCATAACCCTTGCCGCCGCCGGCGCTCAGCGCCTGGTCGAACAACTGGCCCATGTCCTGGCCGCTGCCCTCCTTAACCCCGTGCAGATTCTTGCCGATCAAGGCCGGCTTCACGCCGTGAGCGACATAGGTCAGGCCCTTGTCGAAGGCGAAGAAATACTCGCGCTCGTCGTAACGCATGCTGCTCAGCGCCGCCGCCGCCAGTTGCTTGGCCTGCGGCTCGCTCATCTTGCCGTCCGCCGCCATCTTCTCGTAGGACGTCACCAAGGCCGCCGCCGATTCCACCAGATTGCGCGTCTTGTCCTTGCGGTCCAGCAACATGGTGTCCCGCTCGCGCATCACCGACAACACGCCTATCGCCGTCACCAGCAGGGCCATCGCCACCAAAAGCAGCAGCAAACGGCCGCGCAGGCTCATTGTTGTTTTGTTCATTTCCATCTCCCCACACCTTGTTAGCTTATTCTAGACAGCGCTGATCGCTCTTTTTATCCGATTAATCCCAGTTTGATACATTTCGATGAAAAATATCAACAGCATAAAAAAAACCCGGATCGCTCCGGGTTTCAACTGAACGCGAGCACGCGTCCAGAGTCGTCATTCCATCCTTACTTCATCGTCGGCATCACGAATTCGGCGGTCATCTTGGCCGGCCAGCGGCTGGTCACCGTCTTCATCCGGGTATAGAAGCGCACGCCTTCCGGGCCGTGCATATGATGGTCGCCGAACAGCGAAGCCTTCCAGCCGCCAAAGCTGTGGAATGCCATCGGCACCGGGATCGGCACATTGATGCCCACCATGCCCACCTGGATGCGGTGGCTGAATTCGCGCGCGGCGCCGCCGGAACGGGTGAAGATGCTGGTGCCGTTGGCGAAGGGATGGGCGTTGATCAGGCTGACCGCGCTGTCGAAGTCCGGCACCCGCACCACCGCCAGCACCGGTCCGAAGATTTCCTCCTTGTAGATGCTCATCTCCGGCGTCACATGGTCGAACAGGCAGCCGCCCAGGAAAAATCCGTCCTCGTGACCGGGATGGCGGTAGCCGCGGCCGTCCACCACCAGCTGCCCGCCTTCGGCCACGCCCTGCTCGACATAGCCCGTCACCTTGTCCAAGTGCTGGCGCGTCACCAGCGGGCCCATTTCCGCCGCCGCGTCGTCGCCCACGCCTATCTTCAGATTGCGCGCGCGCTCGGCCAGCCGCTCCACCAGCGCGTCGCCGATGTCGCCCACCGCCAGCACCACCGAGATCGCCATGCAGCGCTCGCCGGCCGAGCCGTAAGCGGCCCCGATCAAGGCCTCCACCGCGCCGTCCAGATCCGCGTCCGGCATCACCACCAGGTGGTTCTTGGCGCCGCCCAGCGCCTGCACCCGCTTGCCGTGGCGCGCGCCGGTTTCGTAGATGTACTGGGCAATCGGCGTGGAGCCGACGAAGCTGAGCGCGGCGATGTCGGGATGGGCGAGCAAGGCGTCCACCGCCTGCTTGTCGCCGTGCACCACGCTGAACACGCCGGCAGGCAGGCCGGCCTGCTGCAACAGATCGGCCAGCAGCAGCGCGGCGGACGGGTCGCGCTCGGACGGCTTGAGAATGAAGCAGTTGCCGCAGGCCAAGGCCACCGGGAACATCCACAGCGGCACCATGGCCGGGAAGTTGAACGGGGTGATGCCGGCCACCACGCCCAGCGGCTGACGCATGGAATGGCTGTCGATGCCGCCGCCCACCTGTTCGGTGAACTCGCCCTTCAGCAATTGCGGAATGCCGCAGGCGAACTCCACCACTTCCAGGCCGCGGGCGACTTCGCCGATGGCGTCGGACACCACCTTGCCGTGCTCGCTGGAAATCAGCGCCGCCAAGCGCTGCTGGTTCTGCTCCAGCAGCTCCTTGAACTTGAACATCACCCGCGCCCGCTTCAGCGGCGAGGTTTCCGCCCAGGCCGGAAAGGCCTTGCGCGCCGCCGCCACCGCGGCCTGCACCTCGTCCGGGCTCGCCAGCGGCACGCGGGCGGCGACGCTGCCCAGCGCCGGGTTGTAGACATCTCCAAAGCGGCCGCTCCGGCCTTCGCAGCGTTCGCCGCCGATGTAATGAGGAATGGTTTGCATCTTATGTTCCGATTCGAATGAGTTGAGTATTCGGCGCCGCGCTTACTCGCAGGCGCGCAAGGCGGAGGCGATGGTGTCGAACAGCCGGTCGATCTCGTGCTTTTCGATGATCAAGGGCGGCGACACCGCCAGGATGTCGCCGGTAAAGCGCACCAGCACGCCTTGTTCCCAGCACTTGAGGAAGACGTCGAAACCGCGCTGCCCGGCCGCGCCGGGGCGGCTGTCCATTTCGATGCCGGCCACCAGGCCCAGGTTGCGGATGTCCTTGACGTAGGGCTGGCCGCGCAAGGCGTGCGCGCGCTCCTCGAAATAAGCGGACAAGCCGGCGGCGCGCTCGAACAACTGCTCCTCGCGGTACAGGTCCAGCGAGGCGATCGCCGCGGCGCAGGCCAGCGGATGGGCGGAATAGGTGTAGCCGTGGGGGAACTCGATCATGCGCTCGCCGGCGGCGGCCATGAAGGCGTCGTGGATCTCCGGCTTCACCAGCAGCGCGCCCATAGGCACCACGCCGTTGGTCAGGCCCTTGGCGCAGGTGATGATGTCCGGCAGCACGCCGAACTTGTTGGCCGCCCAATCCGCGCCCAGGCGTCCGAAGCCGGTGATCACCTCGTCGAAGATCAGCAGGATGCCGTAGCGGTCGCAGATTTCGCGCAGGCGCCGCAAATAGCCCTTGGGCGGGATCAGCACGCCGGTGGAGCCGGCCATCGGCTCGACGATGACGGCGGCGATGGTGGACGGGTCGTGCAGGGTCAGGATGCGCGCTTCCAGTTCGTCGGCGAACTCGGCGCCGTGCTCCGGCTCGCCGCGGCTGAAGGCGTTGCGCGCAAGATCATGGGTGCTGCGCAAATGGTCCACCGCCGGCAGGGACACCGGAAAGTGTTTGCGGTTGCCGGCCATGCCGCCCACCGAGACGCCGCCGAAGTTGACGCCGTGATAGCCGCGCTCGCGGCCGATCAGCTTGACGCGGGCGGCGTCGCCGCGCACGCGGTGATAGGCCACCGCCATCTTCAGCGCGGTGTCCACCGCCTCCGAGCCGGAGCCGACGAAGAAGGCCTTGCTCAAGCCCTTGGGCGCCATCGCCACCAGCTTGTCGGCGGCCTCGAAGGCCTTGGGGTGCGCCATCTGGAACGGCGGCGCGTAATCCAGCGTCGCCACCTGGCGCTGCACCGCCTCGACGATGGGCTTGCGGTTGTGGCCGGCGGTCACGCACCACAGGCCGGCGCTGCCGTCCAGGATCTGGCGGCCTTGGTCGTCGGTGTAATACATGCCGTCGGCGCTCACCAGCATGCGCGGGGCGCTCTTGAACTGGCGGTTGGCGGTGAAGGGCATCCAGAACGCGTCCATCTGCGGCTGATTCATCGTTGTCTCCCCTGGCTCTTGGCCGAATGATGACAACTAATCTAGCGGCTGCACCAATACAATTACAGGTACAGTTTGCGCGGATTTGCCCAATCCCGTACCGGCCAAATCGCCAATACAGTCCAAGACCATGAAAAAACCCGGCCGCAGCCGGGTTTCCTGTGTCGCGTCAGCTCGCTTAAACGCGGAAGCTGGAGAACAACTGCCGCATATCCTTGGCCGCCTGCGACAAATCGTTCAAGGTGTCGTGCACGGTCTGCAGAGCGCCGTCGCTGTCGACGATGCGGCCGTTGATCTGCTCGGTGCTCTGCGCGATCAAGGTAGTGGCCTTGTGCTGCTCGCTGGTGGACAAGGTGATCTCGTTCATCTTGGCCATCACTTCCTGCATCGCCTGCTGGATCTGCTCGATGCGCTGCACCGCGCTGTCGGTCAGTTCCACGCCGTCGTCCACCGAGCTGACGGTGCGCTGCATATTGGTCACCGCCTGGCTGGTTTCCTCGCGGATGGTGCTGACCATGCTGGAAATCTCCACCGTGGCCTGGCCGGTGCGCTCGGCCAGTTTGCGCACTTCGTCCGCCACCACCGCGAAGCCGCGGCCCATCTCGCCGGCGCGCGCCGCTTCGATCGCCGCGTTCAAGGCCAAGAGGTTGGTCTGATCGGCAATGTCCTTGATCACATTGGTGATGCCGCTGATTTGCTGCGAGCGTTGATCCAGCGACACCAACATGCCGGACAAGCCCTTCACCGCCTCCACCGTGCTGTTCATTTCGCGGGAGATGCGCTGCATTTCGTCGGCGCTTTCGCTGGACACGGTGCCGGTGTGGTTGACCAGCGAATCCGCCTCGCGCGCGGCGTCGGCGATATGGGAGATGCTGACGGTGATTTCCTCCAGCGTCGCGGCGTTGGAGCTGGACACGTCGGAAATCTGCCGGGAATCGCGCGCCACCTGATCCACCGTGGTGGCCACGCTCTGCACACCGTTGGTGACGTTTTCCGCCTCGGTGCGCACCGCCACGAACATGCTTTGCAAACGATGGATGAAGCTGTTGAACGCGGTCGCGGTTTCGGCGATCTCATCCTGGCCCTGCACCTCGATGCGTCGGGTCAAATCGCCCTCGCCCTTGGAGATCTCCAGCATCGCGTTGCGCAAACGGCCCAAGCCTGCCAACATTTTGCTCAGCATCACGCTGGCCACCGGGATCAGCACCACCACGCACAGCGCGCCCAGGCCCACCACGGTCAGCAGCAGTTTTTCCAGCGGCTCGCTGACCACGGACTTGTCTATCATCACGCCCAGCAGCCAGTTGGTGCCCTCCACCGGGTCCACCTGCACCAGCTTGGTTTCGCCGTTGACCTCGATCTCCTCCATCGCGCTGCTGGTGGACAGCTGCACCAGCTTCTCGCCGGTCAGCGCCGGCACTTTCTCCGCCAGAGGCTTCAGCGTCAGCGTGGTGTCCGGATGGGCGATCACCTTGCCGGCCTTGTCCACCAGGAAGGCGTAGCCGTTGCCGCGCAGCTTGGCGGACAGCACGGTTTTGACCAAGTCGTCGATGAAGATGTCGCCGCCCACCACCGCTTTCAGCGTGGAGCCGTCGAACACCGGCGACACGAAGGTCACCACCAGTTTCTTGGTGTCGAAATCGACATAGGGATCGGACACGCCCGGCTTGCCGCTGGCCTGCGCCTGCTGATACCAGGGCCGCGCCACCGGGTCGTAGCCCGCCGGCTGCGGCTTGAAGTCGGAACGGATCATCTTGTGATCGGCGGTGCCGATATAGGTCATGTCGTAGCCGCCGGCCTGGCTCAGGCGCGCCAGCATCGGCATGGGCTCGGGCGTGCCCACCACCGGGTTGCCGGCGATCACCACCTTGACCTTGCTGCCGTACCAATCCTTGACCAGGTTGGCGTAGCCGCGCGAGGTGCTGGACAACTCGTTATCCACGCCCTGGACAATCTCGTTGCGCATCTGGGTGTAGACCAGGGTCGTAATGATGGCGCCCAGCAGAACCAGCAGCACCGCAATGAATACAATCAACTTTACACGCAAAGAGCGCATTTCCGTCCTCCATCCCCAATTCGACTTGGCTTGCCGCGATTGCTTGTCAATTCACGACAAAGCGCTGTTATGATCATTCTCGATGCCGGTAGGCTCTGTTCTTGTCTTAGCCGTTTCGCCTGCAAAGCTCAACAAAAAACATACAGATTGGCGGCTGCAACATGCCATCCGGCTTATGACGAGATATTTATCACAAGCTGTTCTCAACGGACAGGCCCAATATCAATGATGCTCAATTAACGCGCAATGGCCAGCCTGAATCTTATGCCCGCGGAAGGCATTACCCTGGTGGAAAATATAGTCAATTCAGCTATTTCCGCCATTCAATGCGGTCAGTGGCGCAAAGGCGCAAAAATCCCATCTATTCGCAGAATGGCCGGGGAGCTGGGCGTCAGTCCCTTCACCGTGGTCGAGGCCTACGATAGGCTGGTGACCTTGGGCTATCTGGCGGCGCGGCCGGGCTCCGGCTTTTACGTGGAGGGAAGGCGGGAAAGCCGGCCGCCCGATCTGCCCGCCGCGCCGCGCGTCTGGCCGGTGGACGAATACTGGCTGCTGCGCAAGATTTACCAGCAGGACGCCAACACCCTGTTCGCGGGCTGCGGCTGGCTGCCCTCGCACTGGTACGACGCCGAGGCCCAGCAAAAAGCGCTGCGGCAGCTTGCCCGCGACGCCGTCGCCGCGCCCGGCTACGGCGACCCCAAGGGCTTTCTGCCCTTGCGCGAGCATTTGGCGGACCGGCTGGCCGAACGCGGCATCCCCGCCCGAGCCGACGACATCGCGCTGACCCAGGGCGCCAGCCGCGCGCTGGACATGGCCGCCTGCGCGCTGCTGCAGGCCGGGGACACCGTGCTGGTGGACGATCCCGGCTATTGCAATCTGCTGTCCTGCCTGGCGTTTCGCGAGTTCAAGCTGGTGCCGGTGCCCTGGACCGAGCACGGGCCCGACTTGGAACAACTGCGCGCGCTGCTGCTCCAGCATCGGCCGCGCGCCTTCTTCACCAATCCCTGGCTGCAAAACCCCACCGGCGCCAGCTACTCGCCGTCGGTCGCCCACCAGGTGCTGCGCCTGGCCGAGGAGCACGATTTCCTGATCGTGGAGGACAATGTGTCCGCGGACTTCGCCGGCGGCCGCCAACCCGCGCTGGCGGCGCTGGACGGCCTCAAACGCGTGCTCTACATCGACAGCTTCTCCAAATCGCTGTCGCCGGGACTGCGCGTCGGCTATCTATGCGGCCCGTCCGATCTGCTCGAACGCATCGTCCATTACAAGATGATGTCCGGGTTGACCTCGCCGGAATTGAACGAGAGGCTGGCGCTGGAACTGGTGTCCGAGGGCCGCTACCGCCGCCAGCTGGAACGGCTGCGCGCGCGCTTGTCCGAAGCTCAGGCCCAATGCCAGCAGCTGTTTCTGGAACACGGCTGGCAGTTGTTCGCGCGTCCGTCCAACGGCCTGTTCCTGCTGGCCCGCCCGCCCGGGGGGCTGGACGCCAGACGCTTGGCCGAGCAGGCCCAGCAACACAAAATCCTGCTCGCGCCCGGCCATCTGTTCCGCGCCTACGGCATGCCCTCGGATTGGCTGCGCTTCAACGTCGCTTTCAGCCAGGATCGTAGGCTGTGGGATTTTCTGAGTTGCCCGCCGCAGTGATACCATGCCCTGACCACAGCTTAGCGGAGCCCTCCATGCAACTTGTCGAAATGTTCGTCCATCCGTTGAAATCCTGTCGCGGCCTGTCCTACAGCCGCGCCTTCGCCGGCAAGCAGGGCTTGCTGCACGACCGCGAATGGCTGCTGGCCGGCGACAACGGCCGCTTCTTCACCGCCCGCTCCCACCCGCAGCTGGTGCGCGTGGAGGTGGACTTGATTCCCGGCGGCGCCCTGTTCAAATTTCCGGGCAAGGCGCCGGTGCTGGCGATGAGCACCCAATACCAGCAAGAAGCGCCGGCTACGGTATGGAAGGACAACTTCGCCGCCTATCACGGCGACGCCGCCGTCGATCTCTGGTTCAGCGAGGTGCTGGGCGAGCCCTGCCAGTTGCTGTGGCTGGGCATGCGCTCCAATCGCCGGCTGAAGGACAGCGAGCACGCGATGTCCTTCGCCGACGGCTACCCCTATCTGCTGGTGAACCAGGCCTCGCTGGACGCGCTCAACGACGAGCTGGACCAGCCGGTATCGCTGCGCCACTTCCGCCCCAATCTGGTGGTCAGCGGCGATTACGCCTGGGAAGAGGACGATTGGAAGGTGGTCCAGATCGGCGAGGTGGTGTTCGACGTCGCCAAGCCCTGCTCGCGCTGCGTGCTGACCACGGTGGATCCGGATACCGGGATCAAATCGCCGGAACAGCAGCCGCTGCGCACCCTGGTCAGCATTCGCACCTTGCCGGAAGGCGTCTGCTTCGGCGTCAACCTGGTGCCGCGCAATGAAGGCTTGCTGGAATTGGGCGCCGAGTTCAGCGTGCTGGAAACCCGCTACGAGTTCTGATTGTCCGACGCCGGTCCGCCGGCGTTTTTACCGCCTTATGCTGAATAGATTAATGAATCTGCAAGACCTACTCGATCAAATCCACGCCGAAGTCCTCGCCTATTACGGCCAGGGCCGCGTCGCCGATTACATCCCGGCGCTGGCCGAAGTGCCGCCCCGCCAGTTCGGCATGGCCGTCACCACTCTGGACGGCCGGCACTACCGCTGCGGAGACGCCGCCGTCCCCTTCTCCATCCAGAGCATTTCCAAGGCCTTCATGCTGGCGCTGACGCTGGAGGCGGACGGCGACGCCCTGTGGAGCCATGTCGGCAAGGAGCCGTCTGGCAACCCGTTCAACTCGCTGGTGCAGCTGGAGTACGAGGACGGCGTGCCGCGCAATCCCTTCATCAACGCAGGCGCCCTCGTGGTGACCGACCGCGCCGTCAGCCATTTTGAAGACGCCCACGGCGCGCTGCTGGCCCGCCTGCGGCAGGAGTCCGGCAACGCCACCTTGTGCGGCAACGCCCGCGTCGCCGAATCCGAACGCGCCCACGGCCACCGCAACGCGGCGCTGGCCCACTTCATGAAAAGCTACGACAACCTCGACAACGAGGTGGAGACCGTGCTGCAGCAATACTTCAACAGCTGCAGCATCGCGATGAACTGCGTGGAACTGGCCAATGCCGGGCTCTTTCTCGCCAACCACGGCATTACCCGCGACGGCCGGCAATCGCTGAGCCGCAGCCAGGCCAAGCAGATCAACGCGGTGATGCTGACCTGCGGCACTTACGACGCCGCCGGCGAATTCGCCTACCGCGTGGGCCTGCCGGTGAAAAGCGGGGTCGGCGGCGGCATGCTCGCCATCATTCCCGGCAAGATGAGCATCGCCGTATGGAGCCCGGAACTGGACGGCAAGGGCAACTCGGTGCTGGGCCTGGAAGCGCTGGATCGCTTCACCACGCGTACCGGCTTATCGATTTTTTAAGCGCGCCCCTTTATAAAAGCCCACAAAGAAAAACCCGCTCGAAGCGGGTTTTTTCTTTTACGGCAATGAAAAAAGCCAGGCTTGCGCCTGGCTTTTTCCTCAACTTCGTCGATTACTCGGCGGAGTTGTCTTCAACCGCTACGGCATCTTCCGGACGGTCCACCAGCTCTACCAGAGCCATCGGGGCGTTGTCGCCCTTGCGGAAACCGTACTTCAGGATACGCACATAGCCGCCGTTGCGGGCGGAGAAGCGCGGGCCGAGCACGTCGAAGAGTTTAACCACGATATCGCGGTCACGAGTGCGGTCAAACGCCAGACGACGGTTGGCGAGAGACGGCTTTTTGCCGAGCGTGATCAACGGCTCGGCCACACGACGCAGTTCCTTGGCTTTCGGCAGCGTGGTCACGATCACTTCGTGCTTCAGCAGCGAGTTGGCCATGTTACGCAGCATCGCCAGACGATGGCTGGTCGTGCGGTTCAGTTTACGATTACTGTAACGATGACGCATTGTTAATGTCCTTTTATCTCAAACCTTACGGCTTTTCGAGGCCAGCAGGCGGCCAGTTCTCGAGTTTCATCCCGAGAGTCAGGCCTTTGGAAGCGAGAACTTCCTTGATCTCGTTCAGCGACTTGCGGCCGAGGTTCGGAGTCTTCAGAAGCTCGGTTTCAGTACGCTGGATCAGATCGCCGATGTAATAAATGTTCTCAGCTTTCAGGCAGTTGGCCGAACGAACCGTCAGTTCAAGATCGTCTACCGGACGCAGCAGGATCGGATCGATCGGCGGCGCCTTTTCAACGACTTCTTCAACCGCTGTGCCTTGGAGATCGGCAAAGATCGACAGTTGATCCATCAGAATACGGGCAGCGTTGCGCACTGCCTGTTCCGGCTCGATTACGCCGTTGGTCTCGATATCGAGCACCAGGCGGTCGAGGTCGGTACGCTGCTCAACACGGGCGCTTTCCACAGCAAAGCTCACGCGGCGAACCGGCGAGAAGGAAGCGTCCAGTTGAATGGTACCGATGGAACGGTTGTCTTCATGATTGGATCGAACCGACACCGGCTGATAGCCGCGGCCTTTTTCGATCTTGATCTCCATGTCGATCTTACCGCCAGAGGAGATGTGACAAATCACGTGGTCCGGATTGATCACTTCCACATCGTGCGGCAGTTCGATATCGCCAGCCAAGACAGCGCCTTCGCCGTCCTTTTTCAAGGACAGAACGACACTGTCACGACCATGCAGCTTAAGCACTACGCCCTTGAGGTTGAGGAGGATGTCAACGACATCCTCGCGCACGCCATCAAGTGCGGAATACTCATGCAAAACGCCAGCGATAGTCACTTCGGTCGGAGCATAGCCCGGCATCGACGACAGCAGAATCCGGCGCAGCGAGTTACCCAGAGTATGAGCGTAGCCGCGCTCGAACGGCTCCATCGACACACGAGCGTGAGTGGCGGAAACCGGCTGAACGTCGATAAGACGAGGTTTCAGAAATTCCGAAGCGCTGTTTTGCATAGTCATTCCCTAAGAGCTAGCGATTACTTGGAGTAGAATTCCACAACGAGTTGTTCGTTGATATCGCTAGACAGTTCGGAACGTTCCGGAGCGGATTTGAAAGTGCCTTCCATTTTCTTGGAGTCAACCAGGACCCAAGACGGGAAACCACCCTGCTCGGCCAGAGCCAGACCTTCTACGATACGGGCCTGTTTCTTGGCTTTTTCACGGACGGACACTACGTCACCGGCTTTAACCTGGTAGGACGGAATGTTCACAACCTGGCCGTTCACAACGATAGCCTTGTGGCTAACCAGCTGGCGCGCTTCGGCGCGAGTGGAGCCAAAGCCCATGCGATATACAACGTTGTCCAGGCGGGCCTCGAGCAGCTTCAGCAGGTTTTCACCCGTGGAGCCTTTGCGACGCACAGCTTCCGCAAAGTAATTGCGGAACTGACGCTCGAGTACACCGTAAATACGACGGATTTTCTGCTTTTCACGCAGTTGCACACCGTAGTCAGACAGGCGGCTCTTACGAGCGCCATGCTGGCCCGGAGGGCTATCCAGTTTGCACTTGGAATCCAGTGCACGACGTGCGCTCTTCAGGAAAAGGTCGGTGCCTTCACGACGAGCGAGTTTGCACTTAGGGCCGATATAACGTGCCATGTTCTCACACTCTCCGAATTAGATACGACGTTTTTTGGGCGGACGGCAACCGTTGTGCGGTACCGGCGTCACGTCGGAGATGCTGGTGATCTTGAAACCCAGCGCGTTGAGTGCGCGAACAGCGGATTCACGACCCGGACCCGGGCCCTTGATACGAACTTCGAGGTTCTTCACACCGTATTCTTGGGCAACTTTACCAGCGTGCTCTGCTGCTACTTGAGCAGCAAAGGGTGTACTCTTGCGCGAGCCCTTGAAACCAGCGCCGCCAGAGGTAGCCCAAGACAATGCATTGCCTTGACGGTCGGTGATCGTGATGATGGTGTTGTTGAACGAAGCGTGCACGTGCACGATACCTTCGCTAACAGACTTGCGCACTTTCTTGCGTACACGAACTGCTGTGTTTGCTTTAGCCATTATCTGTTGTTCCTATTGATTACTTCTTGCCGGCGATCGCCTTACGCGGTCCCTTGCGGGTACGAGCGTTAGTGCGAGTGCGCTGACCGCGGCACGGCAGGCCACGACGATGGCGGAAGCCGCGATAGCAGCCCATGTCCATCAGACGCTTGATGCTCATGGTGACTTCGCGGCGCAGATCACCTTCAACGGTGAACTTGGCGACTTCGTCACGCAGAGTTTCCATCTCGGCGTCCGTCAGATCCTTCACTTTCGTGGAAGGGTTCACGCTGGCAGCAGCACAAATCTGCTGGGCGCGAGTCTGACCGATGCCAAAAATTGCCTGCAGGCCGATAACGGCATGCGCATGATTGGGGATGTTTACCCCTGCAATACGGGCCATACTCTTTCCTTAAGCCTTAAGACCTTGAAAAGTTTGCGATTGTAACACGCAAATCCAGGTCTAACAAATGTTAGCCTTGTTTTTGCTTGTGACGCGGATCCGTGCAAATCACGCGAACTACGCGATTGCGACGAATGATTTTGCAGTTGCGGCAAATCTTCTTTACCGAAGGCTGTACTCGCATGTCAGTTCCTTTCAATCCTCTAAAAGAGCAAGTGCGTTATTTCGCACGGAACACTATCCGGGACAGGCAGGACCGCGGGGGGATTCCCCTCGCCCCAAACCGCCGTCAGATTGGATGCGAATGCCTTCGCAATCGCATCCCGTCTGAAGTGCCCGGTTACCACGTGTCCATTCACAAGCAAAACTCCGAAGCGAACTTCGGAATTTCGCACTGCATCTGGATGGTGTCTTCCTTAGCCAATAACCCAGCGTGAGCTCAAGTTGTCAGCGCGTGAGCGCGTTGCCTTTGAAGTTGGCCTTCTTCAGCAAGCTCTCGTACTGATGCGACAGCACGTAAGACTGTACCTGCGCCATGAAATCCATGGTAACCACCACGATGATCAGCAGCGAGGTGCCGCCAAAGTAGAACGGTACGTTCCACTTCAAGATCAGGAATTCCGGCAGCAAGCAGACCAGTGTGATGTAGATCGCACCAATCAGCGTCAGCCGCAGAATGATCTTCTCGATGTACCGGGAAGTCTGCTCACCTGGACGAATACCCGGGATGAAGGCACCGCTCTTCTTCAAGTTGTCAGCCGTTTCCTTCGGGTTGAATACCAACGCCGTGTAGAAATAGCAGAAGAAGACGATGGCCGCCGCATACAGCAGCACGTAGATCGGCTGACCGGGATGCAGTTTGTCTGCAATGCCCTTCAACCAGCCCATGTGCTCGCCCTGGCCGAACCAACCGAGAACGGTGGCCGGGAACAGGATGATGCTGGACGCGAAAATCGGCGGAATCACCCCCGCCATGTTGAGCTTGAGCGGCAGATGCGTGCTCTGGCCCTGCATGACGCGATTGCCCACCTGCCGCTTGGCGTAGTTCACCAGGACTTTGCGTTGGCCGCGCTCGGCGTACACCACCACATAAGTCACTACGATCACTCCGACAAACAACACGACGGCAAACAGGATGGGCAAAGAACCCTGACTGGTCAGAGTCAAGGTCTTGCCGATCGCAGCCGGAACGCCTGCGGCGATACCCGCGCAGATGATCAACGAAATACCGTTGCCAATTCCGCGCTCGGTGATCTGCTCGCCCAGCCACATGAGGAACATGGTGCCGGTTACCAGCGATACGACTGTCGTCAGGTAGAACTCCCACTGCGGAGTCACCACCAGGTTAGGCTGCTTGTACAGCATCACCGCAATGCCGAAACTTTGGAAAGTCGCGAGCAAAACGGTGGCGTAACGTGTGTACTGGGTTATCTTACGACGTCCCGCATCGCCCTCCTTCTTCAGCTGCTTGAGGCTCGGAAGAACCTCGGAGGCAAGCTGAAGAATGATGGAGGCGGAGATGTACGGCATGATGCCGATGGCAAACACCGTAAACCTCGAGAGGGCGCCGCCCGAGAACATGTTGAACATGTCGAGCAGGCCCGTCTGCGATGAGTGGAACAACTTCGCTAGCTCGGCAGGGTTGATACCCGGAACCGGAATGTGGGCACCGATGCGATAAACGATCAGGGCACCAATCAGGAACCAGATTCGACGCTTGAGATCACCAAACTTATTGGCATTTGCCACTAGAGAAGTATTCGCCACAGATTATTGCCTTATTCTACGCTGCCGCCGGCAGCTTCGATGGCGGCGCGAGCGCCGGCAGTTACGCCAACGCCGCGCAGTTTTACTGCGCGCTCAATCTTGCCGGACAGCACCACCTTGGCGGAAGTCACCTGGATGGAAGCCAGACCAGCTTGCTTGAGAGAGAGCAGGTCGATTTCATCAACCGGCAGCAGGTTCAGTTCGGACAGGCGAATCTCGGCAACCTTGCCTGCGTTCAGCGACTTGAAGCCGCGCTTCGGCAGACGACGTTGCAGCGGCATTTGACCGCCTTCGAAACCAACCTTGTGGAAACCACCTGCACGGCTCTTCTGACCTTTGTGACCGCGGCCACAAGTCTTGCCCAGGCCGCTGCCGATGCCACGGCCTACACGGCGCTTGGCATGCTTGGCGCCGGCACCCGGCTGTACAGTGTTCAGCAGCATCTCTTAGCCCTCGAATTTCAACAAGTAGCTGATCTTGTTGATCATGCCACGGTTTTCAGGGGTATCGAGCACTTCAACAGTCTGGCGAATCTTCTTCAGACCCAGACCACGGGCGCAAGCCTTGTGAGACTCCAGGCGACCGATCAGGCTCTTTACCAGAGTGACCTTTACAGTCTTGGCGTTACTCATGGCTCACCCCCAGGATGTCCTCGACGCTCAGGCCACGCTTGGAGGCGATTTGCGCCGGGGTGTTGATGTTGCTCAGACCATCCAGAGTTGCACGCACCACGTTGTACGGGTTGGTGGAACCATGAATTTTCGCCGAGACGTTATGAACACCCATAGCATCAAAGATAGCGCGCATCGGGCCGCCGGCTTTCACACCGGTACCTTCTTTAGCGGGCTGGATGAATACAGTAGTAGCGCCGTGCTTGCCAACCACAGTGTGGTGGAAAGTGCCGTTTTTCAACGGAACCTTAACCATGTTGTGGCGAGCTTGTTCCATTGCCTTTTGTACGGCAACCGGAACTTCCTTGGAACGGCCCTTACCCATGCCGATTCCGCCATCGCCATCACCAACCACGGTCAAGGCGGAGAAAGCCATGATACGGCCGCCTTTAACCACTTTGGTGACGCGGTTGACGCTGATCATTTTCTCGACCAGACCGTCGCCACGATCTTCCGTTTCGTGTTTAGCCATTCTTCACTCCGAATTAGAATACGAGACCGTGTTCGCGAGCGGCGTCAGCCAGCGCTTTCATACGACCGTGGTATTTGAAACCAGAGCGGTCGAAAGCAACTTTCTCGATGCCAGCAGCTTTTGCTTTTTCAGCAATGCGCTTGCCGATCACGGCTGCAGTTGCCACGTTGCCGCCATTTTTGAGATCAGCGCGCACGTCGGCTTCCAGCGAAGAAGCGCTGGCCAGTACTTTGCTGCCGGTCTCATCAACGATCTGGGCATAAATGTGGCTATTGGTGCGATACACAGTGAGACGCACCATCTTGAGCTCCGCGATCCGGGCACGGGTTTTACGTGCGCGGCGGAGTCGAGCTTGTTTCTTGTCCATATCAGTGCCTCAGTTACTTCTTCTTGGTTTCTTTCAGAACCACAACCTCATCAGCGTAACGAACGCCCTTGCCTTTGTACGGCTCAGGAGCGCGGTATGCGCGGATTTCGGCAGCCACCTGGCCAACGCGCTGTTTGTCAGCGCCTTTGATCAGGATCTCGGTCTGACTCGGGGTCTCAGCTTTAACGCCTTCAGGCATTTGATGAGCCACCGGGTGGGAGAAACCCAGAGACAGGTTCAGGGTGTCGCCTTGAGCCTGGGCACGATAGCCCACGCCTACCAGCTGCAGCTTCTTCTCGAAGCCTTTGGACACGCCGGTCACCATATTGTTCAGCAGCGCGCGCAGGGTGCCGGACATGGCACGAGCGAATTTGCTGTCGTTCTTGGCGGCGAATGTCAGTTGGCCGTTGTCCAGCTTGACATCTACCTCTTCGCACAGAGCGGTGCTCAGGGAGCCCAGGGCGCCCTTAACAGTCACTTCTGCAGCGCCGAACTTCACTTCGACGCCAGCCGGGATGACTACGGGATTCTTAGCTACGCGAGACATTTGACCCCCTTAAGCCACGACGCACAGCAACTCGCCGCCGATGCCGGCCGCGCGCGCTTTGCGATCAGTCATAACGCCTTTGGAGGTGGACAGGATAGCCACGCCCAAGCCATTCATGACTTTCGGGATTTCGGTGGAGCCCTTGTACACACGCAGGCCAGGGCGGGAGACGCGGTCAATGCGCTCAATCACCGGACGGCCAGCATAGTACTTGAGCTGGATATCGAGAACAGGCTTCTTCTCTTCGCCGGCAACGGCGAAGTCTTCGATGTAGCCTTCTTCTTTCAACACCTGCGCCAGCGCAATTTTCAGCTTGGAAGACGGCATGGAAACTGCCACCTTGGAAGCCATTTGGCCGTTGCGGATGCGGGTCAACATATCGGAAATAGGATCGTGCATGCTCATTTATGTGTCTCCTATTACCAGCTGGCCTTCACAACCCCCGGAATCTCGCCCTTCAGAGCGATTTCACGGAGTTTGTTACGACCCAGACCGAATTTGCGGAATACGCCACGCGGACGACCGGTGATGGCGCAGCGACGACGCTGGCGAACCGGGGAAGCATTGCGCGGCAGCTGCTGCAGTTGCAGGCGAGCTGCAAAGCGCTCTTCTTCCGAGAGGCTTTGATTGTTGATAGTCGCGATAAGGGCTTCGCGCTTGGCAGCAAATTTTGCAGCCAGCTTGACACGCTTCTCTTCGCGCTGAATCAGTGCAAGTTTTGCCATGTGCTTAACCCTTGAACGGGAACTTGAACGCGGCCAGCAAAGCGCGGGCCTCTTCGTCAGTCTTCGCGGTGGTGGTAACAGTAATGTTCATACCACGCAGAGCATCGATCTTGTCGTACTCGATTTCCGGGAAGATGATCTGTTCTTTAACGCCCATGTTGTAGTTGCCGCGGCCGTCGAAAGACTTGGCGGAAACACCACGGAAGTCGCGAACGCGCGGCAGCGCGATCGTCACCAGGCGGTCCAGGAACTCATACATGCGTTCGCGACGCAGAGTTACCTTGCAACCTACCGGGTAGTGATCGCGAATCTTGAAGCCTGCGATGGATTTGCGAGCGGTGGTGACAACCGGCTTCTGGCCGGCGATCTTTTCCAGGTCGCCCACGGCGAAATCCATTACCTTTTTATCGGCAACAGCTTCGCCCACACCCATGTTCACAGTGATCTTCTCAATGCGCGGGACTTGCATGATCGACTTGTAGCCGAACTGTTTCATCAGTTCAGGCACTACGGTGTCTTTGTAGAAATCGTAGAGACGTGCCATGTTTTGTTCCTTACGCGCCAATGACTTCGCCGTTGGACTTGAACACGCGTACCTTGCGGCCGTCTTCAAGAACCTTGAAGCCTACGCGGTCAGCCTTTTGGCTTGCCGGATTGAAAATGGCGACGTTCGATGCGTCAACAGGCATGGTCTTTTCAACGATGCCGCCGGCCACGCCACGCACCGGATTCGGCTTCTGGTGTTTCTTGGCGACATTCACGCCTTCAACAACCAGTTTCTCGTCCAGAACGCGCAGAACGGTGCCGCGCTTACCTTTGTCTTTGCCGGTGATTACTACGACTTCATCACCCTTGCGAATTTTGCGCATGCGATCTCCTTACAGTACTTCAGGAGCCAGCGAAACGATCTTCATGAAGCGCTCGGTACGCAGTTCACGCGTAACAGGCCCGAAGATACGAGTGCCGATAGGCTCAAGCTTGTTGTTGAGCAGGACGGCGGCATTGCCGTCGAACTTGATCAACGAGCCATCCGGACGACGCACGCCTTTGGCAGTGCGAACCACAACCGCGTTGTAAACGTCGCCTTTTTTGACGCGTCCGCGCGGAGCAGCATCCTTGATGGTCACCTTGATGATGTCGCCTACGCTTGCATAGCGACGCTTGGAACCGCCCAATACCTTGATGCACATAACGTGACGCGCACCTGTATTGTCAGCGACCTCAAGCATGGTCTGCATTTGGATCATGTGATGATTACCTTTCTAATCCAACTTTATCCGTCACTCTCACCTGCCGGTTTCTCGCATAAGAGCAAGACCAAACAGACGAAACGCCACAGAAACTGTGGCGTATCCAACGGCCAGTTTTGGACCCCGTAAGGGCGGAACTCCTACTCGATAGGAGTAGGAAGATGGCCATTATACAGGGAGCTTTCGCCCCCTGCAAGTCTTTACACCTGGCGGGATTTCTCTACCAGGGCAGTTACCACCCACGTCTTGGTCTTCGAGAGCGGACGGGACTCGCTGATAACAACGATATCGCCGGCCTTGAACTCGTTGTTCTCGTCGTGCGCGTGGAACTTCTTAGAACGACGGATAATTTTGCCGTAGATCGGGTGCTTTACTTTGCGCTCGACCAGTACGGTCACGGTCTTATCCATCTTGTCGCTGACTACGGTACCGGTCAGCGTACGTACCACTTTGGTTTCGCTCATCTTAAACTGCCTTTTCTTTCAGAACGGTGCGCACGCGAGCGATGTCGCGACGTACTTTCTTCAGTTCAGAGGTCTTGGCGAGTTGCTGAGTGGCGTGCTGCATACGCAGAGCAAACTGGGCCTTCAAGAGGCTAAGCAGTTCCGCCTTCAGCTCGTCAACAGTTTTGGCTTTCAGTTCGGACGCTTTCATTACTGACCTACCTGTCTAGTTACAAACACAGTGGCGATCGGCAACTTGGCTGCGGCCAGACGGAAAGCTTCGCGAGCGAGTTCCTCGGAAACACCATCCATTTCATACAGCATCTTGCCAGGCTGGATTTCGGCCACGTAGTACTCCGGAGAGCCTTTACCCCCGCCCATACGAACTTCAGCAGGCTTGGAGGTGATCGGCTTGTCCGGGAAGATGCGGATCCAGATGCGGCCGCCACGTTTGATGTGACGGGTCATCGCGCGACGCGCAGCTTCGATCTGGCGCGCGGTCAGACGACCACGACCAACCGCCTTCAGACCGAAATCACCAAAGCTCACTTTGTTGCCACGAGTAGCGATACCCGTGTTGCGGCCTTTATGCTGTTTACGGTACTTGAGTCTAGTTGGCTGCAGCATTTCGAGCACCCTTTCTCGATTTCTTCTCGGTCGCTACCGGAGCCGGCTGAACTTGACCCGGCTTGAGCTCGCCCTTGTATACCCATACCTTGATGCCGATGATCCCGTAGGTGGTCTTGGCTTCGGAGGTTGCGTAGTCTACGTCTGCGCGCAGGGTATGCAGCGGCACGCGGCCTTCGCGGTACCATTCGCTACGAGCGATGTCGATACCGTTCAGACGGCCGGAGCTCATGATCTTGATGCCTTGAGCGCCCATGCGCATTGCGTTTTGCATAGCGCGTTTCATGGCGCGACGGAACATCACGCGCTTCTCCAGCTGGGAAGCGATGCCGTCGGCGATGATTTGAGCGTCCAGTTCCGGCTTGCGAACTTCTTCGATGTTCACATGCACAGGAACGCCCAGGCGCTTTTGCAGTTCTTGCTTGAGCAGCTCGATGTCTTCGCCTTTTTTACCGATCACAACACCCGGACGGGCGCTATGGATGGTGATGCGGGCGGACTTAGCCGGGCGCTCGATGGTCACACGGCCAACCGAAGCGTGACCCAGACGCTTTTTCAGGAATTCGCGAACTTCGATATCCTGCTTCAGCATTTCCGGGAAGTTCTGCGAATTCGCGAACCACTTGGAAGACCAGTTTTTGTTAACGGCAAGACGGAATCCCGTCGGATGAATCTTCTGACCCATTTCTTACCCCTTAATTGCCAACGGTCAACGAGATGTGGCAGGTCTGCTTTTCGATGCGATTGCCACGACCCTTAGCACGGGCAGTGAAACGCTTCAGACTAGCGCCTTTGTCAACAAAGATGCCGGTAACACGCAGGGTGTCAATGTCGGCGCCTTCGTTGTGCTCGGCGTTAGCGATGGCAGATTCCAGCACTTTCTTGATGATTACCGCGCCCTTCTTCGGGGAGAAGGCCAAGATATTCAGAGCCTGATCAACGGACTTGCCGCGGATCAGATCGGCCACCAGGCGGCATTTTTGTGCCGACAGGCGAACGCTTTTCAGATTTGCAGATACTCTCATCGCTTCACCTTATCTCTTCTTCGCCTTCTTATCGGCCGCGTGGCCTTTGAAGGTACGAGTCAGCGAGAATTCGCCCAGTTTATGGCCGACCATGTTTTCGGAAACATAAACAGGCACATGGGTGCGACCGTTGTGCACAGCGATGGTCAGACCAATGAAATCCGGCAGGATGGTCGAACGACGCGACCAAGTCTTGATCGGACGCTTGTCGCTGGTTGCCCGCACCGCATCTACTTTTTTCAGCAGATGCAGATCAACGAACGGGCCTTTTTTCTGCGAACGTGCCATTGTCAATTACCCTTTTTTGGAATAGCGACGGCGTACGATCATATTGTCGGTACGCTTGTTGCGGCGGGTACGGAAGCCCTTAGTCGGAGTACCCCACGGGCTAACCGGCACACGGCCTTCACCAGTGCGGCCTTCACCACCACCATGCGGGTGGTCAACCGGGTTCATGGCAACGCCACGTACGGTCGGACGGATACCACGCCAGCGGGTAGCACCAGCCTTGCCCAGCTTGCGCAGGGAGTGCTCTTCGTTACCCACTTCACCAATAGTTGCACGGCAATCAACATGCACCAGGCGGATTTCGCCCGAGCGCAGACGCAGTTGAGCGTAAGCGCCTTCGCGAGCCAGCAGCATTGCGGATGCACCAGCGGAACGAACCATCTGGGCGCCCTTGCCAGGCTGCATTTCCACGCAGTGGATAGTGGTACCCACCGGGATGTTGCGGATCGGCAGAGCGTTACCGGCCTTGATCGGAGCTTCCGCGCCGGACAACAGCTCGGCGCCGGCCTTCACACCGCGCGGGGCGATGATGTAGCGACGCTCGCCATCGGCGTAGCACAGGAGGGCGATGTGGGCGGTGCGGTTCGGATCGTATTCGATGCGTTCCACTTTAGCCGGGATGCCATCCTTGTTGCGACGGAAGTCGATGATGCGGTAGTGCTTCTTATGGCCACCGCCACGATGACGCGTGGTGATGTGACCATTGTGATTACGGCCACCGGTGGAAGATTTCTTTTCCAACAGGGCGGCGTGCGGAGCACCTTTGTGCAGGTCAGGGTTTACTACCTTGACAACGGCACGGCGGCCCGCGGAAGTCGGTTTTACCTTAACGATAGGCATGCTCTATCTCCTTACTCCGCTGCGGCCGGGGTAGCGGTCAGATCAATTTCTTGACCTTCCACCAGGCTAACGTAGGCCTTTTTCCAGTCACTGCGACGACCGATGGAACGGCCAAAGCGCTTAACCTTGCCCTTGACATTGACAGTGGAAACACCTTCAACTTTTACATTGAACAGCATTTCAACAGCAGCCTTGATTTCCGGCTTGGTCGCATCTTTAGCAACGCGGAACGCCATTTGCTGGTTCTTCTCAGCAATCATGGTGCTCTTTTCGGAAACGATGGGAGCAAGAATTACTTGCAACAGACGTTCTTGGTTCATGCCCACTGCTCCTCAAGTTGCTTCACAGCATCGCGAGTGATCACGGTCTTCTTGAAGCGCAACAGGCTGTACGGGTCAGCTTGAACCGCTTCGATAACCAGCACGTTAGTCAGGTTACGCGAAGAGAGATAGAGGTTTTCGCTCAGCTCGCTAGTGATGAACAAAGCCTGCTCCAGGCCCATGGGCTGAACGGCGCCAACGAATTCTTTGGTCTTCGGGCTTTCAACGTTCAGTTCGTCAACCACGATCAGGCGTTCGTCGCGAACCAGCTGCGACAGAATCGCGGCCATGCCTGCACGGAACATCTTGCGGTTAACTTTCTGGGTGAAGTTCTCGTCCGGCTTGTTCGGGAAGGCACGGCCACCACCACGACGGTTCGGGGTGGAAGTCATACCGGCACGAGCGTTACCAGTACCTTTCTGACGGAAAGGCTTCTTGGTCGAGTGCTTCACTTCAGCACGGGTCAGCTGGGCGCGGTTGGCGCTACGAGCATTCGCCAGGAATGCGGTAACAACCTGGTGCACCAGGGCTTCGTTGTACTCGCGGCCGAACAAAGAGTCGGACACTTGCAGGCTGCCAACAGCCTTGCCTTGGGTATTGATTACATTCAATTCCATCACGCACCTGCCTTCACGCTAGGACGAACGACAACGTCACCGTTCTTGGCGCCAGGAACAGCACCTTTAACCAGAATCAGTTGACGCTCGGCATCGACACGAACGATTTCCAGGCACTGCACGGTGCTCTTGACGTTACCGTATTGGCCCGCCATGCGCTTACCCGGGAAAACGCGGCCCGGATCTTGCGCCTGACCGATGGAACCCGGCGTGTTATGCGAACGCGAGTTACCATGGGAAGCACGGTTGGAAGAGAAGTTGTGACGCTTGATCACGCCGGAGAAGCCTTTACCTTTGGAGGTACCGGTTACATCAACCAGTTGACCAACGGTGAAGATCTCAACAGCGATGGCATCGCCCGGCTTGAAGTTGGACAGATCGGAGGCGGTCAGCGGAAACTCGACCAGACCCAGACCTGCTTCAACGCCAGCCTTGGCGAAGTGGCCCGCGGCAGCCTTAACAACACGGCTGGCCTTTTTGGAGCCATAGGTAACCTGCACGGCATTGTAGCCGTCGGTTTCAGCAGTTTTGATTTGCGTGACGCGGTTAGCGGACATGTCCAGCACAGTTACCGGGATGGTTGCGCCATCTTCGGCAAAAATGCGGGTCATGCCGACTTTGCGACCGACAAGACCTAAACTCATGTTTATTTCCTTTTTCAGGCGCCGATTACGATTGACCGGCATAAAAAACACGACAGAAAAAACAAAAACGGACTCGCCAAAATGGCGAGTCCGCTAATGTATCACAGAAAATTCAAGAATCGCAAGAACTTAGCTCGCAAACCCTTGAACTTAAGCGATTACTGCAGCTTGATTTCCACATCCACACCGGCCGGCAGGTCGAGCTTCATCAAAGCATCGACGGTCTTGTCGGTCGGATCCACGATGTCCATCAGACGCAGGTGAGTGCGGATTTCCAGCTGATCGCGGGAAGTCTTGTTCACGTGCGGGGAACGCAGCACGTTGAAACGCTCGATCTTGGTCGGCAGCGGAACCGGGCCTTTAACAACGGCGCCGGTGCGCTTGGCGGTTTCAACGATTTCCTGAGCGGAGCGATCGATCAGGTTGTAATCGAAAGCCTTCAGGCGGATGCGGATTTTCTGGCTAGACATTAGATTCTCCGATCCTTAAGCGATGATCTTGGCAACAACGCCGGCGCCGACGGTACGACCGCCTTCACGGATGGCGAAACGCAGACCTTCTTCCATGGCGATCGGGGCGATCAGCTCAACAGTGATTTCCACGTTGTCGCCCGGCATTACCATTTCCACGCCTTCCGACAGGGTAACGGCGCCCGTTACGTCGGTGGTGCGGAAGTAGAACTGCGGACGGTAGTTCGCGAAGAACGGGGTGTGACGACCACCTTCGTCTTTGCTCAGTACGTATACCGAAGCGCCGAACTTGGTGTGCGGGGTGATGCTGCCCGGCTTAGCCAGTACCTGGCCACGCTCAACATCTTCACGCTTGGTGCCGCGCAGCAGCACGCCAACGTTGTCGCCTGCCTGACCTTGGTCCAGCAGCTTGCGGAACATTTCCACGCCGGTGCAAGTGGTCTTCGCGGTAGCCTTCAGGCCCACGATTTCCAGCTCTTCGCCGACTTTAACAATGCCGCGCTCCACGCGACCGGTCACCACGGTGCCGCGGCCGGAGATCGAGAACACGTCTTCGATCGGCAGCAGGAACGGCTTGTCGATGGCGCGTTCCGGAGTCGGGATGTAGGAATCCAGAGCAGCAGCCAGCTTGAAGATGGCCGGTTCGCCGTATTCGGACTGGTCGCCTTCCAGCGCCAGACGAGCGGAGCCGATCACCACCGGGGTGTCGTCGCCCGGGAAGTCGTAGGAAGACAGCAGATCGCGAACTTCCATTTCAACCAGTTCCAGCAGCTCAGCGTCGTCCACCAGGTCGGCCTTGTTCAGGAACACGATGATGTACGGAACGCCAACCTGACGGGACAGCAGGATGTGTTCGCGGGTTTGCGGCATCGGACCGTCAGCGGCCGAGCACACCAGGATAGCGCCGTCCATCTGGGCAGCACCGGTAATCATGTTCTTAACGTAGTCGGCGTGACCCGGGCAGTCTACGTGAGCGTAGTGGCGGGACTCGGTTTCGTATTCTACGTGAGCGGTATTAATGGTAATACCACGAGCCTTCTCTTCCGGCGCGCTGTCGATCTGGGAGTAGTCTTTGGCTTCGCCGCCGAACTTCTTGGACAGAATGGTGGTGATAGCAGCGGTCAGAGTGGTTTTACCATGGTCCACGTGACCGATGGTGCCTACGTTTACGTGCGGTTTAGTCCGCTCAAACTTTTCTTTTGCCATTTTGCAAAAATCCTTGATTAAAGAACATTAGATCGGGACTGGCCGAATCGTTAAATCCGGCCAGCCTCAGCGCGCATTACTTGCGGGCGGCCATTACGGCGTCAGCAACATGCTTCGGAGCTTCGGAGTAGTGCTTGAACTCCATGGAGTAGGTCGCACGACCCTGGGTAGCGGAACGCAGATCGGTGGAGTAACCGAACATCTCGGCCAGCGGTACTTCGGCCTTGATCTTCTTGCCACCCAAACCATCGTCGTCCATACCCTGAACGATGCCGCGACGACGGTTCAAGTCGCCCATCACATCGCCCATGTACTCTTCCGGAGTTTCCACTTCCACCGCCATCATCGGCTCGAGGATGCACGGACCGGCGCGGCGCATGGCTTCTTTGAAAGCCAGGGAACCAGCCAGTTCGAACGCGATCTGCGAGGAGTCGACGTCGTGGTAGGAACCGAAGGTCAGACGCACGGTAACGTCAACCACCGGGAAGCCGGCGAGAATACCGCTGGACAGGGTGTTCTGAATACCCTTGTCCACGGACGGGATGAATTCGCGCGGAATCACACCACCCTTGATCTCGTCGACAAACTTGTAGCCATTGCCTTCGCCGGACGGCTCCAGGGTAATAACTGCATGGCCGTACTGACCCTTACCACCGGACTGCTTGACGTGCTTGCCGTCAACGTCGGTAACAACTTTGGTAATGGTTTCGCGGTAAGCCACTTGCGGAGCGCCAACGTTGGCTTCAACGCCAAATTCACGCCGCATGCGGTCAACCAGAATTTCCAGGTGCAGTTCGCCCATACCGGAAATAATGGTCTGGCCGGATTCTTCGTCGGTACGCACGCGGAACGACGGGTCTTCCTTGGCCAGGCGGTTCAGGGCAACGCCCATCTTCTCCTGGTCGGCCTTGGTCTTCGGCTCAACGGCAACGTGAATCACCGGCTCCGGGAACTCCATGCGCTCCAGGATGATTTCGGCGTTCAGATCGCACAGGGTTTCGCCGGTGGTCACTTCTTTCAGACCGATGGCGGCGGCGATGTCGCCGGCACGCACTTCTTCCAGCTCGATACGGTCGTTCGCCATCATCTGCACGATACGGCCGATACGCTCTTTCTTGCCCTTGATGGAGTTCAGCACGGTATCACCGGACTTCACCACACCGGAGTAGACGCGGAAGAAGGTCAGCTGACCAACGTACGGGTCGTTCATCAGCTTGAACGCCAGAGCCGAGAACGGCTCGTCGTCGGAAGCGTGACGCTCGGCCGGCTTGCCGTCGGTTTCACCCGCGATGGCCGGAATGTCGATCGGCGCCGGCAGCAGTTCAATCACGGCGTCCAGCATGCGCTGAACACCCTTGTTCTTGAACGCGGAGCCGCACAGCATCGGCTGAATTTCGCAACGCAGGGTACGCTCGCGCAGGCCGGCGATGATTTCTTCCTCGGTCAGCGTTTCGCCGCCCAAGTACTTGTCCATCATCTCGTCGCTGACTTCAGCAGCGGCTTCGACCATTTTCTCGCGCCATTCTTCGGCCACGGAAACCAGATCGGCCGGGATGTCGCCGTATTCGAATTTCATGCCCTGGGACGCTTCATCCCAGATGATGGCCTTCATCTTCAACAGATCGACCACGCCGGTGAAACCATCTTCAGCGCCGATAGGCACAACGATGGGCACCGGGTTGCCGCGCAGGCGAGTCTTCACCTGTTCAACCGCACGGAAGAAGTTGGCGCCTTGACGGTCCATCTTGTTCACGAAGGCGATACGCGGAACTTTGTACTTGTTAGCCTGACGCCATACGGTTTCAGACTGGGGCTGAACGCCGCCCACCGCGCAGTACACCATCACCGCGCCGTCCAGTACACGCATGGAACGCTCTACCTCAATGGTAAAGTCCACGTGTCCCGGGGTGTCGATGATGTTGAAGCGGTGCTCGGGGAACTGCATCCCCATACCTTTCCAGAAGGTGGTCACAGCAGCGGAGGTGATGGTAATGCCACGCTCCTGCTCCTGCTCCATCCAGTCGGTGGTGGCAGCGCCGTCATGAACCTCGCCCAGCTTGTGGTTCACACCGGTGTAAAACAGAATACGCTCGGTAGTGGTCGTCTTACCGGCGTCAATGTGAGCGGAGATACCGATGTTACGGTAACGCTCAATGGGGGTTTTCCTTGCCACGATCTACACCTTAAATAGTGGGTCTGCTTAGAAGCGGAAGTGCGAGAAGGCCTTGTTGGCTTCTGCCATACGGTGCACTTCGTCACGCTTCTTCATCGCGCCGCCACGGCCTTCGGCCGCGTCGAGCAACTCACCAGCCAGGCGCAGGTCCATGGACTTTTCGCCGCGCTTGCGCGCAGCGTCGCGCAGCCAACGCATGGCCAGAGCCATACGACGCGACGGACGTACTTCAACAGGAACTTGATAGTTGGCACCGCCTACACGGCGGCTTTTTACTTCAACAACCGGCTTGGCGTTGGCCAGAGCGGTGTTGAATACTTCCAGGGCATTCTTGCCGGATTTCTTTTCGATCTGTTCCAGAGCACCGTAGATGATGCGTTCTGCAACGGATTTCTTGCCATCGATCATGACTACGTTCATGAACTTGGACAGGTCCTGGGAACCGAACTTCGGATCCGGCAGGATTTCGCGCTTGGGGACTTCTCTGCGACGTGGCATGTTACTTCCTTAGATTATTCAGTTGAGCTTTGGCTCATGACTACCCAATGGAGCAGTCACTTACTAGACGACCCTGAGTGTTGATCAGGCCGCCTTGAGTGCAACCCAATTACTTGGGACGCTTGGCGCCGTACTTGGAACGAGCCTGTTTACGGTCTTTAACACCTGCGGTGTCGAGGGAGCCGCGAACGGTGTGGTAGCGAACACCCGGCAAGTCTTTTACACGACCGCCGCGGAGCAGCACTACGGAGTGTTCCTGCAGGTTGTGGCCTTCACCACCAATGTAGGAAATCACTTCGAAACCGTTGGTCAGACGAACCTTGCACACTTTACGCAGAGCCGAGTTCGGCTTCTTCGGAGTGGTGGTGTAGACACGGGTGCACACGCCACGCTTCTGCGGGCAGGCTTCCAGCGCAGGCACCTTGCTCTTCGCCTTGATGGCGACGCGGCCTTTGCGAACGAGTTGGTTAATGGTTGGCATTACTATCAGTTCCTAGTTGAAGCTCTCCAGCGGCAACACGCCGCCAGAAAGGACGGAGGATTATATTTTAGTCAACGTCCTACCGTCAATGAAAACAACGCCGCCCCATCACCTTAACCGTTGATAGGGCAGCGTTTTTTCAACACTTTGCGTCAGGGCCTTCCGAGGCGGGCAATTCCGCCCCTTTCCGGCCAGGACGACTAAGCGTTATTCGTTGCTGTCGAGCGCGTCGGCCGGGGCGATGTCGAAGAACTGAGCTTCGGCCGCTTCCAGCGTATGCTGCGTCGAACCGCGACGGGTGCGGTGGTAAGCCAGGCCGGTACCCGCCGGGATCAGACGACCGACGATCACGTTTTCCTTCAGGCCGCGCAAGTCGTCCTTCTTGCCCATGATCGCCGCTTCGGTCAGCACGCGGGTGGTTTCCTGGAAGGAAGCCGCGGAGATGAAGGAGTCGGTGGACAAGGACGCCTTGGTGATACCCAGCAGCACGTTTTCGTACTGCGCAGGCTCGCGGCCTTCCGCCAGCATCTTGTCGTTCATTTCCAGCGCGTCGGCGCGTTCCACCTGCTCGCCCTGGATGAACTCGGTGTCGCCGCTGTCGGAGATGATCACGCGACGCAGCATCTGGCGAATGATCACCTCGATGTGCTTGTCGTTGATCTTCACGCCCTGCAGACGATACACCTCCTGCACCTCTTGAACGATGTAGCGGGCCAAGGCCTCGATACCCTGCAGACGCAGAATGTCGTGCGGATCCACCGGACCGTCGACGATGGATTCGCCGCGGTTCACCACCTGACCGTCGTGCACCAGCACGTGCTTGTCTTTCGGGATCAGGTTTTCGTAACCGTTGCCCTCCAGATCAGTAATGATCAGGCGCTGCTTGCCCTTGGTGTCCTTGCCGAAGGAGATCGTACCGGTCACTTCCGCCAGCATGCCGGCGTCTTTCGGCGAACGCGCTTCGAACAGCTCGGCCACACGCGGCAGACCACCGGTAATATCGCGGGTCTTGGACGATTCTTGCGGGATGCGGGCCAGCACTTCGCCCTTGCCCACTTCCTGACCGTCGCGCACCGTGATAATGGCGCCCACCTGGAAGGTGATCGATACCGAGGCTTCGGAACCGGCCAGCTTCACTTCGTTGCCGTTGTCGTCCAGCAGCTTCACCAGAGGACGCAGCATCTTGGACTGCGAACCGGCGCGGCGCTTCGGATCGATCACCACCAGCGTCGACAGACCCGTCACTTCGTCGGTCTGCTTGGCTACGGTGTTGCCCTCTTCCACGTTTTCGAACTTCACGCGGCCCGCGTACTCGGTGATGATCGGACGGGTGTGCGGGTCCCAAGTGGCCAACACGGCGCCCGCCTTGATCACCAGACCGTCGGTGACCATCAGGGTCGCGCCGTACGGCACTTTGTGACGCTCGCGCTCACGGCCCATATCGTCGTGGATCACCACTTCGCCGGAGCGGGTGATGACGATCAGCTCGCCCTTGGTGTTCGCCACATAGCGCATCTGACTGGAGAAGCGCACGGTGCCGTTGGACTTGCCCTCCACCTGGCTGGCGGCCGCGTTTCGCGACGCCGCGCCACCGATGTGGAAGGTACGCATGGTCAGCTGGGTGCCCGGTTCGCCAATGGACTGGGCGGCGATCACGCCGATGGCTTCGCCGGCGTTGACGCGCTTGCCGCGCGCCAGGTCGCGACCATAGCACTTGGCGCACAGGCCGTAGCGGGTGTCGCAAGTGATGGCGGTACGCACCTTCACTTCGTCGATGCCCAGGCTGTCCACCACGTCCACCAGATGCTCGTCCAGCAGCGTGCCGGCTTCGATCACGGTCTCGCCGGTGGACGGATCCACCAGGTCGATCGCGGCCACGCGGCCCAGGATGCGGTCGCGCAGCGGTTCGATCACGTCGCCGCCTTGCAGCACGGCCTTCATGGTGAAGCCGTTGCTGGTGCCGCAATCGTCCTCGATCACCACCAGATCCTGGGTCACGTCGACCAGACGACGCGTCAGGTAACCGGAGTTCGCGGTCTTCAAGGCGGTATCCGCCAGACCCTTACGCGCACCGTGAGTGGAAATAAAGTACTGCAGTACGGTCAGGCCTTCGCGGAAGTTCGCGGTAATCGGCGTCTCGATAATCGAGCCGTCCGGCTTGGCCATCAGACCCCGCATGCCGGCCAGCTGCTTGATCTGAGCGGCGGAACCCCGCGCGCCCGAGTCGGCCATCATGTAAATGGAGTTAAAGGATTCCTGATCGACTTCCTTGCCTTCGCGGTCCAGCACCTTCTGCTTGGACAGCTCGTCCATCATCGCCTTGGCGATCTTGTCGCCGGTGCGGCCCCAGATGTCCACTACCTTGTTGTAGCGTTCGCCCTGGGTCACCAGACCTTGACGGTACTGCTCTTCGATCTCTTTGACTTCCTTCTGCGCGTCGGCGAGCAGGTCGACCTTCTTGGCCGGGATCTGCATATCGTCCACGCAAATGGAGATGCCGCCGCGAGTGGAGTAGGCGAAACCGGTGTACATCAACTGGTCGGCGAAGATCACGGTATCGCGGATGCCGCAACGGCGGAACGATACGTTGATCAGCTTGGAGATTTCCTTCTTCTTCAGCGCCTTGTTGATGTGCTCGAACGGCAGGCCTTTCGGCAGGATGTCGGACAGAATGGCGCGGCCCACGGTGGTGTCGTAACGCTTGATCACCGGCTGGAACTCGCCCTGCTCGTCTTTTTCCCACTCGCGCAGACGCACGGTGATGCGCGTCGCCAGCTCAACCTGACGGGTTTCGTAGGCGCGATGCACTTCCTTGGTGTCCGCAAACACCATGCCTTCGCCCTTGCCGTTCACCTTATCGCGGGTCATGTAGTACAGACCCAACACGATATCCTGCGACGGCACGATGATCGGGTCGCCGTTGGCCGGGGACAGCACGTTGTTGGTGGCCAGCATCAGGGTGCGGGCTTCCATCTGCGCTTCCAGCGACAGCGGCACGTGAACAGCCATCTGGTCACCGTCGAAGTCGGCGTTGAACGCCGCGCAGACCAGCGGGTGCAGTTGGATGGCCTTGCCTTCGATCAGCACCGGCTCGAACGCCTGAATACCCAGGCGGTGCAGCGTCGGCGCGCGGTTCAGCAGCACCGGATGCTCGCGGATCACGTCTTCCAGGATGTCCCAGACTTCCGGCACTTCCTGCTCTACCAGCTTCTTGGCCGCCTTGATGGTGGAGGCCAGACCCATCACTTCCAGCTTGTGGAAGATGAAGGGCTTGAACAGTTCCAGCGCCATTTTCTTAGGCAGGCCGCACTGATGCAGACGCAGGGTCGGGCCCACGGTAATCACGGAACGACCGGAGTAGTCCACGCGCTTACCCAGCAAGTTCTGACGGAAACGACCGCCCTTGCCCTTGATCATGTCGGCCAGCGACTTCAGCGGACGCTTGTTGGCGCCGGTCATCGCCTTGCCGCGACGGCCGTTGTCCAGCAGCGAGTCAACCGATTCCTGCAGCATGCGCTTCTCGTTGCGCACGATGATGTCCGGCGCGCGCAGTTCCAGCAGGCGCTTCAGACGGTTGTTACGGTTGATCACGCGGCGGTACAGATCGTTCAGATCGGAAGTCGCGAAGCGACCGCCGTCCAGCGGCACCAGCGGACGCAGTTCCGGCGGCAGCACCGGCAGCACTTCCAGGATCATCCATTCCGGCTTCATGCCGGAACGCTGGAAGGCCTCCAGCACTTTCAGGCGCTTGGAGATCTTCTTGATCTTGGTGTCGGAGCTGGTCGCCTTGAGTTCGGCGCGCAGGGTCTCGATCTCGCTGTCCAGGTTCAGCTTCTTCAGCAATTCCTTGACCGCTTCGGCGCCCATCATGGCGACGAACTCTTCACCGTACTGGTCTTCCTTGTCCAGGAAGTCCTCTTCGGTCAGCAGCTGACGGTATTGCAGCGGGGTCATGCCCGGATCGGTCACCACGAACGCTTCGAAGTACAGCACGCGTTCGATGTCGCGCAGCGTCATGTCCAGCACCATGCCCAGACGCGACGGCAGCGACTTCAGGAACCAGATGTGCGCGGTCGGGCTGGCCAGCTCGATGTGGCCCATGCGTTCGCGACGCACCTTGGACAAGGTGACTTCCACGCCGCACTTCTCGCAGATCACGCCGCGATGCTTCAGGCGCTTGTACTTGCCGCACAAGCACTCATAGTCCTTCACCGGTCCGAAGATGCGCGCGCAGAACAGGCCGTCGCGTTCCGGTTTGAAGGTACGATAGTTGATGGTTTCAGGCTTTTTTACTTCACCATAAGACCAGGAACGGATCTTGTCAGGCGAGGCGATGCCGATCTTAATCGCATCAAACTCTTCTTCTTGCGTAACTTGCTTAAAGAGGTCGAGCAGAGCTTTCATTGCGTCTCCAGTCAGGGGACAGGCGCGGCGGCTTGCCGCGCCCATTCAACCCAATCAATAACGTTCCAGGTCCATGTCGAGGCCGAGCGAACGGATTTCCTTCACCAGCACGTTGAAGGATTCCGGCATGCCGGCATCGATCTTGTGCTCGCCCTTGACGATGTTCTCGTACACCTTGGTACGACCGGTCACATCGTCCGACTTCACGGTCAGCATTTCCTGCAGGGTGTAGGCGGCGCCGTAAGCTTCCAGCGCCCAAACCTCCATCTCACCGAAACGCTGGCCGCCGAACTGGGCCTTACCGCCCAGCGGCTGCTGAGTCACCAGCGAGTACGGGCCGGTGGAACGCGCGTGCATCTTGTCGTCGACCAGGTGATGCAGCTTCAGATAGTGCATCACGCCCACGGTGACCTTGCGGTCGAAGGCTTCGCCGGAGCGGCCGTCGTACAGGGTCATCTGGGTCTTGGACTCATTAAAGCCCATTTTCTCGGTCAGCGGGTCCGCATCCGGGTAGGCCAGATCCAGCATGTGCTTGATCTCGGTCTCCTTGGCGCCGTCGAACACCGGCGTCGCGAACGGCATGCCCTTGCGCAGATTGTCCGCCAGGGCCAGCACTTCGTCGTCGCTCAGCGAGGCGATGTCCTCGACCTTGCCCGCTTCGTTGTAGATGCGCTCCAGATAGCCGCGCACCAAGGAAGCGTTCTGCTGATCCTTGATCATGCGGTCGATGCGCTCGCCGATGCCCTTGGCGGCCCAACCCAGATGCACTTCCAGGATCTGACCGATGTTCATACGCGACGGTACGCCCAGCGGGTTCAGCACGATGTCGACCGGACGGCCGTCGCCCATGTAAGGCATGTCTTCGATCGGCAGGATGCGCGATACCACGCCCTTGTTGCCGTGACGGCCGGCCATCTTGTCGCCGGCCTGCAGGCGGCGCTTAACGGCCAGGTAAACCTTGACCATCTTCTGCACGCCCGGCGGCAGCTCGTCGCCCTGGGTCAGCTTGCGCTTCTTGTCTTCGAACTTGAGGTCGAATTCTTCGCGCTTCTGCGCCAGGCTTTCCTTGATCAGTTCCAGCTGCTTGGCGATGTCTTCATCGGCCATGCGGATGTCGAACCAGTCGTGCTTGGACGGCAGATCGGCCAGGTATTCCTGATCGATCACAGTGCCCTTCACCAGACGCTTCGGACCGCCGTTGGCCACTTTGCCGACGATCAGACGCTCGATACGGCTGAAGGCGTCGTTGTCGAAAATACGCAGCTGGTCGTTCAGGTCCAGGCGATAGCGCTTCAGTTCCGAATCGATGATGGACTGGGCGCGCTTGTCGCGCTCAATGCCTTCGCGGGTGAACACCTGAACGTCGATCACGGTGCCCACGGTGCCGGTCGGTACGCGCAGCGAGGTGTCCTTCACGTCGGAAGCCTTCTCGCCGAAGATCGCGCGCAGCAGCTTCTCTTCCGGGGTCAGCTGGGTTTCGCCCTTAGGCGTCACCTTGCCCACCAGCACATCGCCGGCTTCGACTTCGGCGCCGATGTACACGATGCCGGATTCATCCAGACGGCCGGCCATGCGCTCGGACAGGTTCGGGATGTCGCGGGTGATTTCCTCGGGGCCCAGCTTGGTGTCGCGGGCAACCACGGACAGTTCTTCGATATGGATCGAGGTGTAGCGGTCTTCGGCGACCAGCTTCTCCGAGATCAGGATCGAGTCCTCGTAGTTGTAACCGTTCCACGGCATGAAGGCGATGGTCATGTTCTGACCCAGCGCCAGCTCGCCCAGGTCGGTGGAGGCGCCGTCGGCCACCACGTCGCCGCGGGCGATGTGGTCGCCCACTTTCACCACCGGACGCTGGTTGATGTTGGTGTTCTGGTTGGAGCGGGTGAACTTGGTCAGGTTGTAGATGTCCACGCCCACTTCGCCGGCAACGGCTTCTTCGTCGTTGACGCGAACCACCACGCGGGTCGCGTCGACATAGTCGACCACGCCGCCGCGACGCGCCACCACGGTGGTGCCGGAGTCAACCGCCACCGAGCGCTCGATGCCGGTGCCCACCAGGGCTTTTTCCGGACGCAGGCAAGGCACGGCCTGGCGCTGCATGTTGGCGCCCATCAATGCGCGGTTGGCGTCATCGTGTTCCAGGAACGGAATCAGCGAAGCGGCGACGGACACCACCTGACCGGTGGCCACGTCCATGTACTGTACGCGGTCCGGAGTCGCCAGAATGGTTTCGCCCTTCTCGCGGCAGGTCACCAGCTCGTCGATCAGGGTACCTTCTTCGCTCAGCTCGGCGTTGGCCTGAGCAATCACGTAGCGGCCTTCTTCGATCGCGGACAGGTAGTCGATCTCGTTGGTGACCTTGCTGTCCACTACCTTGCGGTACGGGGTTTCCAGGAAGCCGAACTCATTGGTGCGCGCATAGACGGACAAGGAGTTGATCAGACCGATGTTCGGGCCTTCCGGCGTTTCGATCGGGCACACGCGGCCGTAGTGGGTCGGGTGTACGTCGCGCACTTCGAAGCCGGCGCGTTCGCGGGTCAGACCGCCCGGGCCAAGAGCCGATACGCGGCGCTTGTGGGTGATTTCCGACAGCGGGTTGGTCTGGTCCATGAACTGGGACAGCTGCGAGGAGCCGAAGAACTCCTTGATCGCGGCGGACACCGGCTTGGCGTTGATCAGGTCGTGCGGCATCAGGTTGTCGGATTCCGCCTGATTCAGGCGTTCCTTGACCGCGCGCTCCACGCGCACCAGGCCGGCGCGGAACTGGTTTTCGGCCAGTTCGCCCACCGAACGCACGCGACGGTTGCCCAGGTGATCAATATCGTCCACTTCGCCGCGGCCATTGCGCAGCTCGGTCAGGATGGCGATCACGGACACGATGTCTTCAGTCGACAGCGTGCCTTCCATCACATCGCGACGCTCGGCGAACTTCTCGCCGATCAGCACCTTGAACCACTCAGGGGTCTTGTCGTCGAATTTGTACTGGTAGGTGCGCGAGCTGAACTTCATGCGGCCCACGCGCGACAGATCGTAGGTTTCTTCGCTGAAGAACAGACGCTGGAACAGCGCTTCCACCGCGTCTTCCGTCGGCGGTTCGCCCGGACGCATCATGCGGTAGATGGCCACGCGGGCCTGCAACTGGTCCTGGATGTCGTCGGCGCGCAGCGTCTGGGAGATGTAGGAGCCCTGATCCAGATCGTTGGTGAACAACACTTCCACCTGCTGGATATCGGCCAGCGCCAGCTTGGCCAGCACTTCCTCGGTCACTTCGTCGTTGGCGCGCGAAATCAGCTCGCCGGTGTCGGCGTTGGCGACGTTGTGCGCCAGCACCTTGCCCAGCAGCGCGTCGGCCGGCACTTCGATGCGGTCCAGCTCAGCGGTCTGGATGTCGCGGATGTGCTTGGCGGTAATACGCTTGTCCTTGGCCACGATCAGCTTGCCGTCGGCGGCAACGATGTCGAACTTGGCCACTTCGCCCTTCAGACGATCCGGAACCACGCGCATGAACACGCCGCTCTTGGTCAGGTAGAAGGTGTCGAAGCTGTAGAACTCGGACAGGATTTCTTCGTTGGTGTAACCCAGCGCCTTCAGCAGGATGGTCACCGGCATCTTGCGGCGACGGTCGATACGGAAGTACAGCAGGTCTTTCGGGTCAAACTCGAAGTCCAGCCAGGAACCGCGGTAAGGAATCACGCGGGCGGAGAACAACAGTTTGCCGGAGGAATGAGTCTTGCCGCGGTCGTGCTCGAAGAACACGCCCGGGGAACGATGCAACTGAGAAACGATGACGCGCTCGGTGCCGTTGATGATGAACGAACCATTGGTCGTCATCAGCGGGATTTCGCCCATGTACACTTCGTTCTCGCGCACTTCCTTCACCACCGGCTTGGAAGACTCTTTGTCGAAGATGGTCAGGCGGATGCGCGCGCGCAACGGAGCGGCGTAGGTAATGCCGCGCAGTTGGCACTCCTGCACGTCGAACGGCGGCTCGCCCAAGACGTAATGAGCGAAGTCCAGACGCGCATAGCCGTTATGGCTGATGATCGGATAGATCGATTTGAACGCAGCCTGAAGGCCCACATCCCTACGCTGGTCAAGCGGCACACCCAACTGGAGAAATTCGGTGTAGGAATCAATCTGGGTCGCCAACAGGAATGGGACATCGAGAACACTGGCACGCTTCGCAAAACTTTTACGAATACGCTTCTTCTCAGTAAACGAATAACTCATAGAGTCTCCATCGAGGTGGGGTGGCGCAAGCAAGAAACCAAAAGTCAGCAGCCACGCTCAATAATTGCTGGCTTTTACCTTCTTCGTTTCGGCCAACTACAAGCGCAATAAGGCTGGCGGATTTCTCCGCCAGCCTCACCCTCTTTTTTCAAAGAAGATTATTTGATTTCAGCCTTAGCACCGGCTTCGGTCAGCTGTTTCAGGATGTCGTCGGCTTCAGCCTTCGCCACGCCTTCTTTCAGGGCTTTCGGAGCGCCGTCAACCAGGTCTTTGGCTTCTTTCAGGCCCAGACCGGTGATTGCGCGCACAACCTTGATCACGCCAACCTTGTTGTCGCCAGCGCCAGTCAGGATAACGTCAAACTCGGTTTTTTCTTCAGCGGCAGCAGCGCCGGCGCCAGCCGGGCCAGCAACAGCAACAGCAGCGGCGGAAACGCCGAACTTCTCTTCGAACGCCTTAACCAGGTCGTTCAGTTCCATCACGGTCAGACCAGCAACGGCCTCGAGGATGTCTTCTTTGGTGATTGCCATGTGAAAATCTCCTGAATTCTATAAGAATCAAATAAGTTAAGCGGCTTCGGCTTGCTTCTTGTCGGACAGGGCGGCCAGCGCGCGGGCGAAGCCAGCGACCGGAGCCTGCATAACGTAGAGAAGCTTGGACAGCAGTTCTTCGCGGCTCGGGATGGACGCGAGCTCAGCAACCTGAGCGGCGTTCAGCACCTGGCCATCGTAGGAACCTGCTTTGACGATGATTTTGTCGTCAGCCTTGGCATATTGATGCAGCACCTTGGCAGCAGCTACCGGGTCGGTGGAAACAGCGTAAACCAGCGGGCCGACCATTTGGTCAGCCAGACCGGCAAACGGAGTGCCTTCCACAGCACGGCGAACCAGCGTGTTCTTCAGAACGCGCAGGTATACGCCATTCTCGCGCGCCTGAGCGCGGAGTTTGGTCATGCTGCTTACCTCGATGCCCCGATATTCAGCGATAACGAGGGTCTGAGCGTCTGCCAGCGTGGCAGATACTTCAGCTACGACCGCCTTTTTATCTTCGATATTGAGACTCAAGGTCTACCTCCTAGACTGAAATGAAGCGAAAGGATTTTCGCTTCGCTTTGCAGCGGCGACCTACATCAGGAGACATCATAAAGAACTGGTGCTCATGGGCGGAATTGAACCGCCGACCTCTCCCTTACCAAGGGAGTGCTCTACCCCTGAGCTACATGAGCTTGAACTTTGTTCAGAAGCCTGTTTCGGGTACACCATCTGCGTAGGGTGCGGACTTCCATACTGGCAAATCTGCGATTAAGCCTTGCGGCGCCTACGGTCTTTGACAACCTGGCAAGCGAACTTGCCAGCCCAAAGCCTTGGCGAGGCGGCGAACCGCCCCGCCAAACTCAAACAGCGATTAAGCGCTGATCGAGTTGGTATCTACACGAGCGCCGACACCCATGGTGCTGGATACGGCGATCTTTTTCAGATACACGCCCTTGGAAGCTGCCGGCTTGGCTTTCACCAGGGCATCAACCAGAGCGGAGAAGTTTTCACGCAGGGCTTCGGCTTCGAAAGAAGCGCGGCCGATGGTGGCGTGAACGATACCGGCCTTGTCGGTACGGTACTGAACCTGACCGGCCTTGGCGTTTTTCACGGCCTCGGCTACGTTCGGGGTCACGGTGCCCACCTTCGGGTTCGGCATCAGGCCGCGCGGGCCCAGGATCTGACCCAGCTGACCGACAACGCGCATGGCGTCCGGGGAGGCGATCACGATGTCGAAGTCCAGATTGCCGGCTTTAACCTGCTCGGCCAGATCGTCGAAACCAACGACTTCGGCGCCAGCGGCTTTAGCGGCTTCAGCGTTCGCGCCTTGAGCGAACACGGCAACGCGTACGGACTTGCCGGTACCGCGCGGCAGAACCACGGAACCACGAACCACTTGGTCGGATTTACGCGGATCCACGCCCAGATTCACGGCCACGTCGATGGACTCGTCGAATTTGGCGGTGGCGGCGGCTTTCACCAGGGAGATCGCTTCGTCGATAGCGTACAGCTTGTTGCGATCAACGCCAGCCTTCAGAGCTTGCAAGCGCTTGGAAACCTTAGCCATTACACGCCCTCCACTTCCAGACCCATCGAACGGGCGGAGCCGGCGATGGTGCGAACAGCGGCGTCCAGATCGGCAGCGGTCAGATCCGGCTGCTTGGTCTTGGCGATTTCTTCCAGCTGAGCGCGAGTCACTTTACCCACCTTGTCGGTATTGGCCTTGGCCGAACCGGACTTGATGCCAGCAGCCTTCTTCAGAAGGATGGTGGCCGGCGGGGTCTTCATCACGAAGGTGAAGGACTTGTCCGCAAATGCGGTAATCACTACGGGAATCGGCAGACCCGGCTCAACGCCTTGGGTCGCGGCGTTGAACGCCTTGCAGAATTCCATGATGTTCAGACCACGCTGACCCAGGGCCGGACCGATCGGCGGCGACGGGTTGGCTTTGCCAGCGGGCACTTGCAGCTTGATATAGCCGACAATTTTCTTTGCCACGATTAAACTCCTAGTTTGGGTATAGCGCGAGCGTCAACTCGCTTCCCGACGAAAGCGCAACAGTATACACGCTTAAAAAAAGCTTGCCAAGAGGCAGGCTTACAACTTTTCAACCTGACTGAATTCGAGCTCAACCGGGGTGTCGCGGCCAAAAATCTGCACCGACACGCGCAGCTTGTTGCGCTCGTAGTTCACTTCGTCGACCGAACCGTTGAAATCGTTGAACGGGCCGTCGATAACACGCACCTTCTCGCCCACTTCGAACAGAACCTTGGGCTTCGGCTTTTCCACGCCCTCTTGCATCTGCTGCATGATGGCCTCGACTTCCTTCTTGGAAATCGGCGCCGGGCGGTTGGCGGTACCGCCAACAAAACCGGTCACTTTCGGCGTGCTCTTGACCAGATGCCAGGTATCGTCGGTCATTTCCATCTCGACCAACACATAGCCCGGGAAAAACTTGCGCTCGGTAATGGAGCGACGGCCATTCTTGACGTCGACAACCTCTTCCACCGGCACCAGGATTTGACCAAATTGATCGGCGACATGAGAACGCTCGATGCGCTCGCGCAACGCCTTTTGCACGCTTTTTTCAAAGCCAGAATAAGCGTGAACCACATACCAGCGCATTGCCATTATTTACCTCGACCGAGAATCACATCATAAAACAACCAGGAAAGACTGGAGTCCACCAACCACATGAACAAGGCCAGCACCAGCACGAAAACAAACACCATGCCGGTCATCTGCATCGCCTCTTTGCGAGTGGGCCACACCACCTTGCGAGCCTCAACCAGAGACTCGTTGGCGTAAGTGACGAAACTCTTGCCCGGCTGCGACAACCAAACCGCCCCAACCGCCAGAATCACGCCGGCCACAAACGAAAGCGCGCGCAAAATACCCTGATCCGCCGGAATCATGTAAAAGCCGACGATACCGGCCGCCACCAGCAAACCGGCCAGCGCCAGCTTGATTTTATCTTGCATTTCCATGTCGATATCTTCTCTTGCGCGTATGCGACAAAAGACCAACCGGCGCACAAGCGCCGGCTGGTCTTAATTGGCAGGCCAGGAGGGTCTCGAACCCCCAACCCTCGGTTTTGGAGACCGATACTCTACCAATTGAGCTACTGGCCTTTAAACCTGATTAAGCGATGATCTTAGCTACCACACCGGCGCCGACGGTACGACCGCCTTCGCGGATGGCGAAACGCAGACCATCTTCCATGGCGATCGGAGCGATCAGCTCAACCGTGATCTCCACGTTGTCGCCCGGCATTACCATTTCCACGCCTTCCGACAGGGTAACGGCGCCCGTTACGTCAGTGGTACGGAAGTAGAACTGCGGACGGTAGTTCGCGAAGAACGGGGTGTGACGGCCACCTTCGTCTTTGCTCAGTACGTACACCGAAGCCTGGAACTTGGTGTGCGGGGTGATGGAACCCGGCTTAGCCAGTACCTGACCACGCTCAACGTCTTCACGCTTGGTGCCGCGCAGCAGCACGCCCACGTTGTCGCCAGCTTGACCTTGGTCCAGCAGCTTGCGGAACATTTCCACGCCAGTGCAAGTGGTCTTCGCGGTAGCCTTCAGGCCCACGATTTCCAGTTCTTCACCGACTTTAACAATGCCGCGCTCTACGCGACCGGTTACCACGGTGCCGCGGCCGGAGATCGAGAACACGTCTTCGATCGGCAGCAGGAACGGCTTGTCGATGGCGCGTTCCGGAGTCGGGATGTAGGAATCCAGAGCAGCAGCCAGCTTGAAGATGGCCGGTTCGCCGTATTCGGACTGGTCGCCTTCCAGCGCCAGACGAGCGGAGCCGATCACCACCGGGGTGTCGTCGCCCGGGAAGTCGTAGGAAGACAGCAGATCGCGAACTTCCATTTCAACCAGTTCCAGCAGCTCAGCGTCGTCCACCAGGTCGGCCTTGTTCAGGAACACGATGATGTACGGAACGCCAACCTGACGGGACAGCAGGATGTGTTCGCGGGTTTGCGGCATCGGACCGTCAGCGGCCGAGCACACCAGGATAGCGCCGTCCATCTGGGCAGCACCGGTAATCATGTTCTTAACGTAGTCGGCGTGGCCCGGGCAGTCTACGTGAGCGTAGTGACGGGACTCGGTTTCGTATTCTACGTGAGCGGTATTAATGGTAATACCACGAGCCTTCTCTTCCGGCGCGCTGTCGATCTGGGAGTAGTCCTTGGCTTCGCCACCGAACTTCTTCGACAGAATAGTGGTGATCGCAGCGGTCAGAGTGGTTTTACCATGGTCCACGTGACCGATGGTGCCGACGTTTACGTGCGGTTTAGTCCGCTCGAACTTTTCCTTAGCCATGGCAAAATTTCCTGGATACGAAACAACACAAAGTAAATGGTGGTGCCCATGGGCAGAATTGAACTGCCGACCTCTCCCTTACCAAGGGAGTGCTCTACCCCTGAGCTACATGGGCCCTTTAAAACAGGCTACACGCTTGGAGCGGGTGAAGGGAATCGAACCCTCGTCGTAAGCTTGGAAGGCTTCTGCTCTACCATTGAGCTACACCCGCCTGCAACAACAACCTCGAGCGACTTTCATCGCACACGCCAAGACGCTAAATTCTGGTGGAGGGAGAAGGATTCGAACCTTCGAAGGCAGAGCCGTCAGATTTACAGTCTGATCCCTTTGACCGCTCGGGAATCCCTCCTGAAAGAGACCCGAATATTATAGATAGCCCCGATGGCCGTCAACCGGTTTTTGCATTTTTTTCTAATTATTTTGCCCGCAAAAGCAAAGCGCCCCGGCAAGCCCGGGGCGCTTCCAATAAATTCAAAAACTTAGCGCGTCACGCCTGGCCGGATATCCGCAGATACTTCTGATGCAAGACCTCTTGAGTCTCCTCGTGAGACGGATCCAGAGGGATGCAATCGACCGGACAGACCTGCTGGCATTGCGGCTCGTCGTAGTGGCCGACGCACTGGGTGCACAGATTGGGGTCGATTTGATAGATTTCCTCGCCTTGGGAAATCGCGTTATTGGGGCACTCCGGCTCACAGACGTCGCAGTTGATGCATTCGTCGGTAATCATCAAAGACATAGTAAATTCCTCAAGTATTCCACAACATGAATTTTGTCACCCGACAGTCGGGCTCGCAAGTTCGCCCCGTTATATATTTATGAGACTGGCTGCAGGCAAACCGCTCAGGCCGGCTCCGCCGCCCGGCGCAGCAAACCGTAATGCACCTGGCCGGCCTTAGCCCGCTTCAGCACCTCCCAGCCCGGCAGCTCTTCGGGCCAACGGCGGCTTTCGATATACGCCAGGCCGTCCTCGCTCATCACCTGAGCCAGCAAAGGCAAAACCTGCGTCAGCAAATCGGTGTCGAACGGCGGGTCGACGAAGACGACGTCGAAACGATCTCGGCAGCCCTTCAGATAGGCCAGGGCATCGAACTGCGCCACATCGATGCTCGCGGCGGACAATAACTGCCGGTTGGCTTTCAAGGACTCGGCCACCACGCGGGATTTCTCCACCATCACCACGCGCCGCGCCTCGCGCGAAGCCGCCTCAAAGCCCAGAGCCCCGCTTCCGGCGAAAAGATCCAGGCAGGATTTGCCGTACAGCTGCTGGCCCAACCAGTTAAACAAAGTCTCCCGCACACGGTCCGGCGTTGGCCGTAAACCCTGAGCGTCGGGAAACGGCAATAGCCGGCGCCGATACTCGCCACCGATGATTCTGACCGTGTTACGCGACTGACTCATAATTCCAAGCTCAAAAAACAAGGGGCTGAGTGTAACCCGATCCGCGCCGTCGCGCCTCATTGTCGCGCAAACCGGCCGCCATCTGTCGTCGCTCACGCCACAAAAAGCCGTCTATTCCTTATATATAGATTTCAACGATGCGGCGCCTCCGTCTCCCGCCGCGCAGCAACAATTGGGTAAGCACCTCCATTTGAGGATACAATTTAGCCATTTACCGAATTCCGCCGGCCTTTACGCATGTTTAGCTTCTTCAAAAGAAAAACCCAATCCGAGCCCACGCCTCCGGCAACCGCCCCAGCGGAGCCGACGGCCGATATCCAGCCCGCCGCGCTGCCCGATGCGGACGCGCCAGCCACCCAGTCCGAAACGCGGACACCCGAGCCGCAGCAAGCGCAGCCCGAGCCGATGCCCTCGACGCCCGCCCCCATCGCACCGGCTTCGCCGCCGGCGGCCGAGCCGCTTGAAGCCGAGCCGCTCTCGCTGAAGAAAATGAGCTGGGCCGAACGCCTGAAGGCCGGGCTGTCCAAAACCCGCGACAAGCTGGGCAAATCCCTGGCCGGCCTGTTTGGCGGCGGCAAGATAGACGAGGAGCTGTACGAAGAGCTGGAAACCGTGCTGCTCACCGCCGACATGGGGGTGGACGCCACCTTGCACCTGCTTGGCGACGTGCGCGAGCGCGTTTCGCTGAAAGGACTGAAAGACGCCTCGGAACTGAAAGACGCGTTGAAGGATTCGCTCGGCGACCTGATCTCGCCGCTGGAAAAGCCGCTGGACGTCAGTGGCAAGAAACCTTTCGTCATCATGATGGCCGGCGTCAACGGCGCCGGCAAGACCACATCGATAGGCAAGCTGGCCAAGTACTATCAGAGCCAGGGCAAGAGCGTGCTGCTCGCCGCCGGCGACACTTTCCGCGCCGCCGCGCGCGAACAGCTGATGGCCTGGGGCGAACGCAACAACGTCACCGTGATCGCCCAGCAAGGCGGCGACTCCGCCGCCGTCTGCTATGACGCGATCCAGGCCGCGGTCGCCCGCGGCATCGACATCGTGCTGGCAGACACCGCCGGCCGCCTGCCCACCCAGTTGCACCTGATGGAGGAAATCAAGAAGGTGAAGCGGGTGATCCAGAAAGCCTTGCCCGACGCGCCGCATGAAATCATCCTGGTGCTGGACGCCAATATCGGCCAGAACGCCATCACCCAGGTCAAGACCTTCGACGATGCCCTCGGCCTGACCGGGCTGATTCTGAGCAAGCTGGACGGCACGGCCAAGGGCGGCGTGATCGCGGCCATCGCCAAGCAACGTCCGGTTCCGCTGCGTTTTGTCGGCGTGGGCGAAAGCATAGACGACCTGCGGCCGTTCAAGGCCAAGGACTACATCGACGCGCTGTTCGACTGAACGCATCAGCCATTGCAAGCTCTCACTCTTGCCGTCACCAGCTAACGCGGGAACAGAATAATGATCCAGTTCGACCAGGTCACCAAGCGCTACCCAGGTGGCAATGAAGCCCTGAAAAACCTGTCTTTCAACATCGACACCGGCGAGATGGTCTTCCTCGCCGGCCATTCCGGCGCCGGCAAGTCCACCTTGCTCAAGCTGATCGCCGGCATAGAGCGCGCCACCGCGGGCGGCGTCGTCGTCAACGGCCAGAACCTGTCCAAGCTGCGCTCCAGCCAGATCCCCTATGTGCGCCAGCACATCGGCCTGGTGTTTCAGGACCACAAGATCCTGTTCGACCGCAGCGTGTTCGACAATGTGATGCTGCCGCTGGACATCATCGGCTTCGATCGCCGCGACGCCGCCAAGCGCGTGCGCGCCGCGCTGGACAAAGTAGGCCTGCTCGGCAAGGAAAAGAGCATGCCTATCCGCCTGTCAGGCGGCGAGCAGCAGCGCCTGTGCATCGCCCGCGCCGTGGTGCACCGCCCCAGCATCCTGCTGGCCGACGAACCTTCCGCCAACCTGGACCGCGCCTATGCGCTGGACATCATGGAATTGTTCAAATCCTTCCACCAAGTGGGCGTCACCGTATTGATCTCCGCTCACGACGAGACCCTGATGGAAGACTACGGCCGCCGAATCATTCGCCTGCGGGAAGGACAATTTGCCGCATGAAACATTATCTCTATCTGAACTGGCAAAGCGCCAAACTCGCGCTGATCAAGATTCTGCGGCAACCTTTCGGCAGCCTGCTGACCTTGCTGATGCTATCGCTGGCGCTGGCCTTGCCACTCTCGCTTTATCTGGCCGTCAGCAGCGTGCAAGACTGGGTGGGCCGGCTGAGCGCCACGCCGCAAGTCACCCTGTTCATGGAACAGTCATCGGAAGAGGCGGACCTGGCCGCGGTGACCTCCACGCTGACGCATCACCCCAAAATCAAGAGCTACAGCTTCGTCAGCAAGAGCAAGGCGCTGGCCGATATGGAAAAGCGCAACGGCCTGCCGGGCCTGGCCGACGGTCTGGACAGTAATCCGCTGCCGGACGCCTTCGTGGTCACGCCGAAGGCGCTGGAGCCGCGTGAGCTGGAGATGCTGCAAAAAGAGCTCTCCGGCCTGCCCATGGTGGAACAGGCGCAATTCGACGCGGACTGGGCCAAGCGTTTGTACGGCATGGTGGAAATGGGCAAGCATCTAACCTGGTTCATGGCCATCGCCCTGGGCCTGGCGCTGGTGCTGGTGACCAATAACGCGATCCGGATGCAAATCCTGGCGCGCCAGGACGAAATCGAGGTGTCCAAATTGATAGGCGCGCCGGACAGTTTCATCCGCCGCCCCTTCATGTACCACGCGATGTGGCAAGGCATCCTGGCCGGCTTGGCCGCCTGGGCGCTGACCGGTTGGCTGACCTCGGTGGCCAATCCGGCGATTCGCGAATTCGCCCAGTTGTACGGCGAACGGGTGGAACTGCGCAATCTGAACCCGATCGAACTGGCAGTCGCCGTCGCCGTCTCCGCCCTGCTGGCGATGCTGGGCGCCCGCCTCGCCTCCGACCATCATCTGCGCAAGATAGAACCCAAATGAAACGCGGCCGCTTACACGCGCATGTAAGCGGCGCAACAACTGTTAATCAGAGCAAACGGCGTCGGCGCACCGGCTGCGCTACTATCGAGACGATAGAAAAAATCATTGACGCTGGAACCTTTCATTGCTAGCACTCTCCATATACGAGTGCTAACATATCACTACCCAAGGAGGTAGTTATACAGATGACCACAACATTTGCTTTGCCCGTCCCGTCCACCAGCGGCAGCCTGGAGCAATACATCCAAGCTGTGAACAGCGTACCCATGCTGACGCCTGAGCAGGAAAACGAGCTTGCAACGCGCTTCCAGGAGCAAAACGACCTGGAGGCCGCGCGCCAGCTGGTGCTCTCGCACCTGCGCGTGGTGGTATCGATTTCCCGCGGCTACTCCGGTTACGGCCTGCCGCAAGCCGACTTGATTCAGGAAGGCAATATCGGCCTGATGAAAGCCGTCAAACGCTTCGAGCCCGACCGCGGCGTGCGCCTGTTTTCCTTTGCCGTGCACTGGATCAAGGCCGAGATTCACGAATTCATCCTGCGCAACTGGCGCCTGGTGCGCATCGCCACCACCAAGCCTCAGCGCAAGCTGTTCTTCAACCTGCGTAGCATGAAGAGCAGTTTCTCCGCGCTGTCGGAAAACGAGGCCCGCCAAATCGCTGCCGATCTGGGCGTCAAGCCGGAAGAAGTCCGCGAGATGGAAACCCGCATGAGCGGTCAGGACATCGCCTTGCTGGCGGACGACAACGACGACGACGGCTACGCGCCGATCGACTGGCTGGCCGATCATCACAATGAGCCCACCCGCGAGATGGAGCGCCGCGCGTTCGATCATCTGCAGACCGAAGGCCTGCAACAGGCTTTGGCCACGCTGGACCCGCGCAGCCGCCGCATCGTTGAAGCGCGCTGGTTGGCCGACGACAGCGGCTCCACGCTGCACGAGCTGGCCGCCGAATTCGGCGTGTCCGCCGAGCGCATCCGCCAGATTGAAGCCAAGGCTTTGGGCAAAATGAAGACCGCCCTCAGCCAAGGCGTGGTGATAGAAGGCTAAGCGTCTTCCGCTCAATAAAAAACCACAGGCCTCAGCCTGTGGTTTTTTTGTGTCCCGAGCACTAGAAAGCGCTTACTCCAACATGGTCTGGTACTTCGCCGGCAGCTTGGCATAGGCCTCGCGGGCCACCGCGCGCAGAGGCTCCCATTCCGCCCTGTCATCGTCCAGCGTACCCAGAAACACGCCGGCGTAAGTGGGGAACGATGCCAGCGTCGTCCGCAAGGTCTGCTCCGCCTGAACCTGCTTTCCCGCCAAAATTTCCAACTGCGCGCGCTTCAGCATCACTTCCGGATAAGGACGGAACGCGGTCAGCCGGTTCTCCAGCGCCAGCTTGCGCTCAAGTTGCTCCGGCCCTACTTTCAAGTAGTCGTCCACGGTGTAAAGCGCATGATAGGCGAACAGCGGCTTGGTGTCCGCGATCTCGATCAGACGCTCCATCCGCGTTGCATCGCGCTTGGCGTCATTGGTCGGCGTATACAGGCCCACCAGCTCCCAGAACATCGACAGACTGCTGATCGACAGCCAACCCATCCAGACCAGCGCCGCGAATAACGGCAGGCGCAGCGGCCAAGCTAGCTGACGATCCCCTCGCGGTGCCATTGCGGCGAAGATCACCAGCATTGCCAGGAAGTAGTAATACCACAGCGGATACTCCAACATGCTGTGCGTCAGCGTCACCGCCAGGCAACCCAAAGCCAACACCCCTTCCAGGGTGGCGCGACGGCCAAAGAACGGCCACAGCGCCCAGGCAAAACCACCGACGATCAATAAGGTGGCCACGCCGCCCATCTCGGCCAGCAATTGCAGCACCAGGTTATGGGAATTGGTGAACAAGCCGCTGTTGAAGCCGGATGCGGCGAATTGCGGCAGCGGCTGCAAACGCACGCTCTCCGCGGCAAACTGCGACCAACCCACCCCCGTCAGCGGATGCGACTGGAAGCTCAACCATGCTTTGTGCATTTCGGCGAAACGCCGCGACCCCATATCGTCGCCATTGGCCGCCAGACGGGCCAGGCCGGAAGTGTTCTGCAAGTTTTCATGCGTCAGCCAGGAAATCAGCTGATTGAACCAAGGCAGGGCGAACTGCATCGCCAATACTACCAGGCAAGACAACCACATCGCCCACAGCATCCGGCGCGACTCCGCGCTGCCGATGCGCCAATGCCACAGCGCGGCCAGACCGGACAAGGTCAGCAGGTACAATAGAATGGTGCGAGAGCCCGCCCAGCCCAACATCAAGGCCAGGCCGAGCACCAGTATCGCCAAGCCCCAACGCGGCAGCCGGCCGGCCGCGTACAAATACACGCCGGCCACTACCGACCACATCAAATAATGCGCGTATTGATTGCGCTGGCCGATATGGCCAAAAATATTGCTGGTGGGATGCGAGCCATCGTAAAACAAGCCCAGCTCCGCGGCGTAACCGGTCAACTGAGCCACGCCTATCGCCGCCTGCACCAAGCCGCCCACAATCAAGGCCCAGGCCAACCAGACCGCGAACGGCCGCTCCCCCATTTCCTCGCGCAAGGACACGGTGACAGCCGCGAGCAAGCCCGCAGCCAGCCAGGCCAAGGCGGTGGCGTAATTCATCCCGGGGAACAAGGCCTCCACCCAGAACGGCTGCCCGGCCCACAGCAGGCCCATGGCCAGACACCACCAGGCGCTACGCGGCATGTAGCGGAATAACGATCCGCTAGGCAACAAGAAGACCGCCGCCGCCAGCAGCAGCCAGACCACATTGATTTCGCCAAACCACTGCGGCAGCGGCACATAGTGGATGCGCGAGGCGAAAGGCAGGATGGCGATGAGGCATAGAGCCAGCATCGCCAGGAATGTGGAAAATCTTTGAGCACTCATATTACGGCAGTCGTTTGCTAGATGGAGGACGCAGGATACCTCAAGCAGGCGCTCAAACAAACTGCATCCTAGCGGTCAAAACAAGGGCTTGCGCGTCACGGGCGCGGCCACAGTCATCACTGCGGCACGCTGCGCAGCTTGGCTATAGGCAGGGTACTTTGCATAGGCTTGGGCGGCAGTCAGCGCCACGTCCTTCAAAGGCGTAACATTAGGTTCAGGAACCCTTGCCAACATTTCTGAAAACTCTTTGACGTAATCTGGATAGTTGGCAATTGCAACTTTTAACGACTGCAAGGCATCCCTCTGCTGGTCGTTTAACGCTTGGAAAATGGCTAATTTTATCAAAATATTAGGGTAGGGTCGATAACTTGCCAGCGAGTTAAAATGAGCCAACTTTATATCCAGTTGCTCGCGACTCGGCAGCATATAATTACCAATAACTAGATCAACCTCTCTTGCGAAGAAAGGATTCTTACTCATTGAGGACAACTGCTCCAAGCGTAATATATTTTCTTTTGCCTCAACAACCGGAAAATTATTCCTAACAATCACAAAAAATGGGAACACCCCTAAAACAAAATACAAAATGAATCCAAATCCAAAAACACAGGAAAATATTTTCAGAAGCGCTGGTCGAAGCAAAAAAGCATGCCCTTTATTTCCTGCCAACGCACAGATCAGTATAAGCATGATCAAAAACGGCATGTACCACAATGGATACTCAAACATGCTATGCGTCAACAGCACCATCAGCACACACAACATCCAGAAAGATTCTATCTTCTTTTTTGCCCCGATCACAAACCACCAGATATAAAAAACAAAACCTAACACAACAGGTAAGACTCCTGCCAGCCCAGACTCTGCCAAAAGTTGGAAAAATAAATTATGGCTATGGGTAAACAACCAACTTTCTGAAAACTTTGGCAGCCCAGCCATCAACTCCATCTTTGCGGCTTCCGCGGCAAAGCCCCCCCAGCCAAGCCCAAACCATGGGTGCTGAGAAAACATCAACCACGCCTTAGTCCATTCAATGCGTCTTTTTGCAGCAAACCCCCCATCCGAGATACGTTCCGCTCCGCTAACCACATCAACAGACAATCCCATATAATTTAGAAATGCAACAATATCACGACTCAAAATTTGAAATATTGCAATTAATAATACTGCGATCGACACAGCCATCGCTAATCGGCCGAGCTCTTTTTGCGCTCTTTCTTTTCTAAACCAATACCAAACCAATACACTAGCCAACAAAGCATAAATCAAAGGCAAGCGAGCACCAGACCATGACATCGAAAGCACAACTGGGAGCAAACACAATACAGCAAACACCACTCTAAGTTTATTAATCGCATACAAATAACAGATAGACAACACACCCCAAAACAGAAAATTAGCGTACTGGTTACGCTGAGCAATATTTCCTATCACAGCATTAGATTTTGGATCATACACAACAAACCCATTAAAAAGATAGGCTAACTTTACTGCTTGCAATATACCCACCAACGATTGCAACAATGAAAAAAAAGTGACTACACAGGCAAGCACAAAGATCAGATTATCGGCATCCGATATACTGAGACAACTTCTAAGCAAAATAGAAAACAGGGCCAACCCAATAAACAATAGTGCTAAGTAGCCATAAAAACTGGAATGCAACACAGAAAAAGCAAGCACAAGTAGGACCAGTTCAAGCCACGAAACAAGGACTCTATCAATATTCAATAGACACAAGCCACACATGGCCACACCAAGAAGCGCAAGTGCAGAAGCATCAGAAAACCAATCCGGAAGTGGCGCATAACGCAGCCAACTTAAAAATGGGGCAGAAACTGATAGGGCAATAAAAAAATAAACTAATATCTTTATATTTTTATTCATAATAAAAGGGTGCCTTTCGGCACCCCCATTTCAACAAAAATTAAACATCAGTTACCAGCTCGGCAGTTTGCTGGCAACCATTGATCTTTAACACCATTGGAACTCGCCTTCGCACAAATCCATATAATCGACCCTCCTGATGCAGAGGGAGTCAAAGTCAATTTATTGTTAGTAGAGTCCACAAGTGTCGTACTGTACGTCACAGTAAGCACCCCACTAGCACCGACAGAAAGGTCAGTCACCGAATTACCCGTAATAGTAGTTTGCAATCCAGCAGAGGCATTGCTTGTCGGAAATGAGCCATTTGAAGCATAGTACTCTGCCACAGCAGTTTTTGCAGCAGAAGCCAGACTCAGACCCTCAGAAACTCTGGCCCGCTTCGTGTAGTCCTGATAAGCGGGAATGGCAATCGCGGCGAGAATACCAATGATAGCAACAACTATCATCAGCTCGATAAGAGTAAAACCTTGTTGGGATTTTTGCATTGAAAGCTCCATTCATTAATGGCAAGACGAAGGCACATATTGAGCATAAGCCGCATCAGTAGAGCACGACCACGCTATAGTACCACTACTCACTACTGGGGTAAAAACTACAGACAAACCAGAGACCACACTATTATTAAACAGCACAGTCACCGTACTGACTCCGCTACTGACTCCGACCTGCACATTACTGACATAATTTCCCGCCAAAGTATCAGGCAAACCCGCACTGGCATTGGTGCTTGGCCAAGTATTGCCCGCCAGATAGAATTCAGACACCGAGGTCTTTGCTTGATCCGCATAAGTCAGACCTTCCGCCACCTTGGCTCGAATCGTATAATTCTGATAAGCCGGAATCGCAATCGCCGCCAAAATACCGATAATAGCGACAACAATCATTAGTTCAATCAAGGTAAAACCAGCCGCCTTCCTCATTGCTCGGCTCCAAGGCTTGTTTTATAGGGTGTGGCTTATGCAGAAATCATGCCACCCCCTCTTCCACTCCCATTCCAATCAATCTGACAGGCATCAACAGCGCAACAAGTAGAAATGTGACGTTTTTGGTCAGTCCGCTGCCTTCGCCCTCCCTGTGATAGCATCGAATGCTTAGTCTGAATACATAGAACAGATATGAGTGATAACCAAGACTGGCTGCAACGCAGCTTCAACACCGTCTGGCACCCCTGCACCCAGATGAAGCGCCACGAGGCTTTGCCCATCGTGCCCATCGCCAGCGCCGACGGCGTCTGGCTGAGCGACTTCGACGGCAAGCGTTATCTGGACGGAGTCAGCTCCTGGTGGGTCAATTTGTTTGGCCATGGTCAGCCTCGGATCAAGCAGGCGATCAAGGATCAGCTGGACAAGCTGGAGCACGTGATGTTGGCGGGCTTTACGCATCAGCCCGTGGTGGAGTTGTCGGAACGTCTGGCCAAGCTCAGCGGCCTGGCCCACGTGTTCTATGGATCCGACGGCGCCAGCGCCACGGAAATTGCGCTCAAGATGAGCTTCCACTATTGGCGCAACCAGGGGCAAGCGGACAAGACCCGCTTCATCAGCCTGGAAAACAGTTACCACGGCGAAACCGTCGGCGCCCTGGCCGTGACCGACGTTCCCTTGTTTTCCAACACTTACGCCGGCTTGCTGAAGCCGAGCCTGCGCGCGCCGTCTCCGGACGCCCGCCGCGCGCAACCCGGAGAAAGCGCGGCCGATGCCGCGCTCAAAGCGATCCAGGCGCTGGAAAGCCTGCTGGCCAAACACGCGGGGGAAGTGGCTGCCGTCATCGTGGAGCCCTTGGTTCAAGGCGCGGCCGGGATGGCGATGTACGATCCGCTGTATCTGAGCGAGCTGCGCCAGCTGTGCGATCAATATCAGGTGCACTTGATCGCCGATGAGATCGCCGTCGGCTTTGGCCGGACCGGCAGTCTGTTCGCCTATCAGCAAGCCGACATCACGCCGGACTTTCTCTGTCTGTCCAAAGGCATTACCGGCGGCTTCCTGCCGCTCTCCTGCGTGTTGACCAGCCATCCGATTTACCAGGCCTTCTATCACGATGACGTCACCCGCGGTTTCTTGCATTCGCACAGCTATACCGGCAATGCGCTGGCCTGCGCCGCGGCCCTGGCGGTGCTGGATATCTTTGCGGAGGAAGATGTTCTGGCCGTCAACGCCGCCAAGGCCCAGCGCTTCAACGCGCAGATGGCTGCCTTGCGGGCACGGCCGGATGTCAGGGATTTCCGTCACCGCGGCATGATCTGGGCCTTCGAGGTCGACACCGCTCGAGCCGATTTCGCCCAGGCCTGCTTTGCCGCGATGCTGCGCCGCGGATGCCTGCTGCGTCCGATCGGCAACACCGTTTACTTCATGCCGCCCTACTCGATCACCGACGAGGAAATGGCTTTCCTGATCGCCGCCACCGAAGCCACGCTGGAGGAACTGGCGCGCGCATCCAACACCGCCGACGGCCAAAGCATCGCTTTGCCGTGATCCTCCTTGCCATGGCGGGGTGAGTGCCCATAGCATGCGATTTGGCAAGATTTACATTGTGAATCGCCTTGCATGCCGCCGCTCATCCTGCCAGAACAAACTATGGATCCTCTGCTGATAGATACTCAACCGGATAGTGTGGCGGCATGGCTGGAGCGGCTGCCCTTCACCGACCTGCCCGAATGCGGACGCTTATTGAGCCAGTCCCTGCAAAATCTGTCCCGGGTTCCGCTGGACGGCCATTTGCGCCACAAGCTGCTGAAGCTGTATCTAAAAGCGGTGGACCGCTATTATCCGCTGCTGGAAAACGAGATTCGGCAGCACGACAGCCTGGGCACGCCAAAAGTGCGACAGCTGGCCTTGCTCAGCGCCGAGCTGTTTGCAATGATTTTCATCACTTTCAAACAGACGCTGCACGATCGCCTGGCCAAGCGCAGCCTGCTGGATCGCGAGCATCCGAAAATCGAGCTGATGGCCTATACCATGATGGCGGCGCGCCAATTGCTGAGCATCAGCCAGCAATGTTATAGCCCGATCACGCCGGACTTCTGGTACGACTGCCACCAGCTGCATATTTTCGCCTGCAGCCGCGGCTGGCAGGACAAGGGTCTGGCCAACGACGACTCCATCCAGACCATCTATCTGCAAATTCTGCTGATGGGGCTGACGCCCAGCAATCGTCTCGCCCCCACCGAGCAGGCCTTGTCGCGGCAGTTGATCTTCGACCTGGCCGCCAAGGCCCGGCTAATCCCGGTGGAAGCCTTGACCCAGCCGGTGCACGGCTATCTGGTGGACCAACAGATCGATTCCCCACCGCGCTTTCTGCCGATTTCCGCAAGCAAATTGGGCCCCGGCTGCTTTCTGCTGGATCTGGAGCCGCTGCGCGACATTCTGGAGAAAAGCCGCGAAGCGCTGCAAAAGGCGCAGAACAATCGCCAACAAGGCCTGATGATAGACGAGTTGCAGCTCTTGTCCCTTTTGGTGGAGGAATGGCATCAGCCCAAACGCCGCCGCCACCCGCGGCTCAAGACCCAAACCATTATTGAAATCGTCGCCGCGCTGCCGGGCATCTGGTTCCATCGCAACGATCTGAGCTGGCAGTTACCCGGCATCGCCGCGGAAGAAGACACGCCGCGCCAACGCCCACCGCCGCCGCCCTGCTTGCTGGCTATTTCCAACCAGAGCGACAACGGCCTGCTGCTGCACGGCCAACCGCGCGATCAATCTTTGCGCGCCGGCGAGTTGCTGCTGGTCACGCCTCCCAATCAGCCGGAAAACGCCAAGCTGGGCATCGCTCGCTGGGTCGCGCTGCGCGCGGACGGGCGGGAGATCGAATGCGGCGTGGAGTTCATCGGCGGGCCGCCCCGGCCCGCGCTGGCCGTGCCCAGCATTACCCATCCCGGCGACAGCTTTCAGTTCGTCTTGCTGCTGGCCACGCCTGCCGGCGCGCCCAAACTGCTGTTGATGGCGGGACGCCCGTATAGCCAGTTGCGCGAATTCCGCCTGCACGACGGCGAACGGGAAAGCCTGATCCGGGTGTCGCGTCTGCACGCGCAGACTCCGCTGTTCCAGATCATGGAATACCGCGACAGCGAGCATTTCTGATCCAGATCAAGCTTTTATCGTGCTGCCTGGCCGGCCGGATGCCGCTGCCCGGATCAAAGCCCTTGTAATCAACGGACTGGCGCCATCGCTTGGTCGCCGGCGGACGCCCTCACCGCTGGAGACCGTCCGCCCCCCGATTTTTCGGGTACACTCCCCCGCATCTATCGTTTTCGACTTATGGAGTTTTGGATGCGCTCGGTTATTCACGCCGCAGACCGGATTGTGGTCAAGGTCGGCTCCAGTCTCGTCACCAATGACGGCAAGGGCCTGGACAGGGCGGCGCTTGATCGCTGGGCCGCGGAGATCGCCGAGCTGAAGCGGCGCGGCAAACAGGTGGTGCTGGTTTCCAGCGGCGCGATCGCCGAGGGCTGCCAGCGCTTGGGCTGGACCGTGCGCCCCAAGGGCGTGCACGAATTGCAGGCCGCGGCGGCGGTCGGCCAGATGGGCCTGTGCCAGGCCTACGAAACCGCCTTCCGCGGCTTTGGCCTGCAAACCGCGCAAATCCTGCTGACCCACGAGGACCTGGCCGACCGCACCCGTTACCTGAACGCCCGCTCCACGCTGACCAGCCTGTTGAACCTGAACGCGGTGCCCATCATCAACGAGAACGACACCGTGGTCACCGACGAAATCCGCTTCGGCGACAACGACACCCTGGGCGCGCTGGTGACCAATCTGATCGAGGCCGACGCGCTGATCATTCTCACCGATCAGCAAGGCCTGTACAGCGCGGACCCGCGCAAACACCCGGACGCGGAATTCATCCACGAAGCCGTCGCCGGCGAAGCCCGGCTGGAAGAGATGGCCGGCGGCGCCGGTTCCAGCGTGGGCACCGGCGGCATGATCACCAAGATTCTCGCCGCCAAGCGCGCGGCGCGCAGCGGCGCGGCCACCGTGATCGCCTGCGGCCGCGAGCATCAGGTGCTGTCGCGCCTGGCGGACGGCGAAGGCATCGGCACCCAATTGCTGCCGCCCACCAGCCGCATGGCGGCGCGTAAGCAATGGCTGGCGGACCATCTGAAGCTGTCCGGCCGTCTGGTGCTGGACGCCGGCGCGGCGCTGGCGGTACGGGAACGCGGCACCAGCCTGCTGCCTATCGGCGTTTGCGCGGTGGAAGGCGATTTCCTGCGCGGCGAGGCGGTGGCCTGCGTCGATCAGGAAGGCAAGGAAGTGGCGCGCGGCCTGGTCAACTACAGCTCCAGCGAAGCGCGCACCATCATGCAAAAACCCACCCGCGAGATCGAGGCCGCGCTGGGCTATATGATCGAACCGGAACTGATCCATCGCGACAATATGGTCGCGCTGTGACGGAGGCGGAGGCGCCGCGGCGCCTTCGCTCCGCCTCCCTTTTTACCCTCCCATTCTTTGAACTTAAGGATTCACGCGTATGAAAAAGCTGGCCCTTTCGGCGCTTCTGGCTCTGACTTGGGGCTCGGCAATGGCCGAGGACGTACTCCATATCTACAACTGGAACAACGCCTTGTCCGCAGACACCGCCAAGCGTTTCGAACAATCGTGCAAATGCAGGCTGGTGCAGGACTATTACGGGGACAACGAGGAAATGCTGGCCAAGCTGGCCGCCGGCGCCAAAGGCTACGACATGGTGTTTCCCACCGCCTTCGCCGTCAGCACGCTGATCAAGCAGGGCAAGACCCAGCCACTGAACAAGGCGCTGCTGCCCAACTGGAAAAACCTCAACGCCGGCTATCTGAGCCTGAACGCGCCGTTCGACGCCGGCAACAAGGTGGCCGCGCCCACCGTGGTATCGCTGACCTTGCTAGGCTACAACGAAACCCAGTTGCAAAAAGCCGGCGTGCTGCCGCAGGCCAACAGCTGGGCGCTGATCTTCGATCCCGCGGTGCTGGCCAAGATCAAGGGCAGGGTCACCGTGCTGGATTCTCAGCGCGAACTGATGTCCGCCGCCCTGCTCTATCTCGGCAAGGACGCCAACTCCGTCCAGCCAGCAGATTGGAAGGCCGCGGCCGGCGTGATCCGCAAAGCCAAGCCCTATTGGGCCGCCTTCAACAACCAGAGCTATATCAAAGAGCTGACCGTCGGCAATATCTGGGTGGCACACGGCTATTCCAACGATCTGTTCCAGGCACAGCAGGACGCGCAGCACGCCAAACGCCCGTTCAAGCTGGCTTACCAGCCGCAGAAAGAAGGCAATATCCTGGCGGTGGACAATATGGTGGTGTTGAAGGACGCCCCGCGTCCGGACCTGGCGCACCGCTTCATCAATTTCATGCTGGACGGCAAGAACGCCGCCGAGATTTCCAACCAGATCGGCGCAACCAATCCGGTCAAGGCGGCCGAGGCCTTCTTCAAACCGCAGATCAAGGCCAATCCGGTGATCATGCTGGAGCCGGCCAAGGGCAAATACGTGGCGCTGAAAGATCTGGACGTGAAATCCCGCCGCGATCTGAACCGCTTGTGGTCGCAAATCAAGATCGGCCGCTGAGCCGCGCCGCGCTTCAAAGAAAAATCCCGGTCCATGACCGGGATTTTTTCATTCGTCGGAGGCCTGCTCGCCTTTGCGCATCTCCACCGCCTTCATGATCACATAGGCCAGCATCGCGCACAGGAAGAACAACAACATCACCCAGGCAATCGAGCGCAGGGTGTCGATGAAGGTATTGAACAACTCCAGCAACCAGCGTTCGCCGGTCAGCTCCATCACCGTGCTGCCCTTGCCCGCCGCCGGCGGCAGGTACTTCTCCAACGCCCACTGCCGCACGCCGCCGGACACGCCGGTGACCACGATGGCGAAGAAAATGTACTTGCGCCAGGCATCGGTCAAATCCCGTCCCAGGACTCGCGCCAGAATCTTGTTGACCGCCGGATCGAAAAAGCGCGCGGTGAAAATCGAAGTGGCGATCGCCACCGCCAAGGTCAGGCCGAACAAAGCGTAGAACATAATCATCCCCCGCCGCAGCGGAATGCGTGAAAGCAGGCATTGTACGCCCGCGCGGCGGCGGCGGCGATCAAGGGATGGCCATGCTGCTGCGCGCAAGCGACAGCGCCGGCCGGCGCGTCAATCCCGCAACGGCAGCCCAAAGTGCTGATAGGCCAACGCCGTCGCCATCCGGCCGCGCGGAGTGCGCTGCAGATAGCCTTGCTGAATCAGGAAGGGCTCAATCACATCTTCTATGGTATCGGTGGATTCGCCGATGGCGGCCGCGACGTTGTCCAGCCCCACCGGCCCGCCGGAGAACTTCTCCAGAATGGCCTGCAGCAGTTTGCGGTCCATGACGTCCAGGCCGGCCGGGTCCACGTCCAGCATCGCCAGCGCGGCGTCCGCAACCTGAGCGCTGACCACCCCGTCGGCCCGGACCTCGGCGTAATCCCGCACCCGGCGCAGCAGCCGGTTGGCGATGCGCGGCGTGCCGCGGCTGCGGCGCGCCACTTCGAACGCGCCGTCGTCGGCCAGCTTGACGTTCAACAAGCCGGCGGAACGGCTGACGATGCGGGTCAGTTCCTCCGCGTTGTAGAACTCCAGCCGCGCGACGATGCCGAAACGGTCGCGCAGCGGATTGGTCAGCATGCCGGCGCGGGTGGTGGCCCCCACCAGGGTGAACGGCGGCAGATCGATCTTGACCGAACGCGCCGCCGGCCCCTCGCCTATCATGATGTCGATCTGATAATCCTCCAGCGCCGGATAGAGGATTTCCTCCACCACCGGGCTCAGCCGGTGGATCTCGTCGATGAACAGCACATCGTGCGGCTCCAGATTGGTCAGCAAGGCGGCCAGATCGCCCGCCCGCTCCAGCACCGGCCCCGAGGTCTGGCGCAAATTCACCCCCATTTCGCGGGCGACGATGTGCGCCAGCGTGGTCTTGCCCAAGCCGGGCGGGCCGAACAGCAGCACGTGGTCCAGCGCTTCGCTGCGGCGCTTGGCCGCTTCGATGAAGATCTCCAGCTGTTCGCGCGCCTTCTTCTGGCCGACGTACTCGTCCAGCTGCTTGGGCCGCAAGGCGCGCTCCAGCGCCTCCTCCTGGCTGGACAGGCTTTGCTGGGTGACGATGCGCGGCTCGGGCGCGCCGCCGTACAGGTTGTCGGTTTCAATCATGGTGTCAGCCGCCGGCCAAAAAAACGAATGCCCAATCTTACCACCGCGCTATAATCGCCGCTGGCCCGCCCATCATCGCGGGCCAACGCAACGTCTTCAGGGCGGGGTGCAATTCCCCACCGGCGGTATGATCGCAAGATCGAGCCCGCGAGCGCTTCCGCTTCCCGGCGGAAGGTCAGCAGATCTGGTGACAGGCCAGAGCCGACGGTAATAGTCCGGATGAGAGAAGACGACATGGCCGCCTGCCGCGCTACGCGCGGCCGCGGCGTGTTCGCTGCGCGCTAGTGCGCGCGGGTTGGCTTGCGCCGGCCCTTTTCACGCCCTGGAACCTGTTTCTCAAACGACCCGAGGACCGTTTCCATGAGTATCGCCACACACCCCGACATCTTGTCCCAACGCGTAGAGGCGGCGCTGAACGCCTTGCGCAGCGGCCTGCCGGTCATTGTTCCCGATGATCACGACCGCGAGAACGAGGCCGACCTGATCCTGGCCGCCGACGCGCTGAGCGAGGCCGAAATGGCGCGTCTGATCCGCGATTGCAGCGGCATCGTCTGCCTGTGCCTGACCGCCGAGCACGCCGCCCGGCTGCAATTGCCGCCGATGACGCAACGCAACGGCAGCCGCTACGGCACCGCCTTCACCGTCAGCATAGAAGCCGCCCAGGGCGTGTCCACCGGCGTGTCCGCCGCCGACCGGGTGCGCACCATCCAGGCCGCCGTCCACCCGCAAGCGCAGGCGGACGACGTGGTCAGCCCCGGCCATGTCTTCCCGCTGGTGGCCGCCGCCGGCGGCGTGCTGAGCCGCCGAGGCCATACCGAGGCCGCGGTGGAACTGGCGCGCCTGGCCGGCTTCCAGCCCGCCGGCGTGCTCTGCGAGCTGATGAACCCCGACGGCAGCATGATGCGCGGCGCGCAAATCGCGGACTACGCTCAAACGCACGCGCTGCCCGTTCTGAGCGTGGCTGAACTGGCTGAATGGATTTCCCGCCAGAACTTAGCCGCCGCTCCGCTGTCTGCTTGATCTTTGCCCTTAGCCGCGGGCCTACGCCCGCGGCGTCGACGCCGACCCCATCATGCTTCGTTTCGTTTCATTCCGCAGCCTGTTGCTGGCCAGCTTTCTGATCGTCGCCGTCGTGCCCTCGGCCGTGCTGATCCAGCTGCGCAACGAGCTGGGACACGCCGCCTCCACGCTGCGCTCGCATCAGGAGCAAGCCAAGGAATGGCTGGACGCCAACCGCGTGTCGCGCGAGCAATCCATTCAATTCGAACGCGCCACCCGCCAGGCTCAAATCCTGAAAGACCGCGCGCTGGCCAAAACCGCCGCCGGCGCCTGGCAGGAGATCGAGCTGGCGCAACGCAAATTGCAACGCGGCGACGACGACGAGTTGACGCTCAGCGCCCGGGCCATTCTGGCGATCCAGCCGCAACTCCAGGCCCTGCCGGCGCGCGCCGGCGCGCAACGCGACCGCTTGTTCCGCCAGCTGGACCTGCACCTGACCGCGCAAGGCCAATTGATCAACCGCCAACTGGAACAAAGCCAGCGCCAATGGCAGGACTCGATCACGGAAATGCGCCGCACCGCCGACCGCCTGGCCTGGCTGTCGCTGGCCTCCGCGCTGGCGCTGGCGCTGGCGATGACCTTGTTGATCAGCTGGCCGCTGCGCAAGCTGCAAGCCAAGATCGCGCGGATGAGCGACGGCGCGCGGCTGCAGGACTGGCGCCAGTCCGGCCCCGCCGACCTGCAGCGTCTGGCGCGCGAGCTGGCCCAGCTAGACCGCCGGCTGGCGGCGCTGGAAGAACAGAAAGGCCGTTTCTTCCGCCAAGCGTCCCATGAGCTGAAAACGCCGCTGGCCGCCATCCACGAAGCCGCCGCGCTGCTGCGCGAAGAAGTGATAGGACAGCTGTCCGCGCAGCAGCAGGAGATCGTCGCCATCCTGCAAAACAATGCGCAAACTCTGCGTCAGCGCGTGGAAGCCTTATTGCGCTATGATGCCGGCCAATGGCTGTCCGAGACGCTGACCGTGGAAACCTTCGATCTGCCGGCGCTGATTGCGGAGCGGCTGCAGGCCAGCCGTCCGCTATTGCAGGCCAAACGCCTGGCCGCCGACGTCCTGGGCGACGCGGATCGGGTCAACGGCGACCGCTCCAAAGTGGAAACCATTCTGGACAATCTATTGATCAACGCCATCCGCCACAGCCCCGCCGGCAGCGCCTTGAGCCTGCGCCACGGCCGCGACGCCGGCGGCGTCTGGCTGGAAATCCGCGATCAAGGCCCCGGAGTGCCGGACGCCTATCGGGAAAAAATTTTCGAACCGTTCTGGAGCGGCTCGCCGCCGCCGGGCGAACTGCCCGGCACCGGGCTGGGCCTGGCGATGGCGCGCGGCTTCGCCCAATTGATGCGCGGCGAACTGACGCTGGAATCCAAACCTCAGGCCGGCGCCTGCTTCCGCCTGCAGTGGCCGGAACCGGAGAACAAGATATGAAGACATCTCGCTTTTGGGCTCTCAACGCGCGCCGGCTTCTTTGGCTGTGCGGCCTGCTGGCCCTGAGCGCCTGCGCTCATCAAGGCCAGCCGGTCGCCGTGCCCGCCGCGCCCATCATCCGTTGCCCGGACGCCAACCAGATCCTGCTGCTACTGAGCCAGACGCGGGAAATCCAGGCGCTGAGCCTGGCCGGACGGGAAAGCTGCGGCAGCGCCCGCTTGCTGACTCTGCTGCAACAGGCGCAGGCGGCGGAGAGCCGCGCCGATGTTCAAAAACTGCAGGCCCAATTGGAAAGTCTGCTCGCCAAAACCGATAATCTGGACCCGGCCAGCCAGGGTCTTGCGCGGCTGCCGCTTCAACAGCTGCAGGAAAGACGCAAGCTGGCGGAAGCGCTGGAACGACAGCAGGCGCAGAACCGCGATCTGCAAAAACGCTACGACGACTTGAACGGCAAGCTCAACGCCTTGCGCGAAGTCGAGCGCGAACTCCAGCTGAAACCCAGCAAAACCAAAGGAGGCCAGCCATGAGCTCCATCGCCCGCATCGTCTTGGTGGACGACGATCCCGATCTGTTGCGCTTGCTCGGCCTTCGCCTCGGCGCCGCCGGCTACGAGGTCGAAGCGCTGGACAGCGCCGAAGCGGCCTTGAACGCGCTGGCGGCCCGCCGCGCCGACTTGCTGCTGACGGACTGGCGCCTGCCCGGCATGGATGGTCTGGAGCTGTTTGAGCAAGTCCGCCAGCGCTACCCCGCGATGCCGGTGATTCTGCTGACCGCCCACGGCACGGTGCCGGACGCCGTGGAAGCGGTCAGCCGCGGCGTATTCGGCTATCTGGTCAAACCCTTCGACGGCAAGGCGCTGCTGGACAAGGTGGCCCAAGGGCTATCGCTGGCGGGCCCCGGACGCGCGGTCGATCAAGCCGCCGCCGGCTGGCGCTCCGGCCTAGTCAGCCGCAGCCCGGCGATGGAGGAACTGCTGGCCGAGGCCCGCATGGTCGCCGCCACCGGCGCCAGCGTGCTCTTGCGCGGCGAAAGCGGCACCGGCAAGGAAGTGCTGGCCAAGGCCATCCACCTGGCCAGCCCGCGCGCCGGCCAGCCCTTCATCGCGGTCAACTGCGGGGCGATTCCGGACAATCTGCTGGAAAGCGAGTTGTTCGGCCATGAAAAAGGCTCGTTCACCGGCGCCAACGCGCGCCAGACCGGCCTGATCCAACAGGCGGACGGCGGCACCCTGTTCCTGGACGAGATCGGCGATATGCCGCCGCCGCTGCAGGTCAAACTGCTGCGCGTGCTGCAAGAGCGCGAGGTGCGTCCGGTCGGCGCGACGCGGGCGACCCCGGTGGATATCCGTCTGGTGTCGGCCACGCATCGCGAGCTGGAAGCGCTGATTCAGGAAGGCAGCTTCCGAGAGGATTTGTTCTACCGCCTGAACGTGGTGTCTCTGCGCCTGCCGCCGCTGGCGGAACGCCGCGAAGACATTCCTCTGCTGGCCGCGCATTTCCTGGAAAAAATCGCCACCCGCTATCAAAAGGCCGTCAGCGGTTTCGCCGCCGACGCGCTGGAATACCTGAGCGCGGCGCCCTGGCCGGGCAATATCCGACAATTGGCCAATGTGGTTGAACAATGTTGCGTGCTGACCACCGGCTCTCTGGTAACGCTGGCGCAAGTACAGAAAGCCGTCGCCAGTGAAGAAAGCGCGATTCCGACGCTGGCGGAAGCCAAGCGGCAATTCGAACGCGACTATCTGGAACGCCTGTTGCGGCTGACCGGCGGCAATGTCAGCGACGCCGCGCGCCTGGCGGACCGCAACCGCACCGAGTTTTACCGCTTGCTGCAAAAACACGAACTGACGCCGGCCGCCTTCAAGCTGGAATAAGCGCGGCGACGCGATCGGCGTGACGGAAACGGAGCGCCTCTACGTCTGTCGCCGATCGGCGACAGGCAAAACCCCAAGCAAATCAAAGCTCTGCCCATCTCCACCGACATTCTGTCGCCTAACGGCGACAGAATGGCCGCTTCCTGCAATCAAACTCAAGCCACAAAAAACGCAAAACTTTGATACATAAGAAAAAATCAAAGCTGGCACGCCTTTTGCCATAGGGAAAGCGCAAATGATCGAAGCGCGACAGACTCAAGCGCAAGCGATGTGACTCACTCTCTCGAAAAGGTTAATCCCATGAAGAAATCCACTCTTGCCATTGCTCTGATGACTTCCCTGTTCGCCGGCGCCAGCTGGGCGGCTCAAGACGCCAGCGCCCCGGCTGAACAAGCTCAACGCGCCACCGCCGCCAAGGGCGATG